>DIHI01000109.1:3517-19497 GCA_002420085.1 Lysobacterales bacterium UBA5700 | reverse complement strand
CGAATCCCACCCTCTCCGCCAACCGTTGCATTCCCCTGCACGCCGTCCTGCCGTCGGTCATCGCGACCGATGCCGGTCAGGTTCGGCCCGACCGCTGTGCCGAGATCGTCATGTCCGAGATACGGGTTCCGGTTTCGTTCGGCGAACTGCTCGACAAGATTGCCATCCTCGCCATCAAGTCCGAGCGCATCGCCGAACCCGAGAAGCGCGCCAATGTCCGGCGCGAGTTGGACGCCCTGGTCGCCACCTGGGCCGCCCATCCAGCCTCGGCACGCGACATCGGCGAACTGCGGCGGCGTCTGCGTGAGGTCAACGAGCGGCTCTGGGACATCGAGGATGCCATTCGCGAGAAGGAGCATGCCCAGGCATTCGATGCCGACTTCATCCGTCTGGCGCGCTCGGTGTATTTCGAGAACGACGAACGGGCACGGATCAAGCGCGAGATCAATGTCGCCCTGGGCTCGGCCCTGGTCGAAGAGAAGAGCTACCGGCCCTATCGCGAAGTGCGGGCCTGAGACGCGCGCTCGGCCAGCGGCGGCGAACCTGACCGGGTGCCGATGCCGCCGGCAGGTGTCCGGTCGGACTCACGCGCAGGTCGAGCTCCGGCCGTCTCGATTTCGGTCGCACTGGGGTGGATCGCTCGCATACACTGACCGGCCATGTTGCCGACGTGGCCAGGTTGGATTCGATCCAGATGAACCCGCACTGCCAACACCATCGATTCGTCGGCCGTGACGGCGTTGGTGCGGTGGTCTGCGACCGCACGCGCCTCGACATCGATCATTTCGATCGACTCGATCCCGGCCGCTGGCCCGGTTCGGTGGTGGTCGGCTCGGGGGGGCGTGGCAGTGCCTGGTTCGTCGAGGCCGAGTTCGGGCGGGGCGTGCTGCGTCAGTATCGACGCGGCGGTCTGGTCGCGCGGCTGATCACCGACCGCTATCTGTACCTGGGCGAGCGTCGGGTGCGCAGTCTGCGCGAGTTCGCCCTGTTGTGCCGAATGTCCGAACTCGGTCTGCCAGTGCCCAGGCCGCTGGCGGCGGGCTATCTGCGACGCGGCATCGCCTATCGTGCGGCGATCCTGGTCGAGCGGATCGAGTCGGCCCGTTCGCTCGCCGATCAGTTGCGGGTTTCACCGGATGTGCCGGACTGGCCGGCCATCGGAGCGGCCCTGGCGCAGTTTCATCGCTGCCGGGTTTTCCACGCCGACCTCAACGCCCACAATATCCTCATGGATGGAGCAGGACAGGTGCATGTGATCGATTTCGATCGGGGCCGAATCATGGCCAGACCGGGGCGCTGGTGTTTGGCCACACTGGCACGTCTGCGCAGATCGCTGGCCAGGGTGCGGCCCGATCTCGATGCGGGTGTGCTGGATGAGCGCTTTGCCCGGCTGTCGGCCGGCTATCAGGCCGTGTTGACCGGGGGCCACCGGTGAACTGGGCGGTGCGCTTCCTCGGCGTCGGCAATGCCGCTGCCCCGGCGCTCGGCAATGCCAGCGTGGTGATCGAGCGCGATGGCGAGCCCATGCTGATGATCGATTGCGGACCGCTGGCAATCGATGCCTACTGCCGTCAGTACGGGGGGCCGCCGCGTGCTCTGTTCATTACCCACTGCCACTTCGACCACATCGGTGGCATGGAGACCCTGTTCGCTCGGGTCCGGTTCGGTGCGGCCGGCGTGTCACCCCAGGTGTTCGTGCCTTCGACCCTGATCGCCGTGCTGCACGCTCGGGTTGGCGAATATCCCGGCGTCACCGCCGAGGGCGGCTGCAATTTCTGGGATCCGTTTCGACTGTTGCCGGTGGTTGATCGTTTCTGGCTCGATGGCCAGCGTTTTCAGGTGTTTCCGGTCCGCCACGGACCACCGGGCAGTGCCTTCGGGCTGCGCCTGCCGGGCAGCCTGGTCTACACCGGTGATACCCGTCCGATCGTCGAGGTGTTGCGCCAGGTGGCCGATCAGGGCGAACGGATCGCTCATGACTGTGATCTGCACGGCAATCCGGCCCACAGCGGCCTGGATGAATTGCAGCGCGACTACCCGCAAGACCTGCTCGACCGCCTGTTGCTGTACCACTATGCCAATGCCGATGCCGGGGCGGCAATGGCGGCGCGCGGTTTCGCGGTGGCCGAGCAAGGCGCGATCTACGCCCTGGCGGAGCCGTTGGCGAGCGAGACGCCGGCATGAACGCGCTGCTGCGACCGAATGCGGAGCCGGTGCGCGATCGCCTGGGACGGCCGTTGCGCGATCTTCGGGTGTCGGTGATCGATGCCTGCAATTTCCGTTGCCCCTACTGCATGCCGGCCGATGGCACGCCAGAGTCGCTGGGCAGCGATGCCGACGGCCGGCTCGATTTCGGCGAGATCGAGCGGCTGGTTCGCGCCTTCGTCCGGCTCGGGGTCGGCAAGGTCCGTCTGACCGGCGGCGAGCCGCTGCTGCGCAAGGGGCTCGAAGATCTGGTCGGCCGCCTGGCCGCCATTCCCGGGGTGTTCGATCTGGCCCTGACCAGCAATGGCAGCCTGCTCGCCGGTCGTGCCCAGGCCCTGCGGCGGGCCGGCCTGCATCGCCTGACGGTCAGCCTCGATAGCCTCGATCCGGTGCGCTTTGCCCGGTTGTCGGGCGGACGCGGGCGACTCGACGATGTGCTGGCCGGTCTCGCGGCTGCCGAAGCCGCCGGTTTCGGGGCGATCAAGATCAATTGCGTGGTCCAGCGCGGGGTCAATGAGGACGACGTCCTGCCCCTGCTGGAGCGCTTCCGGGGCACAGGCCATGTCGTGCGGTTCATCGAGTACATGGATGTCGGCACCTGCAACGGCTGGCGGTCGAGTGATGTCGTGCCGTCCGCCGAGTTGCTGGGTCGGATCGCCGCCCACTGGCCGCTCCGGCCGGTGGCGCCGAGCTATCGTGGCGAGGTCGCCGAGCGCTATGCCTTCATCGATGGGGCCGGCGAGATCGGTTTCGTCAGTTCGATCAGCGTACCGTTCTGCGGCGACTGCCAGCGAGCCCGGCTGTCGGCCGATGGTCGTCTGTTCGGTTGCCTGTTCGCTGCCGATGGGGTCGATCTCAGGCCCTGCCTGGAGGGTGACGACGCTGACCTGGATGCTGCCATTCGCACGGTCTGGCAGGCGCGTGGCGACCGCTACAGCGAGCTTCGTGCCGAACGACGCAGCGAGTCCACCAGTGGCGCCGGTCGGCGCATCGAAATGTTCATGATCGGAGGTTGAATGCGTCGATCCGAGTCCCCGCCACAGCCTCGGTCCCGAGCCCGCACACGGTCCGGGGACGATCGGCTGAGCCACCTCGATTCGGCCGGTCGGCCGACCATGGTCGATGTCGGCGACAAGGTCGACAGCGACCGCAGCGCCGAGGCCGAGTGCCGGGTCCGTTTCCCGGCGGTGATGGCGGCGCGCTTGCGCGAGACTGAACTGCGCACGGCCAAGGGTGCGGTCATCGATGTCGCCGTGGTCGCCGGCACCCTGGCGGTGAAGCGCTGTCCGGACCTGATTCCGTTCTGTCATCCGTTGCCGATCGATGGTTGCCAGTTCGCTGTCGAGTGGCGGTCTGCGACCGTGCTCGACATCCGTTGCCGGGTCCGCACCCGGCATCGGACCGGGGTCGAGATGGAGGCGCTGACCGGCGTGACGGTTGCGGCATTGACCGTGTACGACATGTGCAAGGCACTCGGTCATGGCATGGTCATCGGTCCGGCCCGGCTGCGCGGCAAGCGCGGCGGCAAGCGTGATTTTTCCAGCGATGCGGAGTGAACCGATGACCCGACAGGTGACCGTGCTGTATTTCGCCGCCATGGCCGAGGCCGCCGGGCGCGACCGCGAGCAGGTCAGCAGTGCAGCGCCGACGCTCGCCGAGTTCTATCGCGAGCGCGCCGCCGAACTCGGTCTGCTCTGGCCGATCGAGCAACTCCGGGTGGCGGTCGATGGTGCGTTCGCGCGCTGGCACGACGGCTTCCAGCCCGGTGCCGAAATCGCCTTCATTCCACCGGTGTCGGGCGGATGAGGCGCTTCGAGATCAGCGCCGACCCGATCGATGTCGCCGCCTGGCAGGCGCGTCTGGCCGATCCGGCGGCCGGTGCCTGGCTGGCGTTCGAGGGTCGGGTGCGCAACCAGCACGGCGGTCGGGCAGTGACCGGTCTGCGCTATGACGCCTATCGCGATCTGGCCGAACGCGAAGGCGAGCGCATCCTGGCCGAGGCGATGGGTCGCTTCGGGCTCATCCAGGCGTTCGCCGTGCATCGGGTCGGCGAGTTGGCCATCGGTGAACTGGCGGTCTGGGTTGGGGTCAGTGCCGGCCACCGCGATGCCGTCTATGCCGGCAATCGCTGGATCATCGATGCCATCAAGGCCGATGTCGCGATCTGGAAACACGAGCGTTACCGCGACGGCGATGCCACCTGGCTGCACCCGCTGGCCGCTGCCGAGGGTGGTCAACCGCCGCCCTCGTCGCCTTCGGCCTCCTCGTCGGCCGAGTCGTCCTGAGTCTTCTGCCGGCCGCCAAGCCGCTTGAACAGCGACTCGACCGCCTTCTGCTTGAGCGCATCGGTGGTCGAGCGCAGGTCGGTCGGCGGGGTTGATTCGCCCTCGGCCGGCTGGCCATCGGCACTGCTGCCGGCCAATGCGGCGCCGAGCAGGGCACCGGCACCCAGTTTGGCCAGGCTGCGCTGATCGACCGAGAAGCTTGGTTCGGTGGCGCTGCCGGCCACCTTGAAGGCGATGCCATCGCTGCTGCCGCGTCGCAGGGCCGTTTCCAGGGCCGCCCCGAAACGCCCCCCGAGACCGCTGTCGGCGATCGCTTCCTCGGCCAGCCGGGCGACAAAACGAAAGTCCAGCATCTGCTCCGGGCTGATCCGGCCGTCGCCTTCCAGCCGTCCGAATTCTGCGATCTCGGCCCGGATCGCCGACAGCGCCACACCACTGGCGTCGATCCGCAGATCGCTGTCGGCGCTGCGCAGGACGGTGTCGGCAGGCGCGCGCAGGCCGGCGATCGCCATCGCTGCGCCGAGTCGCTCGCCGATGCCGAAGCCGACCAGTCGACTGTCGCGCAGCGCAACCGGTCCGGCGATGACCAGGGCATCCGATGGGCCGCTCAAGTGCAGCCGGGCGCTGGCATGGCCGCCGGCCAGGCGGGAATCCTCGGGCAGGGCGATCGCCAGCATCGGCAGTAGCGCTTGCAGACCATCGACCGGAACTTCGCGGCCTTCCAGCACCATGTCCAGCCGAGGCGAGTTGCCGCGCAGATCGAAGCGGCCGGTCAGGGAAAGATCGGCCTCGCCGATCACCAGTCGCCCGTCCTGTACCCGGCCGCGTTGCTCCTGAAGTCCGTAGTCGAGGGCATAGCGGATGCGCGCCGGCTGGCTGGCAGCGGCGCCGGATTCGATCAGCCGCAGCCCGGCGATTTCGATCTCACCGGTCGAACTCAGGCGGCCGTCGGCGATCCGCAGATCGCTGTCGAATCCGGCAATGCCGGACAGGCCCGAGTCGTCGGCCTCCATTTCCTGCGATAGACGGGCCAGATCGACACCGGCCAGTTCGACCCGAGCGGTCACCGGGGTCGCGGTCAGGGCGCCCGGATCGAACGGCCCGGCCTCTCCGGACAGGACCAGACGGCCGCCGCTGGCCGGTTGCACGGCGATCCGGAATGGTGTCGCTACCCCTGGCGCGAGGTCGTCGAGTTGCAATGACAGGCCGCGATAGAGCCGCTCCGGCCGGCCGGCGCGCTGGATCGATACCTGGCCATCGGCCACCCGAATCGATTCGATCGCGATCGCCGTCAAGTCGATCGGCTCGGCCGGTGCTGCGGTCGGGGTCGCGCCCAGGCTGGCGAAGTTCCATTGGCCCTTGCGGTTTTGGACGAGGCGGATGCGCGGCTCGGTCAGCGCCAGCGAGTACACATGCAGGCGCTGTTCGGTCAACAACGGCCACCAGGCGACCGCAATCGCCAGACGGTCCGCCGCGACGAACGGCTCGCCGCCGAAGGCGGCATCCTCGGCAATCGAAATCCCTTCGGCGGTCAGCGCCAGTCGGGTCAGCGACAACTCCATCCGTTCGATCCGTACCTCGCGTGCCACCGCCGTCGTCAGCGCCGCCTCCACGCGCGGGCGCAGAGCCTCGGCATCGACCAACCACCAGACGGCGACCGCGACGATCGCCACCAGAACCAGAAGAACACCGGCAATCCGGATCAGCATGCGCATGGTCGGCTCCGTGGCTGTGAGGTCAGACGCCATTCTGCGATCTGGGACGTGACAATGCCAGCCGACGATCCGCGATCGGCTCGTGATCGGGCCGTGATCGGGCCGTGATCGGGCCGCGATCGGGGTGGTGTCAACGAGGTGCTGCCAGCGCTGGCCGCGAGGCCATGGCATACTGGCCCGCTCGATTCGCTGCATCCAGGTGGACCTGCCATGAACCTGCTCGATCTTTTTGTTTCCCCGGCCCATGCCGCTGCTGCTGGCCAACCCAATCCGCTCTCGCCGCTGATCATGCTGGCGGTGTTTGCCCTGGTGTTCTATTTCTTCCTGATTCGACCGCAGGCCAAGCGTGCCAAGGAACACCGCGACATGGTCGCCAAACTGGCCCGTGGCGATGAAGTGGTCGCGGCCGGTGGTCTGCTCGGCCGGATCGACGATTTGAGCGACGGTTTCGTCACCCTGGAAATCGCCGACGGTGTCAAGGTCAAGCTGCAACGGCACGCGATTACCGCCGTCCTGCCCAAGGGCACATTGAAGTCGGCCTGAGCCGACCCCACCTGAGACATTCCTGGCCGCTTCGGCGGCCGCCGTCGGCCGCCCGTCATGCTCGATTTTCCCCGTTGGAAGTACGCGCTGGTTGCGCTCATCGTGATCTTCGGAATCGTCTATGCGATTCCCAACATCTATCCCCAGGATCCAGCCGTCCAGATCAGCGCCAACCGCGGTGCGGTCATCGACGATGCGTTGCGGGAGCGGGTCTCCGGCTTGCTCGACACGGCCGGGATCGTGCCCAAACTGCTGACGGCCGACGGTGATCGGATGATGGTCCGACTGAGCGATGCCGATAGCCAGTTGAAGGCGTCCGATCTGCTGCGCGGCGAACTGGGCAACCGCTACACGGTCGCTCTCAACCTCGCCTCGACCGTGCCCGGCTGGCTGAACGCCATCGCCGCGACCCCGATGCTGCTGGGTCTGGACCTCCAGGGTGGGGTCCACTTCCTGATGGAAGTCGATCAGCGGGCGGCGGTGGAAAAGCATGAAAATGCCGCTGCCGACGATATCCGGGCGCTGGCGCGTGAGGAAAAATTGCGTGGTGTCGATGCCGTGCGCGGCGCCAACGGCATCACCGTGCGGGCGCGCAGCGCCGAGGACATGGAGCGGCTGGCCGGTTTGATCGCCCGCTCCCTGCCCGAGTTGCAGTTGACACCGGTGACCGCCGAGACCCCGACCCTGCTGGCGACCCTGTCGGAGGCCGAACTGCGTACCATCACCGACAATGCCATCGAGCAGAACCTCGGCACCCTGCGCAATCGCATCAACGAACTCGGGGTCGCCGAGCCGATCATCCAGCGCCAGGGTGCGAGCCGGATCGTGGTCCAGTTGCCGGGCGTCCAGGACACCGCGCTGGCCAAGAAGGTGCTGGGTGCGACCGCAACCCTCGAATACCGTGCCGTGGTCGATGGCGACCCCTACAGCGCCGCCCAGACCGGCCGGGTGCCGGCCGATGCCCGGCTGTATTACCAGCGTCAAATCGGCATTGACGGCAAGCCGATCCCGGTGCTGTTGTCGCGACGGGTGATCGCTTCCGGCGATCAGTTGATCTATGCTCGATCCGGCATCGACAGCGAGGGCGGAACGCCCATGGTCTCGGTGCGGCTGAATGCCGTCGGCGGTCAGCGCATGCTCGATTTCACCGTTGAAAATGTCGGTCGCGGCATGGCCGTGGTGTTCATCGAGCGGGTGCCGGAGACCCGAATGGTCGATGGGCAGGAAGTGCGCACGGTTCGTGTCCGCGAGGAAGTCATCTCGGTCGCCAATATTCTTGGTGTGTTCGGTCGCGAATTTCGTACCACGGGTCTCGACAGCCCCAAAGAGGCCGCCGAGTTGGCCCTGCTGCTGCGCGCCGGCGCGCTGTCCGCGCCGATCGACATCATCGAGGAGCGGGTGATCGGTCCCTCGCTCGGCAAGGAAAACATCGAGGCCGGCGCGCGGGCGATCGTGATGGGCTTCCTCGCCGTGTGTGCCCTGATGATCGTCTACTACCGCTGGTTCGGGCTGATCGCCGTGATCGCCCTGTTCGCCAACCTCACCTTGCTGGCGGCGGTGCTGTCGATGGTCAATGCCACCCTGACCATGCCCGGCATCGCCGGCATCGTGCTGACGCTCGGCATGGCGATCGACGGCAACGTTCTGATCGGTGAGCGCATCCGTGAGGAACTGCGACTCGGCAATACGCCGATCGCCAGTATCAAGGCCGGCTACGAGCGTGCCTGGACGGTCATCCTCGATTCCAACGTAACCAAGCTGATCGCCGCCATGGCCCTGTTCGGCTTCGGCAGCGGCCCGGTGCGCGGTTTCGCCGTGGTGCTGTTCTTCGGGGTGCTGACCTCGATGTTCACCTCGGTGACGGTCAGTCGCGCGATCACCACGCTGTTCTACGGGCATGGCCGCAAGGTCCAGCACGTCTCGGTCTGAGCAACCAAGGAATCGATCATGGAATTCTTCAATCCCAACAGCAATATCGATTTCATGGGTGTGCGCCGGTTGACGATCGCGATCGCGATCGTGCTGGTGGTGGTCTCGATCGCCGCGCTGGCCGCGCGCGGCCTGAACCTGGCGCTGGATTTCACCGGCGGCACCCTGGTCGAGGCCGGTTTCGATGCCCCGACCGAGCAGGCGGAGGTGGTCGATGCGCTGGAAGCCGCCGGTTTCCGTGGCGTGCTGGTGCAGCGCTTCGATTCCGCCAATTTCGCGATTCGGCTGGCGCCGGAACAGTCGGCCGATCTGGCCGAGCGGATCGAGGGCGAAGGCGAGGTGGAAAGCTCGCTCGATGCCCGCAATGCTGCCGTCGGCAACATGGTACACGAAGCGCTGCGCACGACCGGCAAGACGGTCACCATCAAGCGCAGTGAATTCGTCGGCCCCCAGGTCGGCAAGGAACTGGCCTACAACGGCGTGATCGCGGTCCTGGTCGTGCTGTCCGGCATCATGATCTACATCGCGATGCGCTTCGAGTGGAAGTTTGCGGTGGCCACCGTGGTCGGCGAACTGCACGACGTGATCGTCACGCTCGGTTTCTTCGCCATCACCGGACTCGATTTCGACTTGACCGTGCTGGCTGCGATTCTGGCAGTCGATGGCTATTCGGTGAACGACAAGATCGTGGTGTTCGACCGGGTCCGCGAGTTGTTCCGCTCGACCCGTGGCAATGCGCCGAGCGAGGTGATCAATCGTGCCGTCAACAGCACCCTGTCGCGCACGATCATGACCTCCTTGACCACCCTGCTGACCGTGGTTGCCCTGTACCTGTTCGGCGGCCCGACCGTGGAAGGGTTCGCGTTGGCGCTGATCGTCGGCATCGTGGTCGGTACGCTCTCGACGATCTTCTTTGCCGCGCCGCTGCTGCTTTCGCTCGGGGTGACCAAGCAGGATCTGATGCCCAAGGCGCGCGACGAGGCCGAACTGGCTCGTCGGCCCTGAGCGACCATTCGTCGGTGGGCGTTGCACTCCGCGCAGCGACCGGAGCGTCGCTGCGGCCGGATGGCAGGTGAAGGTGTGCCTCGAACGCAGGCGAGCCGTGAGCGTGCCCGAACGACCTGGATGACCACGCGGCTATTGCCGGGCGGCGGACCGATGGCCGCCGCAGTCGCCTTCAGCCAGCGACCTGACCGGCGTAGCCGCTATCGACCAGGGTCTTCTGAAGCGCGTCACAGACCTTGATGTTGCCGGCCACGATGTGGCCGTTCTTCATCATCGCGGCGCTGCCCTTGAAGTCACAGACCCGGCCGCCGGCCTCGCGGACCAGCAACAGGCCAGCGGCTACGTCCCACGGCAACAGGCCGGCTTCGTAGAAAGCATCGACCCGACCGCAGGCGACATAGGCGAGGTCGAGCGCCGCCGAACCACTGCGACGGATGTCTTCGGCGCCCTCCCGTTCGAGCAGCAGTCGGATGGTTTCCAGTTGTTGCGGAAGGCGCTTGCGCTCGCGTGGCGCATGACCGGTGATGATCAGGCTGTCGGTCAGTTCCTTGCGCTCGGAGACGCGGATCTTGCGGTCGTTGAGCAGGGCTCCGGCGCCTCGGCTGGCGACGAACAGTTCGTTGCGCAGCGGGTCGTAGATCACGCCGTGCAGCGGCTCGTCGCCTTCGAGCAGGGCGATCGAGACGCAGAAATGCGGCCAGCCATGCAGAAAATTGCTGGTGCCGTCGAGCGGATCGATCACCCAGGTGTAGCGGTGCTTGCCGATCGCGCCGCTTTCCTCGGCGAGAAAGGCATAATCCGGGAACGATCGCTTCAATTCCCGGATGATCTCGGCCTCAGCCAGGGAATCGACTTCGCTGGCATAGTCCTGGCGCGCCTTTTCGACGATCTTCAGGCTGTCGAGCCGGCTCATGTGCCGAATGATGACAGTGCCGGCCTGACGTGCGGCCTTGATCATGATGTTGACCGCCGGCTTGAGCATGGCGTTGGATTTCCCGTTGGCGAAAGAACGATGCCGACGATCGTCGGCGGCCGGGAAGTTTATCATCGCCGACCGGGTCCGTCGCCGTGGCGGGGGCCTTCCGTTCTCTCGTTGGAGCCGAATGACCATGTCGGAAATTCGCATCGTGTTGGTGGGTACGCAGCATCCAGGCAACATCGGATCGGCGGCCCGAGCGATGAAGACCATGGGTCTGGATCGCCTGTATCTGGTTGCGCCGGAGCGCTACCCCGATCCCGAAGCGATCGCGCTGGCGGCCGGTGCCGACGATCTGCTGACGGCGGCGGTCGTGTGTGATCGCCTGGAAACCGCGATCGCCGGCTGTCGCCTGGTGCTGGGCTGCACGGCCCGGCGTCGAACTGTACCCTTGCCCGAACTGAGCGCCCGTCAGGCGGCGGTTCGACTGCGGGCCGAAGCGCCCTCGGGACCGGTCGCCCTGTTGTTCGGCCGTGAGCGGACCGGGCTGGAAAACCGGGAATTGCACTGCTGCGATGCCGCCGTCCACATCCCGGCCGATCCAGCCTTTGCCTCGCTGAACCTGGCGGCGGCGGTGCAGGTGCTGGCCTACGAACTGCGGGTCGCCGATCTGCGCCTGGCCGGCCTGACCGACGCCGATCCGGAGGCCGAGCCGGCAGCAGTGATGGACACGGTCGAACCGGCCCCGCGCGAGCAATTGGAACGGTTCTTCGGGCATCTGGCCGACACCCTGGATGCGATCGATTTTCACAAGGGCCGATCGCCAAACCGGGTCATGCAGCGGCTGCGGCGCCTGTTCATTCGTGCCCGGCCGGATCTGCGCGAACTGCGCATCCTGCACGGCATCCTGGCCGATGCCGAACGCATGGCCAGCCTGGCGCGCGCCGATCAACCCGGATCGGCCCGAACCCCCGCGCGGCTGGACCCGGCGGCAGCGCCGACGGTGGCGGAACGGACGGATTCCGAGTCGCCTGGCACATGGTAAATACCCTGCCGAACGGGCATACTCGGAGCCTCATGCTTGGCCGGCAGTCAGCAGATCGATGCCGGCGGGTGACGCAGTACGGTCGAATGCCATCCACGACCTGCGACGGCACCGATGCCGATGGAACGATGGTGCTTTGGGTTCAAGGGGCTTTCACGGGGGGCTTTCACGGGGTGATGGGCGTGCCGCTGTTGATTCCGGCCGACCGGTATCCAGGCCGGCCGGTACCGGTTCCGTGTCGAAATCGGCACCGGGGCCGGGATCGGATCATGGGCACGGCCATCGATATCCCGTCGGTTGCCGTCATGCGAGGTTGTCAGGCCAGTGAGTCGATGACGTGTTGAGTGATCGTTCGATGGACTTCCCCCCCGTCCGTGTCCGGTCGATGACTGCGCGCCTGCTGTTGGCGGCACTGGTTCCACTCCTGGCCGCGATGGCCTTCCCGGTATCCGGCAATGACGGTGTCCTGGTGCTGGGTCGAATCAGCGACGACCCGCGTCATCACTATGGCCAGCTCAAACCCTTGCTCGATTACGTGGTGCCGAGGATGGCTGAGGTCGGCATCGTCGAAGGCCGCATCCTGATGGCCAGCGATGCCTTGCAGATGCAGCGTTATCTGCGTCGCGGCCGGGTCGATTGGGTCACCGAGACTCCGGCCATGGCGGTGCAACTCGGCCGGCGGGTTGGTGCCCGCACCCTGCTGGCGACCGAGCGCGGTGGCGTTGATCTCTACCACACCGTGGTGTTCGTGCGCGAGGACAGTCCGGTGCGCACCCTGGCTGATCTGCGCGGCCGTTCGCTGGCACTCCAGCGTGCCGCGTCGACCAGTGCCTACTACGCGCCGGCCATGTCGATCCTCGGCGCCGGGTTGAATCTGGAGCCCCTGCTGTCACCGTCGGACTCGCCGGATCCGGCCAATATCGGCTACCTGTTCGCAGGCAGCGAGCACAACATCCTCGCCTGGGTGCGGGTCGGACTGAGCGATGCCGGCGCCTTCTCCAATCTCGACTGGCAGGCATTCGGGCTCGATCGACCGATGTCGCCACCGCGCCTCAGGGTGATCCATCGAACCCAGCACTTTCCGCGTGCGGTCGAACTGGTCCGCGCCGACCTTCCGGAGCCGGTCGCCGAGCGTCTGCGCGAGGTGTTGCTCGGTGCCGCCGATGATCCCGAAGCCGGCCCGGCTCTGCGCAGTTTCTTCGATACCACCGGCTTCAAGCGGATCGATCGGGAAACCGAGCGCCTGCTGGTGGCACTCGGGGACGGCGTCGCTCGGGTGCGGGAGGAACTGGAATGAGGCGTCCTCGAATCGGCCTGCAATGCCGCTTCCTGATGGCCATGGGCCTGACCCTGGCGGTGGTGGCCGCCGTGCTGGCCGGACTGTGGTGGCAGATGCGTCTGAACGATGCCGCGATCCTCGCGCTCGGCCGCCAGAGCCTGCACGAGACCTCGATGGAGGCGATTCGCGGTCACGGCCACGAACTGAGCCGATTGGCCGGCGAACGCCTGGTCAATCCGTTGTACTACTTCGACCTGCACGGCGTCGGTCAGGTGTTGGATACGATTCGACGCCAGCCCGATGTCGCCTACGTGCGGGTGGTCGATGGTCAGGGGCGGCTGATCCACGACGGCAGCAGCAACTTCGCCACGTATGGCGAACCGGTGGCCGGCACGGCCGAGGGCATCGCGATCACTGCGGCTGGCTCGGTCGGCCAGACCGGAGCCGAGCCGGCCGATCGACCCCAGGCCGGCGGATCGCAGCCCGACATGCTGGTATTCAGCCAGCCGATCACGTTGGGTGACGAGCAGCTTGGAACCGTCGTGGTTGGTCTGTCGCTGGCCAACGCACTCGCGCGCGAGCAGACGGCGGTGGCCCTGCTGGAGGGCAAGCTGGCCGATGCCGCGCATGAACATCTGCTCGCCCAGTTCGGTCTGCTCGGGCTGCTGATCCTGGTCGGGCTCGGCCTGCTGCTGGCGGTCGGCCGTGGCCTGGTCTGGCCGATTCGTCGCCTGTCGGACGCGGCCCGACTGGTCGAACAGGGGCGTTACGAGAGCGTTGCCCTGAATACCCGACGCACGGATGAGATCGGTGATCTCATGCGCGCCTTCGTCCACATGTCGCAGAGCATCGCCGAGCAGGAGCGGCAGATGCGTGAGATGGCCTACAGCGACAGCCTGACCCAATTGCCGAATCGGCTCGCCTTCCGGGAGAGTCTGGAGCAGCGGATGAAAGCGCGCCGCCAGAACGGCGGTGAACTGGCCTTGCTGTTCCTTGATCTCGATGACTTCAAGCAGGTCAACGACACCCTCGGTCACGATGCCGGTGATGCCCTGCTGGTGGAGTTTTCCGAGCGCCTGGCCACGCGCGTGCCTGAGGTTGCCGGGTCGAGCGCCCTGGTCGCCCGTTTCGGTGGCGACGAGTTCGTGGTGCTGATCGAGGGCAGCGAACTGGAAGCCAAGGCCGGCGAACTGGCCAGTGCCCTGGTCGGTCTGCTGGCCGAACCGTTCGAGATTGCCGGTCGCCGGGTCGTGCTCGGCACCTCGATCGGCATCACCCTGTGTCCGCGTGATGCCGACACGGTCGGCGCCATGCTCAAGCATGTCGATATCGCCATGTATCAGGCCAAGCATGCCGGCAAGAATGCCCACCGGTTCTTCTCGGCCGGCATGGACCGTCAGGTCGAGCAGCGGGTGCGTCTGGAGCAGGATCTGCGCGGTGCCTGGCAGCGTGGCGAAATGAGCCTTGTCTACCAGCCGATCTATCGAATCGCCGATCGGGCGATGATCGGTGTCGAGGCCCTGTTGCGCTGGTCGCACCCGGAACTCGGCATCCTGCTGCCGTCGGTGTTCGTGCCTCTGGCAGAACAATCCGGGATCATCGAGGCGCTCGGTGCTCGGGTTCTGCATCGTGCCTGCGTGGATGCTCGGGCTTGGCGTGGACGCGACGGTACGCCGCTGAAGCTGGCGATCAACGTGTCCTCGCGCCAGTTGCGCGATGGCCTGCTGGTCGATCAGGTCGGCGCTGCTCTGCATGAATCCGGTCTGGAGCCGGATCGCCTGCATCTGGAACTGACCGAGACCGCCGTGCTGGCCGACGAGGAACAGGCCAGCATCGTCCTGTCGCGACTGCGCAGTCGCGGCATCGAGGTCTGGCTGGACGACTTCGGCACCGGTTTTTCCGGTCTGAGCCACCTGCGTCGGGTTCCGGTGGACGGCCTCAAGATCGACCGCAGTTTCATCGCTGATGTGCTCACCGATCCCGATGATCTTTCCCTGGCCGCCGCGATCGTCGCCATGGCGCATGCGCGCGGCATGGGGGTGGTTGCCGAGGGTATCGAATCGGCCGAGCAGTTCGAGGTGCTGCGCAAGCTCGGCTGCAACAGCGCCCAGGGCTACTGGCTCGATCCGCCGATGAGTGCCGAGCGGTTGAGCGAGCGTCTGGCCAATCGGCCGAGTCTGAGTGTGATAGGACGCTGATCCGGCCGATCGTGTGATCGAGGGCGACCTCACCGACCGCCGGCCGGCACCGCGCAGCGGCGACGGCGACGGTGATGGTGACGGTTCAGGCGACCGCAGATTCCTGCGGCCTCAGCCGGTCAGCCAGTGCGCCAGCACATCCGACAGCATGACGAAACCGAGCAGGGTGGCCAAGCTGATCGTCCAGGCGATCAGCAGCAGCCGACCATCGTGTTCGATCAGGGCGACGCAATACAGAACCAGCAGCAGGCCGAACGGGTAATTGGTCAGCGGCAGGGGCAGGGCCAGCAGGATGCCGATCAGGATCAGCAACACCCCGGTGAAGGCACGCACCGGATGCAGATCGAGCAATTCGCCACGTCGTGGCCGGAGCGTCCGTTCGAGCCAGGTCAGCACGGGTTCGATGCGGGTCAGGAAGCGCTGGAGGCGTTCGCGCTCGATCCGACGTTCGGCCAGTCCGGCCGGCAGCCACGGTCGGGCTTTCATCAGGGCCAGTTGCAGGCCGACCAGGGCGACCAGTGGGCCGGCGATCGCGCCGACGCCGAAGGGCAGCGGAATGAAAGCGGGCAGGGTGGCGATCAGCAGAAGAACACCGTAGACTCGCTCGCCGACCTGGGCCAGGATGTCGCCCAGTCGCAACGGCTCGCCGGCTGCGCTGTCGGGATTCTCCGACGGGCTTGCCAGGGCACGCAGCAGGGCGAGTGTACTGGCCGGTGGCGGTGGATCATTGATCACGGCTGGCGTAGGGACATCGACGGGCTGGACAGTGTAGCCGCTGGCTGGTCTTCGATCCTGATCGTGTGGGCCGATCGATCGGGCGTGTTCCGGCAGGATCACTCCGACTGGTCCGCCCAGACTGG
>DIHI01000109.1:0-3449 GCA_002420085.1 Lysobacterales bacterium UBA5700 | reverse complement strand
TGCCGTGTCAGCCGAGGACTGCGCCTGGCCCTGTATCATGGGCGACTGTCATCCAGTTGAAATATTACTGAAATATTCTTGCCTCGCCCGGTATTGCGGCCGATCGTCGCGGTTCTGGGTGATCGGCTCGCCGGGTTGCTGCCGGTGCCGCCACGCTCGTCTTTCTGGACAGTCACGGAGTCGTTGTGATCATGAATTCAAGAATTTGCGGTTTCCTTTTTGCCAGCGTCGTCCTGCTTGCGGGCTGTGGTGAGCGCCAGGAGCGGGTGCTGGTGTCGATCGATGGTTCGAGCACGGTCTATCCGGTCACCGAGGCGGTCGCCGAGGAGTTCATGGCGACCCGGCGCGGCGAAGTGCAGGTGACCGTCGGTGTGTCCGGTACCGGTGGTGGTTTCAAGAAGTTCTGCCGTGGCGAGACTGCGATTTCCAACGCCTCCCGGCCGATCCTCGATGAGGAACTGCGCGCCTGTGCCGAGAGTGGTGTCGAGTTCATCGAACTGCCGGTCGCCTTCGATGCCTTGACCGTGGTGGTTCACCCCGAGAACACCTGGGCCGAGGAACTGACGGTCGCGCACTTGCGAACCATGTGGGCGCCCGAGTCACAAGGCGTGGTCGGCAATTGGAATCAGATCGATCCGGCCTTCCCGGACGCGCCGCTGAAGCTGTTCGGCGCTGGCGCCGACTCAGGCACCTTCGATTACTTCACCGAGGCGGTCAATGGCAAGTCCAAGTCCAGTCGCGGCGATTTCACCGCCAGTGAGGACGATAATGTGCTTGTCACAGGCGTGTCGCAGGATGTCAATGCGCTCGGTTTCTTCGGCTTTGCCTACTATGAGGAAAACCGCGACAAGCTCAAGGCGGTCAAGATCAAGCTCGACCCGGATGCCCCGGCGATCTCGCCGTCGCCCGAGCATGTGATGGATGGAACCTACCAGCCCCTGTCGCGGCCGATCTTCATCTACGTCAATGCCAAGGCTGCCGCCGAGCGTCAGGAAATTCGTGATTTCGTCGAGTTCTACCTCACCGAGGCCGTCGCCTTGATCGAAGAAGTGAAGTACATCCCGCTGCCGCCGCGCGCCTATGAGCTGGCCCGTGAGAAATTCCGTGCCGGCAAGACCGGAACGGTGTTCGAGGGACACTCCGAAATCGGCGTGAGCATCGAGGATCTGCTGATCCGCGAAGCACGCTGAGCCTGGCCGACCGACCCCCCCGCCCTCACTGCTCGATCGCCCGCCGCTCGACCGTCCGCCACGGATCGCTCATGACCGAACCCGCAATCGCCGCCGCAGGTGGCGTCCCGAAGCGCCGGAAGTTGCCCGGCAATCGCCGCTGGCAACGCAGCCGCGAGCGCGTGATCGAGGCTTTGCTGTTCGCCTCGGCCTTCTCGGCAGTGGCGATCACGGCCGCCATCATTGCCGTATTGCTGATCGAGTCGGCAGCGTTCTTCGAGCGGGTGTCGCTCTGGACCTTCCTGACCGATGTGCAGTGGACGCCGTTGTTCGAGAATCCACGCTACGGCATCCTGCCGCTGATCTCGGGTACGGTCACCACCAGTCTGGTCGCCCTGGTGGTGGCGATCCCGCTCGGCACGATCACGGCGATCTACCTGAGCGAATTCGCCAAGCCGCGCGTGCGTGAGGTGGTCAAGCCGATCCTGGAACTGATTTCGGGCGTGCCGACCGTGGTGTTCGGCTACTTCGCGCTGCTGTTCGTCACACCCTTGCTGCAGAAGATCATTCCCGGTCTGCCAGGTTTCAACCTGCTGGGGCCGGGCATCGTCATCGGCATCATGATCATCCCCTACATCAGTTCGCTGTCAGAGGACGCCATGCGGGCAGTGCCGATGCATCTGCGCGAGGCCAGTTACGGCATGGGCGCCAGTCGCTTCCAGACGGCGGTGCGGGTCGTGGTGCCAGCGGCGACCTCGGGTATCGTGGCGTCCTACATCCTGGCGATCTCGCGTGCGGTCGGTGAGACCATGGTGGTCGCCATCGCCGCCGGCCAACAGCCCAATCTGACCTTCGATCCGACCGAGTCGGCAGCGACCATCACCGCCTTCATCGTCCAGGTGGCGATGGGCGACCTGCCGCATGGTTCGGTGGGCTACCAGAGCATCTTCGCTGCCGGCCTGACCCTGCTGATCATCACCCTGGTGTTCAACCTGCTTGGCCACTGGGCGCGCAAACGGTTCCGCGAGGCGTACTGACATGGGCCTGACCCGCGATGAAATGAGCCGCCTGATCGGTCGGCACAAGATCAAGGACATGGGTTTCGAGATTCTCGGCCTGCTGGTGATGCTGCTGTCGCTGCTGGTGCTGTTCGCCCTGTTTGGCCAACTGGTGATCGACGGTGCCGCGCGCATCAGCGGCGATTTCTTCACCAGTTTCCCCTCCCGCCGGGCCGGCTCGGCCGGCATCCTGTCGGCCTGGGTCGGCAGTCTGCTGGTCATGCTGGTGACCGCCCTGGCCGCCGTGCCAGTGGGTGTGGCGGCCGGCATCTATCTGGAGGAGTACGCCCGCAAGGGCAAACTCGCCGATCTGATCGAAATCAACGTGACCAACCTGGCTGGCGTGCCCTCGATCATCTACGGTCTGCTGGCCCTGGGCCTGCTGGTCTACCAGTTCAGTCTCGGCGAGAGCGTGCTGACCGCCGGGCTGACGCTCGGCATGATGATCCTGCCCGTGGTGATCGTATCCACCCGTGAGGCGATCCGGGCCATTCCGCAGTCGATCCGGGAAGCCTCCTACGGACTGGGTGCGTCGAAATGGCAGACCGTGCGCTATCACGTCCTGCCGTATTCGGCGGCCGGCATTCTGACCGGGGTGATCATCGGCCTGTCGCGGGCGATCGGCGAGACTGCCCCGATCATCACCATCGGCGCGCTGACCTTCATCGCCTTCCTGCCACCGGCACCAGTGACTGCCACGCCGCCGTTTCTCAACTTCGACTGGCTGTTCTCACCGTTCACGGTGATGCCGATCCAGATGTTCAACTGGATCAGCCGGCCGGACCCGGATTTCCATACCAATGCCGCCGCTGCGGGCGTGGTGCTCGTGGCGATGACCCTGTTGATGAATGCCACCGCGATCTGGCTGCGCTACCGCGCCCGCCAGCGCATCAAATGGTGACCCGATGAACAACCCGATGTCCGCCACCAAGGCCAAGGTCCACGATCTGTCGTTCTACTACGGGGATTTCCGCGCCTTGAAGAACGTCAGCCTGAGTGTCGCCGAGAACGAGGTCACTGCCCTGATCGGCCCGTCCGGTTGCGGTAAATCGACCCTGCTGCGCTGCTTCAACCGGATGCATGATCTGTATCCGGGCAGCCGCTACGAGGGCAGCATCGTGCTGCATCCGGAAAACCTCGATCTGCTCTCGCCCCAGGTCGATCCGATCGAGACCCGGATGCGTATCGGCATGGTGTTTCAGAAGCCCAATCCGTTTCCGAA
>DIHI01000061.1:20335-21995 GCA_002420085.1 Lysobacterales bacterium UBA5700 | reverse complement strand
ACCTTGTCGAGGACATTGGAGTCCTTCATTTCGTGGTAGAAATCGTTGCCCTCGCGGGTGCGCTCACCAACGCCCGCGAACACCGACAGGCCGGAATGCTCCTTGGCGATGTTGTTGATCAGTTCCATCATGTTGACCGTCTTGCCGACGCCGGCGCCGCCGAACAGGCCGACCTTGCCGCCCTTGGCGAACGGGCACATCAGGTCGATGACCTTGATGCCGGTTTCCAGCAGTTCCTCGGCAGCCGCCTGATCCTCGTAGGACGGTGCGGCACGGTGGATTTCCCAATGATCGGACGCGGCGACCGGGCCAGCCTCGTCGATGGCATTGCCCAGCACGTCCATGATCCGGCCCAGGGTGCCTGCACCGACCGGAACCGAAATCGCCCGTCCGGTATTGCTGGCAATCAGGTTGCGCCGCAGACCATCGGTGGAACCCAGGGCAATGGTGCGGACGATGCCGTCACCCAACTGCTGCTGGACTTCGAGGGTGATCTCCGTGCCTTCGACCTTGAGCGCGTCATAGACCTTCGGCACATCCTGACGCGGAAATTCGACGTCGACGACGGCGCCGATGATTTGAACGATCTTGCCTTGGTTCATTGATTTGCTCCGTTAACTGATTTCTGTGCAATCTGGCGAGATATCGCTGTGCATCATTCTTTACGACTGGAGATTCGAGCTTCGAGGTTCGTTCAAGGCACGATCCCGGCCTGGGTAGACGAACATCGCTTCTGGTCCTTGCACATCCCGAATCCCGAAAGCCGGCCCTGATCAGACCGCCGCCGCACCGCCCACGATCTCGGAGATTTCCTGGGTGATCGCCGCCTGGCGGGCCTTGTTGTAGATCAGGTTCAACGTGTCGATCAGCTTGCTGGCATTGTCGGAGGCCGCCTTCATCGCCACCATCCGAGCAGCATGCTCGGAGGCGAGGTTCTCCAGCACGGCCTGATAGACCACCGATTCGATGTAACGGGTCAGCACCTCGCCCAGCACCTGCTCGGCGCTCGGTTCATAGAGATAATCCCACTGGTGGCGGGTCTCCAGATCGTCGCTCGGAGGCAGCGGCAACAGTGCATCGATGGTGTTGCGCTGGGTCATGGTGTTGACGAAATCGTTGTAGCAAAGCTGGACACGGTCGATCCGGCCCTCGCTGTAGCCGTCCAGCATGACCTTGACGACGCCGATCAACTGGGCAAGCTGCGGCTTCTCGCCAAGGTGGGTCACCGATGCCAGCATCGGCAGTTTCAGCCGACGGAAGAACGCGGTGGCTTTCTGGCCGATGCAGACCAGATCGACCTCGACGCCCGCGTCCTGCCAGCGCCGGATGTCGGCGAGTACGGTGCGGAACAGGCTGGAATTCAGGCCGCCGCACAGACCGCGATCGGTCGAGACGATGATGTAGCCGACGCGCCGGGTGTCCGGCCGTTCGACCAGGAACGGGTGCTTGTATTCCGAATTGGCCTGGGCGATGTGGCCGATCACCTGACGCATCAACCGGGCGTAGGGCCGCGACGCCTTCATCCGATCCTGCGCCTTGCGGATCTTCGACGCCGAGACCATCTCCAGCGCACGGGTCACCTTGCGGGTGTTCTGGACGCTCTTGATCTTGGTTTTGATTTCGCGGCCGCTGGCCATGTGCTTGCTCGCTTTGCTTGCTT
>DIHI01000061.1:19526-20150 GCA_002420085.1 Lysobacterales bacterium UBA5700 | reverse complement strand
ATTCCCAGCTCTTACGATTCTCGCCGGCTCAGTATGAGCCGGTCGCCTTGAACTCACCGATGCCGGCCTTGAACTCGGCTTCGATTTCGTCGTTCCAGTCGCCGGTCAGGGTGATCCGTTCCATCAGGGCGCCTCGGGTGTTGCTGAAATGGGCGTGCAGGCCGCTCTCGAACGGGATGACCTTGTTCAAGGCCACATCGTCGAGATAGCCCTCGTTGACGGCATAGATCGACAGGGCCATCTGGGCGATGCTCATCGGGGCGTACTGAAGCTGCTTCATCAGTTCAGTGACCCGCTGGCCGCGCTCAAGCTGCTTGCGGGTGGCTTCGTCGAGATCGGATGCGAACTGCGAGAAGGCGGCCAGTTCGCGGTATTGCGCCAGCGAGATGCGGATGCCGCCGGACAGCTTCTTCATGATCTTGGTCTGGGCGGCGCCACCGACGCGCGAGACCGAGATGCCGGCGTTCACCGCCGGGCGGATGCCGGCATTGAACAGGTCGGTTTCCAGGAAGATCTGGCCATCGGTAATCGAGATGACATTGGTCGGCACGAAGGCGGACACGTCGCCGGCCTGGGTCTCGATGATCGGCAGGGCGGTCAACGAACCGGTCTTGCCCTTGACCG
>DIHI01000061.1:13199-19391 GCA_002420085.1 Lysobacterales bacterium UBA5700 | reverse complement strand
GCGGCCCGGCGGACGGCGCAGCAACAGGGAAATCTGCCGGTAGGCGACCGCCTGCTTGGACAGGTCGTCGTAGATGATCAGGGCGTCTTCGCCACGATCGCGGAAGTATTCGCCCATGGTGCAGCCGGAGTAGGCGCTGATGTACTGCATGGCGGCCGACTCCGAGGCGGTCGCGGCGACCACGATGGTGTGGGCCATGGCGCCGTTCTCTTCCAGCTTGCGCACCACGCTGGCGATCGAACTGGCCTTCTGGCCGATCGCCACGTAGATGCACTTGATGCCGGTGCCCTTCTGATTGATGATCGCGTCCACCGCCAGGGCAGTCTTGCCGGTCTGACGGTCACCGATGATCAGTTCGCGCTGACCGCGACCGATCGGGATCATCGAGTCGACCGACTTGTAGCCGGTCTGCACCGGCTGTGACACCGATTTGCGCCAGATCACGCCCGGCGCGACCTTCTCGACCGGCGCGGTGGCGATGGCGTCGATGGCGCCCTTGCCGTCGATCGGCCGACCCAGGGCATCGACCACGCGACCGAGCAGGCCGGGGCCGACCGGCACTTCGAGAATGCGACCGGTGGTCTTGGCGGTATCGCCTTCGCGCAGGTGCTCATAATCGCCGAGCACCACGGCGCCGACCGAGTCGCGCTCCAGGTTGAGAGCGAGTGCGAAGGTGTCGTTCGGCAGTTCGATCATTTCGCCCTGCATCACATCGGCCAGGCCGTGGACACGAACGATGCCATCCGACACCGAGGTCAGCGTGCCCTGGTTGCGGGCCTCGGCGCCGAGTTGCGCCTTCTCGATGCGGGTCTTGATCAGTTCACTGATTTCGGACGGGTTGAGCTGGGTGGTAGCCATTGTCGTTTCCTTGGGTCGGGCGTCGTTGCGGGAGGCCCGGGGTTACTTTGGCGAGAGGTGCGATTTGAAATTCGTGGCGTGTGGAAAGGCCGGAGCGTCGCCCATCACTGGACCAGGGCCGTGCGCAGCCGGGCCAACTTGCTGCGCACCGAGCCGTCGATGACCACATCACCGGCGCGTACCAGCACGCCGCCGATCAGGTCCGGGTCGATCGAGGTCTCGACCTCGACCTCTCGACCAAAGCGGCGGCGCAGGCCATCCCGGATCCGGGCAAGCTGGTCGGCATCGGCCGGGGCAGCGGTGACCACCTGGGCCTTGACGATCTGCTCGGACTCCGCGCGCAGCGCTGCGTAGAGTTCGGCGATCTCGGGCAGCAGGATCAGCCGACGATTCTCGGCCAGCGTGCGCAGAAAGCTCTGGAACACCGGGTCGGCACCATCGGGGGCGAGCAGGGCCACCAGCGCATCAACGGTCAGCGCGGGATGACCGAGGATCGCCCGGACGCTCGGCTGGACCGACGCCTGAGCGGCGAATTGCAGCGCCGATGACCAGTTCGGCAGCGCGTTGCGATCGCGTGCCAGCGCGAATGCGGCACGCGCATAGGGCCGGGCCAGGGTGAGGGGTTCGGACATCTGTCGTTACTCGGATGTGGGGATGTGCCAGCCAGACTGATCAGCACCGACTCGGATGTCCGAGCCGGTGCGACCGATGCTGGCTGGCCGTACCCGTGCGATCACAGTTCAGCCGCAAACGCTTCGAGCAGGGCCTTGTGGGCAGCCGGGTCGATTTCCCGCTGGAGCAGACGCTCGGCGCCGGAAATCGCCAATGCCGCGAACTGGCCGCGAAGCTGTTCACGGGCGCGATTGGCCGCCGCTTCGATCTCGGCCTGGGCCATTGCCTTCTGGCGGTTGGCCTCGGCGATCGCCTCGTTCTTGGCCTGATCGATGATCTGGTTGCCGCGCTGATGGGCCTGATCGATGATCTCATTGGCCTTGGCACGTGCGTCCTTGAGCACGGCGTTGACCTTGTCTTCGGCCTGCGCCAGATCCTTCTTGCTCTGCTCGGCGGCCGCCAGGCCCTCGGCGATCTTCTTCTGCCGCTCATCGATGGCATTGGTCAGCGGCGGCCAGACAAACGTGTACGAAAACCAGATCAGGATCGCGAACGCGAGCGCCTGTCCGATGAAGGTTGCATTGATATCCATGCGCGTTCTCGGCGTGTTTTCGGGACAACCGCCGCCGACGGCGATGCCGACGGCGCGCGGAGCGAACGGTCCGATGTCAGCCGGCAAGCGCCGACAGCAGCGGATTGGCGAAGGCGAAGAACAGCGCGATGGCCAGGCCGATGATGAACGCGGCGTCGATCAGGCCGGCGAGCAGGAACATGCGGCCAGACAGCATCGGAACCAGTTCCGGCTGGCGGGCAGCCGATTCCAGAAACTTCGAGCCCATGATGCCGATGCCGATACAGGCACCCAGGGCGCCGAGACCGATGATGATGCCGATGGCCAGCGCGGTGTTGCTCTGAATGGCGGCGACGAGGGACAGATCCATGATGATTTCCTCTTGCTTGCGATCGTGTTGCGGTTGATGGGTGGATGACGAAGGGTGAAACGGCGAGTCAGTGCGCCTCGGTGGACATCGACAGATAGACCACCGAGAGAATCATGAAGATGAACGCCTGGAGGGTGATCACCAGGATGTGGAAGATCGACCAGCCGGCACCGGCCAGGACCGCGCCGATGAACGCCAGGCCGCCACCGGCCTTGGCGCCGAGCCCGGCCTCCAGCAGCAGGTTGCCGCCAGCCGCACCGAGCAGGGCGATCAGCAGGAACACCAGTTCGCCGGCATACATGTTGCCGAACAGTCGCATCGCCAGGCTGACCGGCTTGGACAGGTATTCGATGACATTGAGGCCGAAGTTGGCCGGTGCCAGCAGCAGCTTCATGCCGGTGCCGTGCGCGTGGAACGGTGCGGTGAACAGTTCCTTGGCGAAACCGAAACCGCCCTTGTACTTGACCGCGAAGGCGAGCATCAGGATCAGCACCGTCATCGACATCGCCAGGGTGATGTTGAGATCGGTGGTCGGAACGGCGCGGAAATACTCGGCGCCCATGCTGTGGGCCACCCCAGGCGGCAGATCGACCGGCAGCATCTTCATCGCATTCATCAGGAAGATCCAGATGAAGATGGTCAGCGCCAATGGCGCAACGAAACGGCGGTCGCCGTGGAAGACGTCGCGGACTTGGCCGTCGATGAACTCGACGGTGATCTCGATGAATGCCTGGAGCCGGGTCGGAACGCCAGCGGTGACCCGCCGACCGACCAGCCAGAACAGACCCATTCCGAGCAGGCCGATCGCAATCGACATCAGCAGGCTATCGACGTTGATGGTCCAGAAGCTGCTCCCATCGAGGGAGTAGGTCCAATGCTTGAGATGATGGGTGACGTACTCGCTTGGCGAGTCACCGGCGGCATGCAGCAGGTCGATCATCGAAGCAACCAGGGCAGACAGAGGAAATACGCCAGGCAGGCCACCAGGGCACCGACCAGCACGTGAACCGGTTGCTGACTGCCGGCCGACATGGCCCAGACCAGGCCGGCCGCAATCATCAACCATTTGAGCAGCGATCCGAGGATCAACCGAACGAATGCGCGTCCGGCCGAAACCACGGGCGCCCGCAGGGTCGTCCGCCAGCCGAAGACCAGAAACCCGAGGGTGACGGCTGCGGCTCCGAACCCGATGCCACGCGCCGCATCCCAACCTTGCCAGATCGCCGCACAGACAGCCGTTCCAGCACCCGCCGCAGCTTGTGCGAGCGGGATCAGGATGGCGTTGCGCCAGGCGTTGGGGCTCGCTTGAGTCACGGTTTCCGGTGGCGATCCCTAAAGCCGGAAAAGTATAGCAGTCGTCCGATGCAATGGACAAGCAGCGGGTGAGCCGACTGACAGGTTGCACGCGACCGCGCCAGGCCGAGCGTCCGCCGCTCCGGGCCGATCTACCGCGACAATTGATCCATTTCATGAATCAGGACAGAAAAAAACAATTTATTTGACAGAATAAATGGCGCATCTCACGCTGCAAACAGGAATCGTTCCCATCTGGAGCCGACCATGGCCAAGACCCTCAGCTTCGCCGCCGTCCACACCACGATCGCCTTCGCGGTCGGCTATGCCTTCACGGGCAGCATCTGGGCCGGTGGGGTACTGGCCCTGGTGGAGCCGGCCTGCAACACCCTCGCCTTCCATCTGCACGAACGCATCTGGGCACGCCGTCAGGGCAGGCGCGAGCCGACCGACCGGGCGCTCCACCGACCCGCGCCCGGCGCCGAGCCCAGGGTGACGATGCCGGCCTGAGTCGCCGGCTGATCGCTGGTTCGGCCGATCACGCCCGGCGCCGGACAGCCGGCGTCTGGCTCGGCGCGCGCCGAGCCCCGACCACTCACCTGCGCTTGGGGATGTACAGATCGGTGATCGTGCCTTCGTACACCTCGGCCGCCATCGCCACCGACTCGCTGAGCGTCGGATGCGGGTGGACGGTATGGCCGATGTCGCTGGCCTCACAACCCATCTCGATGGCCAGGGCCAGTTCGGCGATCAGATCACCGGCATGCGGGCCGACGATGCCGGCGCCGATCACCCGATGGCTGTCGGGGTCGAAGATCAGCTTGGTGAAGCCTTCGGTACGGCCGATGCCGATCGCCCGGCCACTGGCCGCCCAGGGGAATTTTCCGACCTCGATGGCCAGGCCCTTGGCCTTGGCTTCGGTCTCGGTGACGCCGACCCAGGCGATTTCCGGGTCGGTGTAGGCGACGCTGGGAATCACCCGTGCCAGCCATTCGCGCGGCTCACCGGCAGCGACCTCGGCGGCCAGCTTGCCCTCGTGGGTCGCCTTGTGCGCCAGCATCGGCTGGCCGATCAGGTCGCCGATGGCGAAGATGTGTGACTGGCTGGTGCGCATCTGGCGATCGACCGGGATGAAGCCGCGCTCGGTCACGGCGACCCCGGCCCGATCGGCGCCCAGCCGACCACCGTTCGGGACACGACCGACCGAAACCAGTACCCGATCGAACCCGGTCGTGGCGGGTACGCTCGCGCCCTCGAAGCCGACCTCGATGCCATCGTCGCGCGCTTCCACGTGTGCGGCCTTCACGCCGAGATGAATCGCGACCCCCTGTTTCTTGAGTCGATCGGCCAGCGGCTTGACCAGATCGCGATCGGCGCCGGGCATGAGCTGATCCATCAGTTCGACCACGGTGACCGCGCTGCCGAGCGCGCGGTAGACGGTCGCCATTTCCAGACCGATGATGCCGCCGCCGATCACCAGCAGGCGCTTGGGAATGTCGGTCAGTTCGAGCGCATCGGTCGAGTCCATCACCCGTGGGTCGTGCCACGGGAAGCCCGGCAGCTTTACCGGCTGGCTGCCGGCCGCGATGATGCACTGCTCGAATCGGACCAGATGGCTGCCCTCGGCACCGGTCACCTCGATCTCGTGGGGCGAGACGAACCGACCGACACCATGAACGGTGCGCAGCTTGCGCTGCTTGGCCATGCCCGCCAGCCCCTTGGTGAGTTGACCGACGACGTTCTGCTTGTAGCGGCGCAGGCCATCGAGATCGATCTGCGGCTCGCCGAAGACGATGCCGTAATCGGTGGCGTGGGCGGCCTCGTCGATGGTCGCAGCGGCATGCAGCAGGGCCTTGGACGGTATGCAGCCGACATTGAGACAGACCCCGCCGAGGGTTGGATGACGCTCGATCAGGACGGTGTCCAGACCGAGATCGGCGGCTCGGAATGCGGCGGTGTAGCCGCCTGGACCGGCGCCGAGTACGACCAGCCGGCAGGTGATGTCGGCCACTCGACCCGACTCCGGTGCGGCTGTCGCAGACCCGGTGGGGGATGACGATGACGGCGACGGGGCGGTCGACCGCTCCGCCGACGGCGCGCTCGGCTGGCCGGCCGGCGCTGCCGGAGCCGCAGCGTTCGCGTCGGCCTCGATCTCCAGGACGGCGACCACATCGCCTTCCGACAACCGGTCATCGACCCCGACCCTGAGCGCAGTCACCACCCCCGCAGCCGTCGCCGGCACCTCCATGGTCGCCTTGTCCGATTCGAGCATGACCAGACCCTGATCCTTGGCAACCCGGTCGCCAATTGCGACCAGCACTTCGATCACCGGAACAGCACTGAAGCCGCCGATGTCGGGAACCCGCACTTCCACCGTTTTCGCCATCGCCACCGCTCCTGTAAGACTGGCGTTCAACTGTATCCGACCCTGCCATCGAGTACCCCGCGTGTACTCGGCAGCAGCGATTGTACCGACTGCCCCAGACCG
>DIHI01000061.1:0-13091 GCA_002420085.1 Lysobacterales bacterium UBA5700 | reverse complement strand
TCCGGGTGGGAATCGTGTCGGACGCCATGACCTCCGGCCTATTGGCAGGTCATCGATTTGGTGTTTTACTTCACTACAACACCAGCCACTGTTCGGGAGTCGCTCATGAACACCCCCCTCTGCCAGCAACTGACCCGCGGCCTGTGCGCCGTCGCCTTCGTCGCCCTGTTCGCCGCCGTGCAGTGGGCCATCCCCGACGCCGTCCGCATGGCGGCCAGGACCGTGCCAGTCGAGCAACAGGCCGCGGCCTGCACCGAACAGGCGATCGAGCGTTCAGCCGATGCCCTGCGCGAGGCGGTCGTCGGGCTGCGGCTGTAACCGGCCGAGCGAGGCCAGCAGCCGGCCATGAGGCCGAGCCTGCGGTTAGAGCAGCAGTCGCCGAAGATCGCCCAGCACCTGTGCCAGAAAGGCGGTAAACCGCGCGCCGGCTGCGCCATCGATGACCCGGTGGTCGTAGCTGAGCGACAACGGCAGCATCAGGCGTGGCGTGAACTCCCGTCCGTTCCAGACCGGTTGCAGGCTGGACCGCGAGACGCCGAGGATCGCCACCTCCGGCGCATTGATGATCGGCGTGAAGCCGGTCCCGCCGATGCCGCCGAGCGAACTGATCGAGAAGCAGCCGCCACTCATGTCGGACGGGCCGAGTTTCTTCTCGCGCGCCTTCCTGGAAATCTCGGCCAGTTCGACCGCCAGATCGAGCACGCCCTTGCGATCGCAATCGCGGATCACCGGCACCACCAGGCCATCCGGGGTATCGACCGCGATGCCGATGTGGAAATACTTCTTCAGCACCAGGTTCTCGCCGCTGTCGTCGAGGGAGGCGTTGAAGTTGGGATACGCCTTGAGCGCGGCCACCACCGCCTTGATCAGGAACACCAGCGGGGTGATCTTGACGTCCTTGTTTTCTGCCCCGAGTTGCTTGCGGAAGGCTTCCATCTCGGTGATGTCGGCCAGATCCTGCTGGGTGACATGCGGGATCATCGCCCAGTTGCGGGCGAGGTTGGCCCCGGACAGCTTCTTGATCCGCGACAGCGGCTGGCTCTCGATCTCACCGAACCGGGCGAAATCGACCTTCGGCCATGGAATGAGATTCAGCCCGCCCGCCCCGGACGCCGCAGCGATCGGCGTGGCCAGCGTGCGCTTGACGAATGCCTGCACATCCTCCTTGAGGATGCGGTTCTTGCGCCCGGTGCCGACCACCCGCGTCAGATCGACGCCCAATTCACGCGCGAACAGCCGCACCGCCGGGCTGGCATAGGGCACCTTGTCCGGCAGCAGTTCGGCGGCGGAGAACTCGACCGGCGGGCTGCGGCGTTCATTGCTGCCGACATCGACCGGCGCCTCGACACGGGCCGCGACGCTCGCCTCGGCTGACGCTGGCGTCGAAGCGGCTGGAGATGCGGGTGCTGGCGTAGATGCCGGTGCCGGCACCGATGCCGCAGCGGGTGGCGCCGTGCTGTCGGCAGCAGCGCCGAGTTCGGCCTCGATCAGGGCAACCACGGCGCCTTCCGACACCCGATCATCGACCTTGACCCGGAGCTCACGAACCACTCCGGCAAATGGCGCCGGCACTTCCATGGTCGCCTTGTCCGACTCCAGGGTCAGCAGGCCCTGATCCTTGGTGACCCGGTCG
Source organism: Lysobacterales bacterium UBA5700 (assembly GCA_002420085.1). Lineage (GTDB taxonomy): Bacteria > Pseudomonadota > Gammaproteobacteria > Xanthomonadales > Xanthomonadaceae > UBA11164. Next base: position 11,458 of record DIHI01000061.1, on the reverse strand, counting down.
CCGACCTGAACCAGGAGTTCGATGACCGGGACATCGGCAAAATCACCGATATCGGGAACGCGCGCTTCCGTGATCTGGGCCATGTCTGCTCCGGTGGCTGTGGGGAGGTCTGAGAGAACCGCTATTGTGGCCGCTGCGGCGGAGTTCGCCAACCGCACCGGTGCGATCGACCGGCCCGACTCAGAACACGATGGTCAGCACCAGGGTGTCCTGGTACGGACCGGCGGCGACCCACTGCCCGGCCGGGATGCGTCCGAACATCGTGAGGGTGACCGGGTTTCCAGGGGGGCCAGAATCCGCCACGTTGACGACCTGGCTGCCACCGGCGCCATTGCCCCAGACCGTCACCCGCGCCGCTTCCCGGAACAGGTTGTAGGCCAGGGTGTCGGTGCCTTGCACCAGGGTGCGTGGAAAGAAACCTCCCGCCGCCCCGGCCGATATCGATGCACTGTAACTGGATCGCGGACTGCATCGAACACGAAACGAGCCGGTGGCATCGTCCGGCACACCCGCCGTCGGGTCGTAGACGCCAAAGGCGACTGGGGTCAGGTTCTGGATCGTGCATTGCTGCGCCGCCGCCGACATCGACGCCATCATCGACGCCGACGCCGCCAGGCACAGCACCGCTCGCAACCGTCTGCACACCCCGACCATGCCTGCTGACCACACCCCAGTGATGGATCGACCCTGCCCGGCCATCCGACGCGCGCACGATACACCGGACCAAGCAGGTCCGGACCCTTCGGCCACGGTCACTCCTGACGTGGTCGGCCGCGCGTCAAAACGAGACGGTTATGACGATGGTATCGCCATATCCGCCGCTGGCGACCCATTGTCCGCTGGGAATGCGCCCGTAGACGACGAACGGTCGCGAATTGATGAATGAGAACGCGCCGGCCGGGCTGGTCACGACCTGGGTGCCGCCGGTGCCGTTGCCCCAGATGCTGACCCGCGCCGCCTCGCGGAACAGGTTGTAGGACAGGGTCTCGGTACCCTGGGACAGGAATCGCGGCGTGAAACTGCCGCTGGTGCCGGCCGACAGCGCGATGCTCAACGCCGGCCGTCCGAAGAAGCACAGCACATTGAAGCCGGAGGTGCTGTCGGTTGGTGTCGCCGCCGTCGGCACATAGGTACCGAAATTGAGGTTCTGGATGTTATTGACCCCACACGCCTGGCCGTAGGCCCAGGCGAATGGCCCGAGCAACAGCAGCACGAGCACACCCATCTGCGAGCGTGTCGTCATCGCTACCTCCGTCCGAATCGCTGCCAGGCTTCGAGTTGACGCGGCATCGCCAGACAGGCGATATCGCCCAGTGAATGCATCCCGCCCTCGGCCGGCACGTCGAGGTCACAACGGTACTCAAGTCCGTTGGCCCGGACCCGCCACACGGTCACGCCGGGCGCCATGTCTTCCTGGTAGAACCGCCCGGACATGCCCAGGCGGTAATCGACATCGCCCTCCAGGCTGCTCCACAACACGCGCCCGGCCGCCAGCGGCGAGCCATCGGCCGCATCCACCAGCCGGCCGTGAACCGCGCGCAGCGGCTCGACCTCGAACTCGACCAGGGTACCCGCCCCGTGCGGAGCATGTACCCAGCGCGACAGCTCACCATGGCGATGGCTCATCGGAATGCTGTCGGGATCGACCGCGATCCGATTGGGATAGAACGGCAGCAGATCCCGTACCAGCAGATCGCCATTGGCATCGGTGCGTCCGACCGGCTGGTTCTCGCGCAGCACCTCGACCCCAGCCATGCCGGGAATGCGCACCAGGGCAAAGCCACTGTCGGTCGGCGGGCTGAAATAGGCACGACCACCGACTGCGGTAATGCTGCCACTGGCCTCGAATCGACCGCGTGTACCACCGCGTTCCAGCCATTGCGCCTCGGCCGTGTAGCGGCCGTAGCGGCCCTGGTATTCGGCGCGACCGAAGGCCGAGCCCGGACCGGCGCCCTCACGCAGGCTCAGATCGTAGCCATAGCCCTCGCCGAACGGCCGATAGCGGCGAACATCGGCAGCCACGCCGACCCCACCGTCCTCGCGCCAGTCGGCGCCGAAGCTGGCGCTGCTCGGCTGCCAACCCGATCGGCCGATATCGAAGCTGAAAGCCAGATTCAATAGCACCGCCGTGTCCTTGATCGCGCCGACCTCGCTGCGCTGGATCGACACCTGCCCTTGCAGCAACGGACTCGGTCGATAGCCGAAGTCCAGGCCGTATCGGTAGGCCACCGAAGTCCGACCATCGTCGCTGCGCGAAGCGTTGGCGCGGATCGAGAAACTGCTCTCGAAGATCGTGCCGATACTGACGAACAGGTCATCACGGGCATTGCCGATGGCATCCGGCAATTCGCCCAGCCCGCGAAAGCCCGCCTCGCGTCGCCGCCAGCCGGTGGAAACGCCGAAGCCGCGCCGCTGCCAGCCGTAGCTGGCGGCATAGGCCAGGGCCGGGCCGGCGAAATCGCTGTCGGCGGCCGCGATCGACAGGCCCAGTTCACCCCCAGCGAAGCTGCTTGCCAACGAGGCATATCCGGCCTGCCCGTCGGCATCGGCTTCGACGGCACCACCGACCGTGAGGTAGGACGTAAGGCCCCGGCGATACCACGCCTGCAAGGCCGGCCGATCGTCATAGCCGCCACCAAGGGCGCTGGCACGGGGCATGCCGAGGCGCACCGCGAAATCGCTCAGTCCGGGGGCCAATTGCCCGCCACCGACATAGAAACTCTGCGAATCCAGTTGTCGACGATTGCCGAAACTGTCGCGGAACACCAACTCGATGTCGCTGCGGCCGGTCGGCAAACCGATGTTCTCCAGCGAGAATGGACCGGCCGACAGACTCTGCCGTCCGATCAGCACACCATTGGAATAGATCTCGACCGTGCCCGGCGTCTCCAGCAGACCGGCAAGGTAAGGCTGCGGGAACGTAACCAGGAACGGATCCTGCTCGAACGAGCGGGCGAAGCCGATGCCGCCGATCAAGGCGCTGGATGCCAGCACCTCCGGGCTGGTGGCGAACTGATCGCCGAGGGTCCAGCGCAGCAGGCGATCCGGCTGATCCCATTCCAGCCGAATCAGGCCACGGCGGGAGTCCTCCTCCTCGTCCCAGGCGGCATTCGCGCGCAGCACCAGATACTGCTTGCCGATCCGACCGTCGATGAACAGGCTGTCGGGTGCCAGATCACCGACACTGGCCGCGTAGTCGAGACTGGCGGTGAGCGGGAAGCTGACCGCGCCGGAACGGTCCTGCGGATGGCGAAGTTCGGTCACTCGGCGCGACTGCAACGGCAGGGTGTCCAGACGACGCCTGAGATTGAGCCGCATCGCCACGCGATCGACTTCACCACTGGCGATCTCGGGCAGATCGGCAACCCGAACGAAGGGCCGCTGACGAATCGTCCGGCGCTCGACCTCGATCGCCGGCAGCGCCAGGCCAGCCGCCTCGACCGCCGCCTCATCGATCCAGATCGCATCCGGATCGGCCTGCACCGGCACCACACCGATGCAGGTGCCGTCCAGACAGAGATCGAGCAGGAGCAGATCCTGACCGTCCTGGGCACGGGCCAGGCACAGCCATAGACACAGACCGATCAGGGCGAACCAGCGGAAGCCATCGCTGTGTCGGGTCAGGGCTCGCATGCGCGGTCATGCTCCGAAATCGACGCGCTCGCTTCCTGGCGCGCTTCGGGCACATCCACAACGACCGTGCGAAGCCGCGCACACGCCTCCTTGGCCAGAGGAACCGCTACCGGCAGGCGCCGATCGGCGAGAACATAGCCGACATCGGCACCGTGACTCTCGATCAACTCGCCGGCAGCATCCAGCAGATACAGGGTCAGACGCTGCGGCCCGAGGTAGCCGGAGCCGACATTGCCGAGGTCGAACCGCAGTTCTCCAGCTTCGGCACGCGCCCGAACCAGTTCGGCCTGTGGCTTGGCATCCGCCGGACCGAAGAACACCGGCAGACTGAGCCGGGTCAACACCTGAATCTGCACCGCCTCCGTCTCGACCTCGTCCGGCAGTTGCTGGATGAACAGCCGCCACGCCCGTTGCCGGCCGTCCGCCCCCCCCAGGAAGCCGACCCGAATCGTGGCGCTGCCCTGCGCCGGCACCGCGACCTGGAGTGGATGGACCAGAAGCTCGTCCGTGTCGGTGAGCAGCCACGCGCCGGCCTCGTCCATCTCCCACGCCTGGTAGGAAACCTCGAAGCGCAATTCACGGTCGTCGCGGTGACTGAGCACCACGGTCTCGGCGGCGCGCTCGGGACGCAATTCGACCCGGACCGGATAGACCGAGAAATCTCGGGCCAGGGCCGGTGCCAGGCCAAAAATGAGAACGAGCGCACATAGCGCCGCGCGCCTAGCCGAACGCGCGAACACCGTCGGACCCATCGCAGGGTCCGGATGCCCGGTTGAGTACACCATAGTCAGCGTGCGGCACCCTCACGGTGCCGGACGCACTCGATCAGAAATCGACGGTGATGGTGATGGTGTCGCTGTAGGCACCCGCTTCGACGAACTGACCGGCCGGGATCGAGCCGTTGACCGTGAAAGTCACCGGCGAGTTGACCGCCGCCGTGTAGTTGACCTGGTTGGCACCGCAGCCCCACGCGGTGGCGCCATCAAGCAGGTCATAGGCCAGGTCATCGGCGCCCGGGCCATTCATCGCCCGACCGAGGCAGCCGACCGGATTGCCGTTGGCACCTTCGCTGAGCGCGATGAAGTTGCCGGCGTTGCGGGTGCAACGAACCTGGAAGGTGGTGCTGGCAGTCAGCGCACCGGCGGCCAGCGGATCATACAGACCGAAGTTCAGGTCGTTGGTGTTGAGCACCTGGCACGCGGCCTGGACGGTGGCGGTGACGTTGAAGCTGCCGGTGGCGGTCTGGGCAGCGGCCGGCGCGGCAAAGATCAGGCCGGCGGCGATGGAAAGCGAGAGAACGGTGGTACGCATGATTCTGATCCCCTGTGATCGAAGTGTGCGATGGTCTGGCCGGAGGCCGGCGCGTCTTGGGGGGCGCCGAACAACCCGGTCGAGCGTCAGGGCTGGAAGCCTTCTGCTGAGCCCCGTTTCCCGACTGCGACCGGCTGCCTGGCTAAACTGCCCTGAGTCACACGCCTTGTCAAGTCGCAATTGCAACACTGTTGATGTCGAACGGCTTGCATTCATGGCTGTCATGCGGTGCCGCTGACGGCGTCGAGACCGCTCGGGACCGCCGCAGCCTCGCAGCGAACGCGCACCCCGGACGCCGTTTACCTGCCCCGGCCACGCCAACGACCCGTGTCGTCCACCGCCGGCACGTGCCCAGAGCGGTAATTTCACACACAATCAAAGTGCTACCTATCACGGTTTCGCACATCCATCCCGGCCCATCCGAAAAACCCTGATGCAGCGCACAAAGCATTTGATCCAACAGGACTAGTTTCGTCTCAAGGCCGCCCCCAACGGCCACGTTCTCCTGCCCCCAGGAGGTGTTCCATGAAACGTAAACTAGTGATCATGGTCGCGTTCATCGCGACATTCGTTCTGCCCCTGGTCGCCCTGCGGGTCGATTGTGCCGGCCCGAGATTCACGGTTGCGGTCACCGTGCTGCCGAGCGCCAAGGCCGATGCCGAACTGGCCCGGATCGCCCTGCCGGCCGGTGTCCATGTCGAAACCCAGTCCCGTGGTGAACGCGGCGCGCTGCTGCAACAGGCACCGGCCGTGGCCGCCGCCCATTTCCAGCACACCCTGCCGGACGCCGGCTGGCGGCTCGATCGCGAAACCCGCAGTGAATGTGGCTCGGTCGAACAAGTCTGGGCGCGCGAGGATGGCCGCATCCTGATCCGGATGCAGGCGCCACTGGGCGGGATGGAGGCAACCCGGATCCGCATGCAGGCGGTTTCCGGGTAACACCCGAAAGACGACGGCCGCACAGCCGGATGTGCGGCCAGGGCGGGCGGCATGGCCCGTGCATCGTGCGATTCCACTGCCGATGCCCGGCTAAAGTTCTGGCCTGGGGCGCCGTTAAGGAGCCCATGAGCGTCGGCGTGCATTTCCCGGACCCCGCACTGTTCCCGTGTGCCAATCCGGATCGTCTCTCCCCTTGGATGATGATCGCGCGCCGCCAACCGCGACGATCGTGCGCGCCGACGCTCGTTTTTTTTCTGGCTGGCCTGCTGGCCGCGATAACCCCCTCTTCGGCGGTGCTTGCCGCCGGATTGCAGGTCTCGGTCACCGTGCTGCCCACTCAAGCACCACCGAACAGTGCCGCTGCCGCCGGATTGCCCGAGTCGGCGCGTCGGATGCACTCCGACCGTGCCGGCACTGTCTTTCAGGTCGAGCATCCTCCGGGCACGACCGCCGACCACGTCCGGCGCCACCTGCCGGAACGCGGCTGGCACTTGCAGGGCGAGCGACGGCTTGATGAGCGGACCCTGGAGCAGACCTGGACCCGACAGCACGACCGCATCCGCATCCGGTTCGAGACCCCACTCGGCGGCCTCGGCGTCAGTCGGGTGGCGATCCAGACAGCCCCCTGAACCCACACCCATCGACGGGTGATCTCAGCCGCTCGCTCCGGGCCGGTACAGATCGATCTGCCAGTTGGCCTCATACGGCGGGATATTGCACTCGATCACATCGGCCGGGGCAATCTGGAGCCGGGCGCCGACGATTTCGGCCGTCACCGGCAAACGGGCCGCACAGCGATCGACCAATACCGCCGCGTGGATGAACTCGCCACCCCGCGAGCGCAGGAACTCGACCACCCGAAACAGCGAATGCCCCTGATACAGGACATCATCGACCACCAGCATACGGCGGCCGGCCAGATCAAGCGTCGCCTGCCCGGCACCGAGGTCAAGTCGGGTTTCCGGATGCAGCAGGCGCAGATCGTCGCTGTAGCGCTTGACCTTCAGGTCGATTCGCTCGATCGACCAGTCCGGGTGCTGCCGAGCCAGACGCGCATGCAATTGCTCGGCCAGGGGCACACCCCGGCGCAGCACGCCGACCAGCAGCAGCGGCATGCGGTCGAAGCGCGCTGCGATCTGCTGCGCCATCGCATCGAGCAGGGCATGCAGGCCCTGGTGATCGTAGAGCGGGTAGCGATCGGGTACTCGTTCGTTCATCGGTATTCCAATGGATCGGAGCAATCGGGCTGAGCGGGCGCAGCGATCGGCGTCGGTGACGACTGAAACGCATGACCGGATCGACCGTCCAGCACCCAGCCATCGCCTACAGCCGTGTCGAGGATAACTCTGCGCGCTCGCGCCAGGCCATGCTCGGCCACTGCGCGCAATGCCTTGCGATCGACCTTCGGGAATGCTGAACGCTTGCCGCAATGTTCGGCCAGCAGGGCGAAATCCTGGGCCTGCCCGAGGGTGTCGGCCAGCCGTTCGACCGGTCCCGCGAACGCTTCACCCTCGACGTGGTGACCGAGTGCCGCCAACACCGTGTGCTGCTGTTTCAGCCGCCGCACCCGCCGTCGCCAGCGATGCCAATCGAGATCCTCACCACGGGCCTGGGCACGCCACGCGGCCCGCTCGACCTGATCGGCACCGACGGCAAGTGCCGCCACAATGTGGTCCTCCTGACAGGCCGACCAATCGAGGACCGTCGCACCGGCGGCCAGCACCGCCAACAGACCGCGTCGATCGGTCAGCCCAGGATCGTCCGCCAGGGCCGTCTTCAGTGCCTCGGCACGTGCCTGCGCGGCGACCCGGCGCGCCCGGCGCAGCAAGGGTCGCGAAGCCGTCTGACCGGGGTCGGCCAGCATCCGGTCGAGGGTTTCGACCAGGGCCTGGGCATCACGCAAGGCCGACAGGCTGTCGCACACGGCCCGCAAACCGTCATCGATCAGCGCTCTGGCACGGCCGTGGACACCGGCGAGCGCCAGGATCGCGCGCGCCCGACGCAGGGATTTCCGTGCTTGGTGGACGCCATCATGAAGCCGGCCACCACGTCGGCCGAGCAGACTGCCGGCCCGATCCAGTTCAGCGACCAGGCGCTGTCCGAGCGCGGGACCGAGCGTGGGCATTGGCGACTGCCGTGCCATGGGCACCTGCTTGATGTGACCGATATTCCATGCTACCCGTTTCCGAGTTTGCCGACACCGCCCAGGTGGGCATCGACCGTCCCCCACCATCCCCGCCGCGCGCGCCGTTCGACCGGCGCCCGGTCACGACCACGGCTGGCTCAGGGCCAGTCGTTCATGAGTTTCGCCAGTGACGTCGCCGGCCGCATCGAAACGCCGCTCGATGAAGGTCAAGACCCGGTCTTCGACCAATACGATCGTGCTGCAACGGGTGCCGTAGTCGCTGCCGACGATGAACGGCGACGACAGGAAACGCTCGCGATCGAGACCGACGCCGGTGTCCGGCAGGGCCACGTCGGGCGCCGGCACACGATCGGCCATCGCCACGAACAGCGGTTCGAGGTCAGGCTCGCCGACCAACGAGTCCGCGTCGTCGAGCCAATCGGACAGACCTCGCACGGCACGGCTGGATTTGTGCCAGAGCTGATCCATCGGACCATTGGTCATGGCATGCCGACCGGGCGCAACCGGCCAGGTCGAAAACTCGGGGTGATTGCCGACAAAACGCAGTTCATCGCCCGCCCAGAGCAGCAGATTGAACGGCGCGAAATCGCTCGCCTGCGCCCGCAGGGCCTGACCATAGACCACACCCTTGATGCTGTCACGCACGTAATCCAGAACCAGATCGCCACGCGAGCGCAGCACCACACGCCGGTCGGGCACCCGGACATTGGTGACCGCCGCCAGACGCCCACGCCCGGACGCCATCAGCCAGCCACCACCAGCCTGGAGATCGCGGCCCCCGACCAGATCGGGCGCGTGCGCATCACGCCCGGCCGGCGCGGTCGGCCGGGCGTGGAACTCATCGCGGTTGGCGATCAGCGCCAGGCGATAGCGCGGGTGATCGCGCCAGGCAAAGGCAATCAGGCACATTCAGCGTTCGGCCATAGCGGTCAGGGATTGACGGAGGGGCACTCGGCGGGCCGTTCGCTGGGATCCGTCCCGGCACTCAACGACCAGACCAGGGTGACTTCCGGGGTCTGGCGCACCCGTGCCGGCTGCTTGAGTGCCAATTGTGCGCGGCCCGCCACGATGCGAGACCCGGCCGGGCACAGTCCCTCTGAATCGGCCAGGTTGCAGCCTTCGATCTTCGGCGCTCGCGCCAGTGCCACTTCGATCAGGCTGGCACCGGAGTCGTCCGGCGCCTTGCCCAGCAGTATCGGTCGGCCACTGATGCGGATCGCCATTTCATCGTCTTCGCTGACGAAGGGATTCGGATCGAAGACCACCGTTCGACCGTCGATCGAGCCCATGCGCGATGCCTGAAGACTACCCATCCCGGCGCCCGATGGCCGGATCTGAAGTCGATGACGCGCAGCGCTGCGATAGCGCTTACGGACCTTCTCCAGTACATCGCGCTGCTTCACCAGCGCCCCCACCACCCGTTCGACGCTTGGAAGGGGTTGCAGCATGGCCTGTTCGGTGAGCGGCCTCGTTTCAGCCGGGTTGAACGCACTGGCCTCGGCCAGCAGACGGTAGAGCGATTCGCCGCGCGCAACCCGCTGACGCCACTCCGGCCATTCGGCGAGATCGAGCAGCACCGCAGCGGCAGCGCCGGTTTCGTAGCTCTGCCAGCGCAGCAGCCATTCCCATGAAAGCGACGGCAAATCGGTGCGCATCGCCCCTTCGGCCATCCGCTTGGCCAGTTCGGCGCCTGCACCGAAGTCGTTGGCTCGGTAGGCGACGAAAGTGGCGGTGCCCTCGGATCGCATGTAGTGGTCTTCGGTCTCTCCGGCGGATCGCGGCATGGCCTCCAGCCGCTGTTGCCGCAACGCCAGAACCATCCGCGCCAAGTGCCATCGCGCCGGCTCGTCCTGTTGCGCCACCGCCTCGAACAACAACAGCGTCTCACGCAGCTTGCTGCGAACCCAGTCCACGTCGAGCGCAAAATCGAACGTGGGTATTCCCCATGGTTCCGGCTGGAACGCGCAACGCTGGTGGGCGTGGAACGCTTCGTGAACCACCAGAGACTCGACATCCTTGCTCGACCGATCCACCCGCACTGCATGGGTCGGCACGCCACCTACACGGGCCAGCAACCACATCGGCCCTGCGAAGCGCGTGCCCTCGCAAGTGCCCTGCCACAACCCGGACGATGACTCACCGGCCGGCTCGAATCCCTCCGGCGTTTGCTGCGGACTGTAGAGCACACAGGCACCATTGGAGCCATAGAGCAGGAACGACTGACCCACCGGCCAGAAATCCGGCCAGATCCGAGCATAACGTTCCTGCCGCGCAATCAGATGCTGCGCCTGCTCGACCAGATACCCGGGCGCCGCCGAGACTCCCATGCTGACCATGAGCAGCCCTGCCAAGCAAAAACGCCAGCCATTCCAGGAGTGTCGGCGGACACTCCTGGGTGGATCAAAGGCCACTCAGTCCTCGCCCGACAGGAAGCTGAACAGGTTCAGCAGGTGCGAGAAAAGCACCGTGAGGTTGGCGAACAGCGACACCACCATATGCACCGGATTGGCCTCGCCGTCATGAATCATCCGGCTGGTGTCGAACAGGATCAGGCCGCACATCAGCATGACCGCCACCGCCGAGATCACCACCGACAGCAACGGGATGTTGAGGAAGATGTTCGCCACGATCGCCAGCACGACCACGATCATCCCGGCGAACAGGAAACCGCCCATGAAACTGAAGTCCTTGCGCGAGATCACCGCATAGGCCGACAGGGCCACGAACAGCACCGCCGTAGTCGCCAGGGCATTGAACACGATGCTGCTGCCGCCCGGCATCGACAGGTAGGCATTGACCAGCGGACTGAGCAGGAACCCGACCAGGCCGGTCCACGCGAAGGTCATCAGGATCGCCGCCTGACCGGAGCGGACAGCGTGGATGGCGAACGGACCCCCGATGAAGACCACCATGAACACCACCCACATGCCGAGGCTCCAGCCGAGGCCGGCAGCCAGGCCGATGCCCGCACCCACGGCAGCCACCGCCAGGGCCATGCTGAGCAGCAGATAGGCATTGCGAAGGGTTCGATTGATGACGGACGGGGCCGCCACACTGACGTTCGGTCGCAGTTCGGGCGCAGACATGATCGAGACTCCTGTGATTGACGTTTCCCGGCCGACAGCAACCGGGTCGGTGGCAAAGTGTATACGGGAACCCCCGACGTGTTCATCACCGGCACGATGTCCCCGCTTCCGAAGAACGATCCGCCTCCTCCCAGCGAGGGAAAGGTCTCGCCGATCCCACAGTACAGCGTTGCGCTGAAGGCATCGAACAATCCGCCTCACAACCTCCGCCCGAAATCACCCCCGACGTGAAACCGCCAAGCACCGCCGCAGCCAATGCCCGTCCGGTGCTCAAGGCTGCCACGCCTGTCCTGTGCTCAAGGCCACCACACCCGCCGCCGTGAACCCAGGATTCGCGAACACC
>DIHI01000102.1:17832-18660 GCA_002420085.1 Lysobacterales bacterium UBA5700 | reverse complement strand
ACCCCGCCCGCGCCTTCTCGGCGCTGATCCACTCGCGCAGCTTGCGTTCCAGTACCGCCATCGGCAGGGCGCCGTCGATCAGGATCTGCCGGTGGAAGGCACGGACGTCGAAGCGTTCGCCGAGTTCCCGCTCGGCTTCACTGCGCAGGTTGCGGATGGTCCGCTCGCCGACCTTGTAGGCCAGGGCCTGGCCGGGAATGGCGATGTAGCGTTCGACTTCTGCGATCACGTCGGATTCGGCCATTGCCGAGTTGGCGCGCATGTAGGCGATGGACTCCTCGCGGGTCCAGCCGAACCAATGCATGCCGGTATCGACGACCAGCCGCATGGCGCGCAGTTGTTCGTCCGACAGTCGGCCATACCACTGGTAGGGGTCGGTGAAGAAGCCGAGTTCCTTGCCGAGCGACTCGGCATACAGCGCCCAGCCCTCCGAGTAGGCCGTGTTGCCACCGAAGCGACGGAACCGGGGCAGGCTTTCGACCTCCTGCTGGATCGAGCCCTGGAAGTGATGGCCGGGCGAGGCTTCATGGATCGACAGCGTCTCCATGATGAACTTCGGCTGGGCACGCAGATTGAAGGTGTTGACGTAGAACACGCCTGGCCGCGAGCCATCCGGTGCCGGCGACATGTAGGACGCGCCAGCCGAGGTCTGTGCCCGGAAGGCTTCGACCGGCCGGACCTCGTAATCGGTCTTGGGAAACACGTCGAACAGTTTCGGCAGCAACGGCTTGGTGCGGTCCTGAAGTTCCCGGTACGCCTGCAACAGCGCATCCTCGGTGTCGAAGTAGAAGCGGTCGTCGGTTTCCAGGAATCGGAAGAACGCCGGCA
>DIHI01000102.1:10834-17722 GCA_002420085.1 Lysobacterales bacterium UBA5700 | reverse complement strand
GTTCCGAAGGCGTGGATCTCCTCGGGACTGAGGTCGGTCGTGGTCTGTCCGCGTACCTGGTGACTGTACCAGGCCAGGCCATCCGGCAGATGCTTCATGCCGACCTCGGTGCGGGCGGCCGGCAGGTATTCGTCGCGCAGGAAGTCGTGCATCCGGGCGTAGGCCGGGATCACCTGGGTGGTCAGCATGTCCCGCCAGAGCGCGGTCAGGCGGGTACGTTCGACCTCCGGAACGGCATCCGGAAAGGTGGTCACCGGTGCCCACAGCACGCTGTCCTCGGCGGTCTCGACCACGTGAGCGGCGAACTGCGGGATGGTCTTCTCGACCACCGGCCGAGCCTGCACCACGCCGGCAGCAATGCCTGCGCGCAGGTTGGCGATGGCGCTGTCGGTCAGCACCGGGAAGCGCGCCATCCGTGCGAGGAAATCCTCGTAGTGACGGGTCTCGCGAAACGGCTGCACGCCCTGGCCGGTACCAAGCTGGGCAAACAGCGAGCCGTAATTGTTGAACTGATCGACCGCCAGCATCCATCGCGGGAAACGCAGGCCGGCCAGGTAGTGTTCCCGATCGCGGACGAAGATGTCGTAACTCAGGCGGTCCTGGCCGGTCAGGTGATCGCGGTCGATGGCGCGGATGCGCTGCAGGTAGTCCCGATTCAAGGCTTCCTGCTCGGCTCGATACTCGGCCGAGAAGAAATCCGGAACCTGGTCGTTGTAGCGCAGATCGCCGATCGCGGTGGCGAAGATCGGGTTGCTGCGCAGTTGTGCCTCGAACCACTCATCCAGCACGGTGGCGAGTTGCTGGGCTGCGGATGCGGCATCCGCCGGCGTGGCCGGTTGTGCGGCCGGCTCGGCGACCGATTCCGGTGCCGAAGCGGGTGTGCAGGCGATCCCGAGCAGGCTCAGGCCGAGGACGATCGTGCCGATCAGGGGGCGGATATGCGGGTTCATGCAGGTGGCCGTTCGGGGTTCAAAGTTGCCGGAGCATTGCACACCGGCGATCGCTGCGCATGGGGCGAAAGTCGCGGTCGGGCGACGACGACAGCCCGGCGGCGACCTCATATACTGCGAACGTCGCTGTTCGCCAGTGCCGTCGCAGTCGGTGGTCTGCGCGGCCACCAACCCATCCCGTGGAGCGCAATGCCATGACTCAACGCCCGCTGACCCGATCCGACAACCGCTGGCTGGCGGGTGTCTGCGGCGGCATCGCCGATTATTTCGGCTGGTCAGCCGGATTGACCCGGCTCGGCTATATCCTGATCTCGATCCTGTCGGCCGGCTTTCCCGGCATCCTGGTCTATATCGTGCTGTGGCTGGTGATGCCGGCCAGGGCGTCGGCATGACCTTCGGAGTCCGGCCGAGGACAGGGCCGCGCTCGACACCCTCACGCTTTCCGCACATGCAGAGAACATCGACATGCCCCTCCTGGTGATCGGCAACAAGAACTACTCCTCGTGGTCGCTGCGGCCCTGGTTGCTGCTCAGACACTTCGGCGTGGCGTTCGAGGAGCGTCGGCTGGCATTGGACACCGAGGCATTCCGCACCGACATCGCCGCTCTGTCGCCCAGTCGCCGGGTGCCGGCCCTGCATCACGACGGTCAGGTGATCTGGGACTCGCTGGCAATCTGCGAATACGCCAACGAGACCTGGCTCGACGGCCGGGGCTGGCCGGACGACCGCAGTGCCCGCGCCGTCGCCCGTAGCGCCGCCGCCGAAATGCACTCCGGCTTCACCGCCCTGCGCCAGCAGTTGCCGATGAACTGCGATCGCCATCCCGATGCCTACCGCTGGGACAGCAGCGCCCAGGCCGACATCGACCGCGTACAGGCGTTGTGGTTGGAATTGCGCAGCCGATTCGGCCGTGGTGGGGACTTTCTATGCGGCCCGTTCGGCATCGTCGATGCCATGTTCGCCCCGGTCGCGATCCGTTTCCGTGGCTACGGCGTAGCCTGCGAAGGCAGCGTCGATGCCTACTGTCAGGCCCTGTTCGGCCTGCCGGCGATGCAGGACTGGATCGCCGCCGGTCGGGCCGAACCCGAGCGGCTCGGCAAGTACGAAAACGTCAAATAGGTACACACCACCCATCCTCGCCCGCTGAGCGGCCCGTCGTCGGCCATCGGCGGGCGCGGGCAGGTGCTGGATGGCCGTGATTTCGGCCGTGATTTCGTGTAGTCGGGGCTCGCGCCTGTGCCCGGACTGTGCGATGCTGGCGCCCCGTGTCGAACGTGATCTCGGTGGAACCACCGAGTCGCACTGCACACGGCGTTCCCCGTGAGACTACGCCCGCCTCCTGCCGAAGCCCGACCAGGCTGAGCCGGGGGCGCGCGGGTGGTGGATCGGCGTGCTCGGCGTTCGACACCGATCAACTACATCACTCGAATTCATTCGTTTCAGGGAGGGGAATATGTCACCGCACAAGAATCTGTTGATATCGGCGATCGCGCTTGCCTTGAGCCCGGCGGCCCTGGTTCATGCCCAGGACACCCCGGAAGCCACCGACAGCGACGACGCCAAGCGCTTCGACACGATCATGGTCACCGCCACCAAGCGCGAGCAGGACATCCGTGATGTTCCGCTGGCGCTGACGGCCTTCACTGCCGACACCATGCTGCGCCAGGGCGTCACCGACCTGACCGACGTCGGCAAGTTCGTGCCCAACATGAACGTCACCGGCTTCTCGGCCGGCCACACCGCCTCGGTCAACCCGTTCATCCGCGGCATCGGCATGCAGGACCACCTGATCACCACCGACCCCGGTGTAGCCGTCTATGTCGATGGCGTCTACCTCGGTCGTCAGGTCGGACAGAACTGGAGCCTGGCCAACATCGAGCGGGTGGAAGTGCTGCGCGGCCCGCAAGGCACCCTGTATGGGCGCAACTCGATCGGCGGCGCCATCAACATCATCACCGCCCAGCCGGATGACGAATTCAAGGGCAAGTTCAGCGCCACGGTCGGCACCCGTGGCCGCTACAACGGCGATTTCTACGTCAACGGTGCCCTCAGCGACACCCTGGCCGCCTCCTTCACCGGCGCCTACACCCGGCGCGGTGGCATCGGTGAATTCCTGAATGTCGATGCCGACCGCGATGTCGGCGAGAACCGCGACTTCTCCGGCCGACTGGCGCTCAAGTGGCAGCCGACCGAGGACTTCTCACTGCTGGTCGCGGTGGACGGCAACGACGGCGAGGGCGGCCTGCGGCCCTACACCACCTTGATCGACGAAGTGCCGAACGGCGCCCTGTTCCAGGCCGGCTTCCGCAATTCCGATGTCTCGGAGAACCCGTTCGACAACAACACCGGCCAGCTCGACCGCACCGAGACCTCGAACTCCGCCTATGGCGTCGCCGTCACCGCCGAATACGCCTTCGACGAGAACCTGGGTGCCAAGCTGATCTTCAGCGATCGCCATTCCGAGTACTCGGCCGGCCTCGACGACGACAGCCTGTTCGCCAACCAACTGGTGTTCCCCGAAGTCGGCGAAGCCGACCAGACCTCGGTCGAACTGCAAGTCAATGGCGATTACGGCTTCTGGGACTTCGTCGGCGGCCTGTACTACTTCACCGAGGATGGCTTCGGTCGCCAGGACGACACGGTTTTCCTGGGCTTCCCCGGCAATGACCTGCTGGTTCAGGACATGAACAGCAAGGCGATCTTCGGCAATGTCGGTTTCAACATCAACGAACGCCTGCGCCTGTCCGGTGGCCTGCGCTACACCGAGGACGAGAAGGAAGCCGGCTTCAACATCAACGACAGCCTGATCGACGCCCGCGCCGAACGCGACTGGTCGGAACTGAGCTGGGAAGTCGCCGCCGCCTATCGGCTCAGCGACACCATGAGCACCTATGCCACCATCCAGAACGGCTACCAGTCCGGTCAGTTCCCGCCCCGGCCGTTCTGCCTGTTCGGCTTCCTCGACTTCGACCAGCCCGGCAACGTCAGCACCCCGAACTGCTTCGAGGCCAACGACAACGTCACCGCAATCAACTACGAAGTCGGTTTGAAGGGCAATCCACTGAGCAACCTGAGCATGAGCCTGGCGGTGTTCTACACCGACTACTCCGACCTGCCCTACCAGGTCAGCACCACTCGCGAAGGTGGCTTCGACACCCGCAACATCATCGTCGATCAGCAATCCTTCGGTATCGAATGGGAAAGCTCGTGGTGGCTGACCAATGAATTCGCCCTGCACGGCAGCGCCGGCTACATCGATGTCGATGTCGATGACCCGGAGGCGGTGGCCCCGTTGACCCCGAAATGGACCGCCTCGCTCAGTCCCGAGTACCTGTATCGGCTCAACAACGGTGGCGACCTCCAGTTCCGTGCGGACTGGTCCTATCGCGGTGACATGTACGGCGAACCCAGCTCCGATCCCGGTCGCTTCACCGAGATCGAAGGCCGCAGCCTGCTGAACTTCAACGTCACCTATACCCCGCCGGATGCCGACTGGAACCTGTCGCTGTACGGCACCAACGTGACCGACAAGCGCTACGACAACGCCCGCCTCAACACTGGCGACTACATCCTGGTGATCCTCAGCAACGACGCCAGCGAATTCGGCGTCCGCTTCACCAAGTTCTTCGGCAACTGAGTCGAACGAGCCCCGCATGCCCTGCCCGCGATCCGTGTCGCGGGCAGGGCAGATCGACCGCATTCAATCATCCGGAAACGGCTGCAAGCAGGTGCCGGCGATCATGCACAGGAAACGGCGCAGGTCGTCCGAGCCGACCTCGCGCAGGGCGACATAGTCGGCGAATTCGTCGCGGCGCTCCGGGCGCAATCGGATCGCCCAGAGTGGCCGGGTCCGGTCCGGCAGCAGTGCGTAGCGGAAGTCGCCGATCAGATCGTCCTGCCCCGGCACCCGCGACAGCCAATCATCGGAGAAGTGTGCGAAGCGGCGGACATCGCGTTCCAGTCGGCTGTCCGGGGCCAGCCAGGGGGTGTCGCGGGCCGGATCGTAGCGCGGCGTGTGGGCGATCGGGCTGACCCGGTCCGGACCGAACACCGCAGGGCGCAGGGCCACCGCATGCAACTGACCATCGAACTGGTACACCCCGCGCCAGACCAGCAGATTGCCGAGCGTCGGCTTGGCGCCACCGCGCTCGATCCGGTGGCCGTGAGCCTGTGCCACCCGCGCCAGCAGATCGTCGGCGCGCTCGCGCTGCACGGCGCCCAGGCATAGATAGCCCAGCCCGAACAGCAGCCCCGCCCAGGCCAGTGCCGTCCGCCTGCGCCAGACCGCGAGTGCCACCAGCAGGGCCAGCGGCAGGGTGAAGAACGGATCGATCACCGCCACCGTATGCCAGGCCACCCGCACATCCGAGAACGGCCAGAGCAGCCGGGTTCCGTAGGTGGTACAGGCGTCGAGCAGGCCATGGCTGCCGTACCCGAGCGTGGCATACAGGTACAGCCGGGCGAAGTCGAGTCGCGTGCGCAGCCACGGCCACAGCAGCAGTGCTGCGATCAACCCGCCGATCGGAATGAAGATCAGGGAATGAGTGAAGTGGCGGTGATACTCCAGGAACAGCAGCGGATCGACATCCGAGCGGATCAGCACATCGACGTCGGCCAGCAGGCCAGCGACGAAACCGGTCAAGGCCGCCGGTCGCGCCTGCTCGCGGCGGGCAACACAGAGCGCGGCGATCGCGCCGACCACCCCCTGACTGACTGGATCCATCGACACCTCCCCCTGCACGACAGCCCGGCCTGGCCTTCGCCGCATCCAGCACACCGGGCGACCGTGCAGTCTTCCGGGCGAGGCGGCCGGTCCGACCTCACAACCGAAACTATAGTGCCTGCCGTGTGAGCGTGAATGCATGCAGCGCATCCAGCGGTTCGATTACCACGTGTGCGATGCATCCTCGATCTCGGTGCGTCGTGTATGACGCACGGGCGAAGCGGCGGACAGTAACCTCGATATCGATCGATCAGCGCGGCAATGCATTGTATTGCCAGCGGTTTGTTGACTGTCTACATGGATGCTTGCCGGGTTTGCGTGATCCAGATAGGCTTGGATCCTGCGGGGCGCGGAAAATCGCATCCCGATTTTCAGGGCAGTAACACCAACCGATGGCAGGGAGAGCGGGTGATGGCGCTGAAGAAACTCAAGCCCGAGGATCAGACCGCAGGATTCGATCTGGATGATCTGCGCAAGAAGGCCGAGTCGCCGTCGAGCGTTGTTTCGACCGTGTACCACTGCACCCTGGTGACGCCGATGTTCGGTGGTGGCGTCAAGGCGCGCGAGGTCGATGAGAACCAGCCGATCCGCGCCGCCGCGATTCGTGGGCAACTGCGCTTCTGGTGGCGTCTGCTGAATCGACTCGATGGTCAAGGCGAGGTCAAGGAGTCGCAGACCCTGTTCGNGGAGGAGCGGGAAATCTGGGGCGGCCTTGGCGATGCCAGGACGCTGGCTAGGAGCCGAGTGTGGCTGCGGGTCAGGAATGTCAAGGGCGTCAAGACGACGCCAGCCGCGAAGATTGTCATCAAAAAAGGTAAGGAGCGCATCGATTGGGGTGAACTAAACGATGTCAGTTATGTACTGTTCTCGGCGACAAGCGCGGATAGTTCGAAACCCGAGGGATTCATCGCCAAGCTGTTGATGCGGGGAGCAAGGTTCGATCTGGAAATCGGCTGGCACGGACCAGAGGATCTGAAGAAATGGGGCGCCGTGCGCGAAGCCGTAGCGTGTTGGGCCAGTTTTGGTGGCGTGGGGGCACGCACCAGGCGCGGCTGTGGCGCGATCAAGGTGACCGATGCCACGGGTGTCCTTCTGTCGTTGCCGAAGGACAGGTTGGAGAAATGCGGGTGTCAGATCAGGGTGACAAACGAATTCGGATCAGCGCGCGAAGCATGGCGGTATGCAGTAGGCAGGTTGAAAAAATTTCGGCAAGGG
>DIHI01000102.1:6326-10667 GCA_002420085.1 Lysobacterales bacterium UBA5700 | reverse complement strand
ATGCCGATCATTACCCATTTCAAGGATGCTCGGAAAAAAGGCGCTATTGACGGAACTGATTGCGACCCGGACGATACCGAGTTGCTGCCAGTGCAAGCAGATTCTCGCGATCCGTACAATCGCATGGCATCGCCATTGATTCTTCGCCCAGTGCCGAAGAGTGAGAAAGAATGGATGGCAGTGGCGCTTCTGTTGCCGATTGATCATCTGAAAGATATAAAGCTGCTGCTGCGTGATACCGAGAGCGGCAGGTCATGGTTGATGGGGAGGAAATACTTGTGGTCAGATGAGTTCGCGGATGACGTGCTTCCGCTGAATGGCTTGCCGGCCAACCCGCTGGATGCGTTCATGGAGTTTTTTTCTCGGCGTGATTCAGTTGGCGGGTCTCGGAGGCGCAGAGAATGAGCCGATGGCTGCTTCAGATCTCATTCGGGCCAGTGCAGAGTTTCATTGCCAGCGCTCGGCGCAGCCGTGATCTCTGGGCGGGGAGTTACATCCTTTCGGAAGTCGCTCGGGCGGCGGCGGTCTCGCTGATCGACGCGGGCGCCACCCTGATCTATCCGACACGGACGGCGGTGCTGGCACATGGTCGGATGCCGTCGCGGTCGGTCCACGCGCAGTCGGCGAAATCCGCCACCGGCATACCCGCTGCCGCCAGTCACGCTGCCTCGGTTGGCGGTGACGGTTCCGACGATCCCAAAGCCATCGATGGCAGCAGCAATCTGTCGAACACCTTGCTGGTCGTGGTCGAGGTCGAGACGGCCGAGGCCGTGCGCGTCATCGCTGAGCGCGCGCAGGCGGCCGGTCGCGCGGCTTTGAAATGTATTTCCAAGCAGGAGTTGATGCAATGGAAGCAGGTACTCGCTGACCCCAACGGTCTGCGAGAGGCGCTCTGGCACAGCCAGATCGACACTGCCATCGACAGCTATGCCGCCTGGTCAAGGTGCGCCAGCGCTTCGGAGTATCCGCAAGCCTATGCGGCGCTCAAGCGCGCGTTCGTGGCGCGCAAGAATACCCGCGATTTCAGGCCGCACTCGGATGGCCGGTTGGAGGATGGGTCGGTCGATCTCGGTATCCCGAAATCCTCACTCGATGGGGTCAACGAATCGGTTCTGCCGGAGAAGGCCAAGCGCGGCAGGGCGCCGCAGGTAATGGGCCTGAGCGAGGGCGAGCAACTCGATGCGCTGGGCTGTATCAAGCGTTCGCTCGGTCGCCAGGAACGGTTCACGGCCCTGTCGCGCCTGGCGGCCGACACCTGGATCGAGCAGGCGGCACAGAAGCAGATCACGCCGGAGCAGATCGCAAAGACGCAGACCGAGCGGTCGGTCTTGACGCCGGCTCGGCTTGGTCGGCTCAACACCGCCTACGAGGAGTTGGCCAAAGTGGGTCTGGCCACCCGCTCGCGCGGCAACTGCGGCCACTACATGTCCTTTCCCTACGATGCCGGCCTGTTGTTCGGGGGTGCCCTGAAACTGGCGCAGCGCGAGGCCGAGCACGACCGCTCTGCCTCGGAATGCCTGAAGCAACTGGCGAACGTACTGGCTGAAATCGAGACCCGGCCCAATCCCTATGTCGCCCTGCTGGTTGCCGACGGTGACGGCATGGGCCAGTTCCTCGGTCGTGCCACCTGCCAGGATGAGCATGTCGGTATCACCGAGGCCATCACCAAATTTGCCGATCAGGTTCCCGCGATCGCGCGCGAGCATCGCGGTCACGCGATCTATGCCGGGGGCGACGATCTGCTGGTGGCGTTTCCTCTGGCGGGTGTGGTGAAGGCCGCCCGGAACCTGGCCATGAAGTTTCAAGGGGCGATCGAACCGATCCACCAGCGGCTGTTGGCGAATGATCCCGATCGAGCGGTGCGCATGCCGAGCCTGCGGGTCGGGGTGGCGATCTGTCACGTACATGAGCCGATGGCCTTCATCCGGCGCTGTGCCGATGCCGCCGAGAAGTTCGCCAAGGGCAAGGTCGCTGCGTGCCAGGGCAATGCTCTCGGTCTGCGGCTGCACATCCGGTCTGGGCACATGATTTCGGCGCGGTTTCGCTTCGACGATGAGGCGGCCTTCGGAGCCTTCGATCAATGGCAGCAGCAGTATCGTGAGGGACACGTTCCGGGTCGGCTGGCCTACGACATCCGGGCGATCGCCGCCGATATCGAGCGCCTGCTGTCAGGACAGCCAGCGCCGGAGACTCAGGAGCAGGCCGATGCGATCGCGGCCAATGCCTTCGAGCGGGTGCTCGAACGGGCGCGCGCTCGCGGTGGCGAACAGAAACTGAGCGATGACCTACGCAGAGACTTGCGCGTGCGTCGTGATGTTCTGCGCGCTGCCATGAGCGAGACCTTGCCCGACTCCCGGCCATGCGACGGGCTCGCGGCCAGCTATCGCGCCCTGGGTGAGGAGTTGATCCTGGCCCGCTGGTTGAGCGCGACCAGCAGCAAGGAACTCGGCGAGCGGGGAGGATCACGATGAGCACAGTGGAACAGGTCTATCTGTTGGAACCGAAGTCGCCACTGGTGTTCCGTTCCGGCCTGCCGTTCGAGACCGGTCTGCGCGAGCGAGCCAACTACCCCTGGCCATCGGCCTGGGCCGGCCTGTTGCGCAGCCGCTGGATGGAGATGCAGGGCTGGCATTCGGTGGCGGACGACCCGACCCGACATGCCGAGGTGTTGGCGATGGCCGCCCATGGGGTTCATCTGGCTAGGCGTTCGGCCACCGGCCTGCACGTGCATGTCGCCAAACCGGCCGATGCCTTTCCCGAACGGAACAGTCCGGATTCGGCAGCGTTCACCCGGCTGGTGCCGCACTGTCTGCATGACGACGTGGGCTGCGACTTGCCGGGAGGGTTGCTGTCGGTCGGTCCGGAAACCGACGTCGAGGGTATGGGCAAGCCGGGTGAATGTGCGCCGCTCTGGTCCCTGGACGATTATGTCGTCTGGGCGGCGGGTGGAGCAGTCAAGCGCACGCCCGAACATGCCCTGCCGCTGGAGGATCAGCGTACCCATGTCGCCATTGATGGCAGCACCCTGGCTGCCGACGAGGGCCGCCTGTTCCGCACGGCCGGGCTCGACTTCGGGTCACAGCGCCGCCCGGCCAACGAAGCGACGCGCTACGACGATGGCGATTGGGTTCTGCTCGGCAGTGGTCCGGCTGGCCTGACCGAGGGATTGGTGGCGTTCGGCGGTGAGCGCCGTCTGTCGGTGCTGAAGGCCCTCCCCGACAACCCGCTCGCGATGCCGGCTGGTCACTTGCGACGTTTCGACGGAGCCCGAGGCTTCGTGGTGAATCTCGCCACTCCGGCCGTGTTCAGCGATGGCTGGAAGCCCGGCTGGCTCGACCAGAACCTCGAAGGCGAACTGCCGGAGCACCCTGGTCTGCGGGTGCGTCTGCGTGCCGCCCTGATCGAAGGCTGGCAGGCCATTTCCGGCTGGGATTTGCGTTTGCGCAAGCCCAAGCCGACCCGTCGTGCGGTCGCGGCGGGCGCGGCCTATTGGTTCGAGATCGTGGCCGGCACCCTCGACCCCGATGCCCTCTGGCTGACCCCGCTCAGTGACGAGCAACAGGCTCGCCGCGACGGGTTCGGTCTTGCCCTGATCCGTCCATGGACTCCGATTTCCTGAGGATAGCCACGCCATGAAGAGTCATCTGTTCCATCTGCACGCCCTGTCGGCCCTGCATGTCGGCGTCGGTCAGGCGATCGGCAATGTCGATCTGCCGATCGCCCGTGAGCGTGCCAGCCATCTGCCGTTCGTGCCGGGCTCCGGGATCAAGGGCGTGCTGCGTGACGCCTGGACCGAACGCGACAAGGCTGGTGTGTCCGATCTGTTCGGCCCGGAAAGGATCGACAAGGGCGACGATGCGTTCACCGGCGCTCTGGCCATCGGTGATGCCAAACTCCTGCTGCTGCCGGTGCGCTCGCTGGCCGGGGTGATGGCCTGGGCCACCTGTCCGTTCGTACTGCGGCGTTACCGGGCCGATCACGAGTTGACCCATTCAGCCAACAGGCTGCCGAAGATTCCCGAGGTCGAGGGTGGCCATGCCCGCATCACGGCCGGTTCCACGCTCAACGCCGAAGGGACGACCCTGGTGCTCGATGATCTGGATATCGTCGCCGACAACGACCATGCCGCCGCCGATGCCTGGGCTGAGCATTTCCGACAGTCGTTGTTTGCCGGCGGCAGCAGCGAGGATATCGAACTGGCAAAGCACCACTTCGACAGTCGTTTCGTCATCCTGTCCGACGATGACTTCGCCTTTCTTGCCGAGACCGGTACCGAGATCCGGGCGCGCGTCCGGATCGATCCCGGTCGCGGTGTGGTGGAGGATAGCGCACTCTGGTATG
>DIHI01000102.1:2468-6176 GCA_002420085.1 Lysobacterales bacterium UBA5700 | reverse complement strand
ATGGCAATGGCAATGGCAATGGCTCCAAGGATGCGGCCAGCATGTCGCAGCAGTTCACGCAGCACCTGAAAAAGCCACTCAGCCTGCAAATGGGTGGCAAGGCCACGATTGGTCGCGGTCTGGTGCGTTTCAGCCTGGTCGGAGCCTGACATGAGCCAGACCCGTACCCAGAAGTACGCCGGCAAGGCCATGGAGGTGGTCAAGGGCGTTGCCGCCAGACCCGAGGAGCAGCGCAAGGAGTACAAGTCTCGTGCCGACAGCGGCCCGACCATGGTGATGCAGGCCGGCCTGACCCAGACCCTGGGCTTCCTGCGCGGCAAGCGCGGGGTGTATGAAAACTATGCCAACGACATCGCCACGGTGATCGGCGAGGACAGCGCAGAAACGCTGCACACGGCCGCGATCGAGAGTGATCTGCCGCGCTACCGCCGCCTGACCCGGCAGGTGCTGGAGGCCGCTGGCCTGATCAAGCGCTTCGCCCAGATCGAACTGGCCAAGGGACGCGAGAATGGCAAGGCCGCAGCGTCCGACCCGAGATCGTCCTCGGAGGCCGGGTCATGACCTTCGAATTGCGCCGGCGCGCACTCACGAAGGTGGGTGAGCCTGTCCAGCGGGCCACGGCCAACACCGGCCTGCTGCTGCGTCGAGGACTGAGTGAATGGCCGGGCGCCGGCAACACGGGCGATGTCGATGACAGCGGCGGGGCCGGTATAGCCAAGGCCGCCCTGATCAGCCACATCGCTGGAATCCTGCCTGACAGCGGCTACTGCTGGGCCTATAGGCGCTGGTGCCAAGCCACTACCGACGATACCCGCTTCGTGAGTCTGGAACTGCGCCTGCTGTCGCGCCTGTACATCGGTGTGGTTCGCGACAACCCGGTGGAAACCGGTGTGACGGTCGGACATGCCTGGGGCATGCCGCTGATCCCCGGCTCGGCAATCAAGGGGGTTGCCCGCCAGGCGGCGCGACAGGTCGGGTGGCCGCCCGAAGCGATCGTGCTGCTGTTCGGCTCCGAGCCACCGGCGCCCAAGCCGACGGTCGATGGTGCAAGGAACGCAGGAGCAGAATCATCGGCCGGAGCAGAATCATCGGCCGGGGCTGAGGCAACCGATTCACCTGAATCCAGTGCGGCGTTGAATTCGGAATCGGGCCTGATCGTATTTCACGATGCCTGGTGGATCCCCTGTCCTGACACGGATAAGAACAACACGGATAAGAGCAGGCCTTTCGTCGAAGAAGTCGTCACCCCGCACCACCGCGCGTATTACGGCATGGGCGGGGCGCATGCCAGCGATTTCGACAGCCCGATCCCCGCACCGCAGATTGCCGTGCAGGGCCGCTTCCGGTTCGTGCTTGAGGGGCCGAGCGTATGGCGCGAGCACGCCAGAATCCTGGTCTGTCGAGCCCTGACCGAAGCCGGGGTCGGCAGTAAGACCACCAGTGGATACGGTCTGTTCGAGCGACCCTAGCTGTTCCGCACGGCCCGAGCTGATGGGATAAATCCCTATGCGTGCGAGCGGGGTGTGGGCCATCGCGCGATCGTGCCATAGACCAAATGCATGGTATCGATAGGTCAATGCTATCATTTGGCCTCGAATTTTCGTGAAGGGGCGGTCCGAATCCCGGGCGCACGCGGACATTCGCCACGTTCGGTGCCTACCTCATGCGACTCGTCCTTCGCCTGGCCGCTTGCGCGGTGTTGTGCCTGGTTCTCGTAAACCCTTCGTTGGCGCAGAGTCCCGCGCCCGGTGAGCTGCCGTCGGAGGTGATACGGGGTCAGGCGTGGTTGCAGGCCCAGGTAGCGTCCGATGGCCGACTGGCCGAGGCCAGCCTGCGGTTGGCGAGCGAGCCGCAAAGTGAGGCGGAGGTCATCGACACCCTGCATCTGCTGGGAGGGGCTCCGGCCGCCCTGGTGCAGCGCCACGCGGCGCGTCCGGTCGATGCCGGTGTGGAGCATCTGGCGCGCCGGATCATTGCCCTGGCGCGGGCCGGCCGACCGGTCGATGCGCTATTGACCGATCTGCGCGCGCGCCAGAATGCCGATGGCGGTTTCGGTGGGGCATCGAGCATGGCATCGACCCTGCTCGACACCAGCTTCGCTCTGGTAGCGTTCCGGGTCGCGGGTGTGGTGGAGGGTGCCGAGATCACTCGGGCACTCGATCATCTGGTCGCGCGGGTGGCCGATCCGGCTGCCCGCGATTGGCAGACCGGACCCTTGTCCAAACCCTACGTGTCGGCTCATGTTCTGCTGGCGCTCCAGATGTACAGCGCACGGTTTCAGATCGGCGCCGTGATCGATGCCCAGCGCCAGGCGCTGATCGGGCAGCAGAGCGGCGGTGTCTATGCCGAGGTGCTGCTCGACACGGTGGCGGCCCTGGCCCTGCAACTGACCACGACCGGCGGCACCGGGCTCACCGAGGTGCGCGCCTCGATCCGTGCGGCGCAGTCGCCGGATGGCAGTTGGCAGGGGGACAGTTTCCTGACGGCGTTGGCCTTGCGGGTTCTGGCCGGAGAGCCGATTCCGCCAGACACGCGCGAAGCCGGCATCGTGCTGCGGGTGCGCGATGCGCTGACCCTGGCGATGCTGCCGGCGGTCACGGTGGCGATCGAGGAGCGGCCTGATCTGGCGTTGTTGACCGGTGCCGATGGGCGGGTCGAGACAGCCGGCCTGGTGGCCGGCAGCTATCGATTGCGACTGTCCCGCGAGGGCTACGCGCCGCACATGATCGAGGGCGTGACCCTGTCGGCCGGGCAGGTGCGTGATCTCGGGGTGATCGACCTGGCGCGCGCATCCGATGTCGCGGTGGTGTTCGGGCGGGTCACCGATGCCGCGACCGGCACTCCGCTGGCCGGTGTCGATATCGCCGTGCGCGGTGCCGTCCAGGCGAGCATTCGCACAGCCCCGGACGGTTCGTTCGAGCAGGTGTTCTCGACCGCCGGGGAGATCGAGATCAGCGCCGCCCGGTCCGGCTATCAAACCGTCCAGGGTCGGGGCAGTCTGGTGCTCGGGCAGGCGCTGCGCTTCTCGCCGGCCCTGTTTCCGGAGGGCAACCCGGTGCCGACCGACGCCGCGCTGCTGGCCAAGGTGGTCGATGCCGCAAGTGGCCTGCCACTGGCCGACGTGGCGGTGACCCTGGGCGCGGCTGCGGCTCAGTCGGATGCGTCCGGGGTGGTGCAACTCACCGGCTTGCCGATCGGCTCGTTCACGGCGACCTTCGTTCGCGACGGTTATGCCGACAGCGTGCTGACCGGCAGTCTGGTGGCCGGCATCAACGATGTCGGCCTGGTCCGTCTGCAAGCGCAGACGACCGCCACCCACAGCACGCTCAGTGGCCGGGTCATCGATGCTGGCAATGGCGCTGCGATCGCCGGAGCCACGATTGCCATCGTCGGCAGTGAACTGCGCACGGTCAGTGCCGCCGACGGTCGTTACACGATCGGTGGGATCGCCGAGCGGCCCTTCGTTGCGCTGGCCACGGCACCCGGCTACGCCAGCCAGCAGGTCGCCACCGGCAGCGGCGATGCCGACAATTTCCAGGCCGAATTCGCACTGATCCGATTGGCCGGGGCGGATGTCTCGCTGGACGGTCTGACCATGTCGGCACCGGAATACGATCCGTTCACCGAACTCGGTGTGCTCGGCACGGTGACCAATCGCAGTGCCGTCAGCGAGGTCGGGCTGATCTTCAATGCGATGGTGTTCGATGC
>DIHI01000102.1:0-2317 GCA_002420085.1 Lysobacterales bacterium UBA5700 | reverse complement strand
CCCGGCGAGACCCGGCCGATCACCATCATCTGGGGCAATGCCAATGATGCGCCGGGCGAGTATCGGGTGCTGTTTCGCGGCAGCACACCCGACGGTCGGGTGGTGCTGGAAGGCAGCACCAGTTATCGCGTTCGCAGCCTGGTCCGCCTCGACGGAGCGATCGTCACCGATCCTCCTCTGATCCAGGCCGGGCTCGGCCAGCAGGTCAATCTGTCGGCCGACCTCACCAATATGGGCAACCAGCCGATTCCGGCCGGCAATGCCCGGCTCGACATCACCCTGGTGGCCCAGGACGATCGTCCGCCGCTGCCGGCCAAGCCGGTGTTCGATGGCAGCCTGATCGCCGGCACTCCGCTCAGTCGCCCGACTGGCATCGCCCGCGATCCGGACGGTAATCTGTATACCCTCAACACCTCGCCCAGCCCGCAATTGGTCCGGGTACGACCGGACGGCACGGGCGAGGTGCTGCGCGCGCTGCCGACCGTCAGTCCCGGCAATGCCAGTCTGTCCACCCCGCTGAGTCTGTCCTGGCATGCGCCGAATCGGCTGCGGATCGCCTGGATCAGTGGCTGGACCGCCGACCTCGATCTCGACGCCGATCATGCCATCGACGGTTTCGTGGCGCCGCCGGCCGGCATCCAGACCAATTCGGTCAGCGCCTATACCTTCGATGCCGCCGCCGGCAGGGAATACTTCGGGGTCACCCAGAATTTCCGGCCGCGCGCCCTGTTGCGTGATGCCACGGGTGCGGTGAGCGTGCTGGTCGATGCCGGGCTCAATCAGGCCGGCGAGTCGCAGTTCGGTCCGGATGGTCGGCTGTACGTGGTCAACATCAGTCCCGGCGCGGTGTTTCGGATCGACCCCGATACGGGAGCGATCGAGCCGATCTGGACCGGTCTGGACGGCAGTCCTCGCGGGATGGTGGTCGCTGGTGATGGCAGCATCTACCTCGGACTGACCAGTCCGAGGAGTGTGCTGCGGCGACGCCCGGATGGACAGGTCGAGACCTTCGCGGCCGGACTCGATGCCAGCATCTCCGATCTCAAGATCGGTCGCGATGGCCTGATCTACGGCCTGGCCAGCGATGGTTCGATCCGACGGTTCGCTGCCGATGGCTCGAACACGATCTTCGCGCGCGGCATCATCAACTCGGTGTCGGGCGTGGCGGTGGACGATCAGCGCGGCATCTATGCCTACAGCGGCGCCACGCTACGTTTCCGCAGCGATGCCACCGGCATCGTGTCGCTCGGCAATGGCAGTCAGTCGATCACCAGCGTGATGCCGGATGGCGCGCAGGGGCCGCTCGTCGCCAACGGCACGTCGTTGTTGCGCGCAGTGGGCAGCGCTTACCAGACGCTATTGACGCCCGCCAACAATGCCATCCAGAAGCTGGCTCCGCTGGGGACGGACGTGCTGATCGGCGCGCAGGATGGTTCGCGCTCGACCATAGCGAGCAGCGATCGTGCGAATTTTGTCCCCATTGCTTCGTCGCCGTTTGCCAGCCAGGTCAGGAAGATTCTGGCCGAGTCGGGGCAGTCGCTGCTGGTGGTCAACACGGATTCGTTGGTTCGTATTGCCGCGGACGGCACGCAGGAAGCCGTGACGCGATTTGGTGCGATCCAGGCCTGGGCCATCGACCGCAGCAGCGGGGACATCTGGGTAAACAGCTCGACCGATGGCCTGCTGCGCATCGATCGCGCCACCGGTGTCCGGACGCGCCTGCGCAACTGGGTGTCCAATATGCAGTGGGGTTTGGCGGTTGACGTCGATGGGACGCTGATCTTCGGCGACGCCAACGCGCGCAAGTTGGTCCGTTTCGATCCGGCGACGGGTGCACTCACTGATTTTCAGATAATCCCATCCCCGCTCTCGCCCTCGGACGTGGCGATCGCACCGGATGGCACGTTGTTCGAGCGGTTCAGCGATGCGACGCTCAGACGGCTCGATGGCGCCAATTGGACGACGATCGATACCGGTGTGTCGGAAATAGTTGCAGACCCCAACGGTCAGGTCGGCTACCGCAAGAACGAGAAGCTGTTTGCTGCGCCGCTGACCGGCGTAACGTCGACATTGCTCAGCGTCATGGTGCAGACGCCCGATCTCGCGGCATGGGTCGACAACGATTCGTTTGCCGCCTATCTCGCCAATCAGGCGCGGTTACGACTGCTCACCGCTGCAGGCTCGATCACTCGCGAGGTCTACGGTTTTGTCGGGTTGGTGTCCATTGCGGCCACCGCGTCAGGCGACATCCTGATTCTGGACAGCCGCAAGGATCTCAGTCTCGTCAGGGGCGGTGCTGTCTCGCGCGTCGGGCGAT
>DIHI01000105.1:25483-25675 GCA_002420085.1 Lysobacterales bacterium UBA5700 | reverse complement strand
GTCGAGGATGACGGTGTAGCCCAGGATGTGCCGCAGCCGTCGATTTCCGCCCCGACTCCGACCCGGAGTCCCGCCAGTGTCGCGCCGATCGCACCGGCCGCAACCAGTGCGGCCCGTGTGTCGTCGAGCCCTGGTTTGGCAGGCGGTTCCGATGTCGGTGCCGCCGATGCCGGTGGTTCCGACCCTGATGGA
>DIHI01000105.1:631-25415 GCA_002420085.1 Lysobacterales bacterium UBA5700 | reverse complement strand
GGTGGTTCCGACCCTGATGGATCGGTCGTGCTCGATGGCCGCGCGAGCTTCGAGCAGCGCCCGTTCGAGGAAATCTACGCCGAAGCCGAACTGCCGGCCTCGCCATTTCCGGCCGAGCGACTGCTGCGCGTGCTCGACGGTCTGGCGGCCCTGGAGCCGGCGGCCCGCAAGACTGCGGTGCTGGCCCTGGATGCCGCCGACGATACCTGGGCGGTCGAGGACTCCCTGCTCGATGGCGAACGCAAGGTGCGCATCCTGGAAGCCGCCCGATCCGAAATCGAAGCCCGAACCCGCGAAGCGCTCGAACAGGCGCGTGCCATGGTCGAACAGCGTGAACAGCGCCAGCAGGACGCGGTTGCCCGCATTCGCCAGCAGATCGCCGATCTCGAAGGGCTGCTGGAGCGCGAAGTGGCGCGTGCTGCCCAGGACAAGGCCGATATCGAGTCCGCTGCCCGGGCGCGCAAGGACGCCTGCACCCGTGAGAGTGTCCGCATCGACGGCGAGATCGCGCGACTGAAACGGATCGCCGAGATTTTTCAGCCGAGCCCGCAGGCCGGGCCATCGTCCGCCCCACCGCATCCTTCCGACTCACCCTGACCGCAAACAGGAGCCGCCATGGCCAAGCTCACCCCCCTCGCCAAGGGCCTGCTCACCATCGCCATTCTCGGCGGCACCGCAGCCGCTGCCTGGCATCTCGGTCTGCAGGAACTGCTCCAGCCGAAGGCCAGCGACTCGGCCGGATCGAGCACATCCTCAGCCGGGTCGCCCGCCCCGACCACCACCAGCCCAGGCAGTGGCGGTCTTGGCGGCCTGCTCGGCACTCGTGGCCCGAGCGGCCCGCTCGGCTCGTCCGGCAATCCGCTCAAGGTCAGCCTGGTCAGCTTCCACGGCTATGCCCCGGCGATCGTCGCCAACGGCAAGGCGCTGTCCACCCAGTCCGGCTCGATCTTCGAGCGCAAGGGCGTGCAGGTCGAGTTGGTGATCCAGGACGATATCCCGACCCTGACCACCATCTTCGAGTCCGGTACCGCACACTGTGCCTGGCGGACTTCGGATTTCTGGGCGCAGGAGCAGCCGAACCTGCGCAATGCCGGGCTCGACGCGCGTGCCATCATGATCGTCGACAACACCCAGGGCGCCGACGCCATCATCGCCCGCGATCCGGCGATCAAGCGGGTCGAGGATCTGGCCGGCCGCACGGTCGCCCTGCTCCAGTTCACCCCGTCCGACGGCATGACCATCGATGCCCTTGAGAATTCCAGTCTGTCGGCGCGTGCCCGCCAATCGGTCCGGTTCGTCTACATCAATGTCGAGGAGGGCACCGCTGGTGTCCGTGCCGCACTGGAATCCGGCAATGTCGATGCCGCCGCACTGTGGGATCCGGACCTGTCGCTGGCGCTCAAGAACATCCCCGGCGCCCAGGTGATCTATTCCACCCGCACGGCGACCAACCTGATCTACGACGTGATCGTCTGCGACAAGCGGTTGCTCGACGATCCGGCCAACGAGGCGGCCTTCCAGGCGTTCGTGGCGGGCTGGCTGGAGGGCGTCGATGCTGCCCGCAGCAATCCCGACGAGGCCGTCGATGCCCTGGTGCGGACCAAGGAATTCTTCGCCCTGCTCGCCCAGGATCAGGGCCGGGGTTTCGTCAAGACCCTGTTCGACAACATCGTCTGGACCAACCTGGAAGACAATGCCCGGATCCTCGGGCTGGCCGGCGGCACCAATCATTACGAGCGTGTCTACCGCCGTTTCGATGGCATCTACCGCGCGGCCGGTGCCCTGGCCAATCCCAACTCGCCAGTGATCAATCCGCAGGACTCCTTCGACTACCGGTTCGTGCGTCGGCTGCTGAGCGAGCATGGCGCCGCGATGCAGGCCGCCGCGCGTCCGGAGTTCACCTTCAGCGAGCGCGAGCGTGAACAGGTCGCCCAGCGCGAGGCAACCGTGACCAAGCCGGTGACGGTCGGCTTTGCGGTTGGCTCGTCGGAGCTCAATCGTCGCGCCCAGCGCACCATCGACGAGGAGATGGTTCCGTTCATCGAGAACAACGGCTCGGCCTACTTCGAGGTGTCCGGCAATACCGATTCGACCGGCGCTCGGGAACTGAACATGCGTCTGTCCCAGGCACGCGCTCAGGCCGTGGTCGATTACCTGGTCAATCAGTGGGAGTTCGACCGGGCACGCTTTCGCGTCCAGGGCTTCGGCCCGGATCGGCCATTGTGCGACGAACGCAAGCCGCAGGCCGAAGGCATGAGTCTCGACGAATGCCGCGCCGCCAATCGCACCACCCGTGTGGCGGTGTTGACCCGCTGACCGGTCAGCACCGACCATGGCCACGGATGGCCTTGGCAGCGCCGCCTTTCGTGTGCCTCGAACGCACATCCGGGCCTGCACCGGATGTGCTGTCAGGACGATCGCGCACTGCCTTCTCGCCACTGCACGGACTTCATCCCGATGTCGATCTGGAACCCTTACGAACCCTTGCCGCAACTGACCCGCAAGCAACTCGGCATCGGCGCCGTGGTTGCCGTGCTGGTGGTGTGGGCGCTGATTGCCGGGCTCGGCCTGGTCAGTCCGAATCGTCTGCCAGCACCCTGGCAGGTGGTCGGTGCCCTGTCCTATCTGGCCTGGGACGGCGACCAGGGTCGATCGCTGTTGCTGACCGCGACCGCCTGGTCGATCGGACGGGTGATCGCGGCCGGCATGCTGGTGGTCGCCATCGGCATCCCGATCGGGGTGCTGATGGGTGCCTCGACCCGGGTCAATGCCGCGCTTTCGCCCCTGATCGATCCGTTCCGCTCGGCACCGGTGGTGGCCTTGCTGCCGATCATGGTGATGTGGTTCGGCATCGGTGAGTGGATGAAGGTGCTGTTCCTGTTCGTCGGTGCGGTGGTGTTCCTGATTCCGATGGTGCGTGATGCCATCCAGGCGGTCCCGCAGGCGTACTGGATCAGCGCTCGCGATCTCGGCGCCAGCCATTGGGAAGCGGTCCGCCACGCCGTGCTGCCGATGGCCATGCCGCGCATCGCCGATGCGGTCATCGTTGCGGTGTCGGTGATGTGGACCTATATCACGGTGGCCGAATACGTCAACGCCCGCGAGGGGCTCGGCCAGCTCATCCAGAACGCCCGGCGGTTCTCGGCCATGGACCAGGTGTTCGCCGGCATCATCGTGATCATCGCCCTGGCCCTGATCACTTACCAGTCGATGCGCTATTTCAAGAAACGGATGTATCCATGGGAGACCGCGCAATGAGTCGGGGACACTGCCAGGGCAGGGCATTGGCAACCGGGGTCGCCCATGTGCAGCGATTCGACGCTTGCCTCGGGTCCGATAGTGATCGGGGCAGGCACGGGGACACGCCATGAACAGCGAAGCCAGCCAGATCGACCGTGCCGATGCCGGTGCTGCCCCGGTCGTGACCGACGTCGTCTCCCGTAAGCCGGTCAGCATCGAACTGCGCGACATCGTGCAGGAGTTCCCGGTGCATGGCGGTGGATCCCTGCGGGTGATCGATGGCATCAGCCTGAGCCTGGATCGACCGGAAATCGTCATGCTGCTCGGCCCATCCGGTTGCGGCAAATCGACCCTGTTGCACATGATGGGCGGCGTTCGTCCGATCGGCATTCGCTCGCCGACCTCCGGTCAGGTGTCGATCGATGGCGTTGCCTGCGATGGCGCCCACGATGACGCCGTGATGGTGTTTCAACGCTATGCCAACCGACCCGACCTGAGCGTCCGCGACAATGTCGCCTTCCCGTTCCGGCTGCGCCACTGGCGCGACAAGGTGCCGCGTGCCGAGGCCGAGCAGCGGGTCGATGCCATGCTGGAGGCGGTCGGCCTGGGCGGACATCGTCGGCATCGGCCGGCCCAGCTTTCCGGCGGTCAGAACCAGCGGGTGGCCCTGGCCCGTGCCCTGGTTCTGCAACCGCGCATCCTGCTGATGGACGAGCCGTTCGGCGCCCTCGATGCCCAGACCCGTGGCGACATGCAGACCCTGCTCCATACCCTGCATCGCAACAATCCCTGCCTGATCGTGTTCGTCACCCATGACGTGACCGAAGCCCTGATGCTGGGCGATCGCGTGGTGGTGCTGTCGACCCAGCCGGCCCGGATCGCCGACGATTTCCGGATCGTCGAGCCGCGCCCGCGCTCCTCGGCCTGGCAGCGTTCGAGTGAGGCGGTGGCGATGGAAGAACGCATCCTCGACCAGTTGCACAATCGCAGCGCCGGACGTGGCACTCTGTCGGTGACCATCTGAGGCCCATTCGATGGAGCATGGCGGCCACGACCCGGAAGCGCAGCCCTCCTACCTGTGGGAGATGCTGACCAGTCCGCTCAACATCAACCTCGGCATGGGTGCATTCGCGCTCGGCGGCCTGCTGGCCCTGCCGCTGGGGCTGTCGGGTCTGATCCTGCCGATGCTGGCATTCGCTGCCGGCGATGCCATCGCCGCCCTGTTCATTCCGGGCTCGCCGACCTTTCGCGCGCGGGTCGATCGCAAGTACCGTGATCGGCGGCGCGAGCGGGTCATCGACCACCTCCGGCGCGAGATCGATCAACGTTCCGCCGCCGACGACCCGCGCTGGCAGGTCTACGATCGGCTGCGTGATCGGATCGCCTCGCTGCGGGAAATGGCCCGGCATCGGCGCAGTGGGGTCACCGCCGCCGACCTGGAAAAACTCGACGATGCCTGTGTCGATTTCCTCGGCCTGTGGTTGGCCGAACTGGGCATGCGCGAGCGCCAGGGCGCCGTGAACGAGAACGCGATTGCCGCGCGCATCGCCGAACTCGATCGACGGCTGAGCAGCGACCCCCCGGACCGCCCGAGTCTGGAGCGCGCCCGCGCCGATCTGGAGGAAGTGCTGGTTCGTCACCAGCGTCTGGCCAGCCGCAAGCTGGCGACCGAAGCGGCCCTGCTGGCCCTGCCGGACGCGGTCGAGGAGATCCATCACGCCATGGTCGCCCTGCCGGCATCGGGCGAGGGCAGCGCCCGCCTCCAGGAAGCGATCGATCGATTGCGTCTCGAACAGGAACTCGAACACGGCTATGGCAGCGAATTGAAGGGCATCCTGCCGATCGCCAAGGCGCGCCTGCCCCAGCACTCCTCGCCAGAAGGCGCCAGCCGATGAGTGCCGCCCCGACCTTACCGAAACCCGCTGCGATCAGCGCCGTTCGTCTGTCCCGACCCAGCGCTTGCGAGCGCGGATGTTCTTGATGGGCGTCGATCGCAGCGCCCGGCCTTACCACCACTACGGAGTCATCCATGGCCAGCATCAACCTACTCGCCCGCCTCGGTAATCTCTGGCGCGGCTTCGTCTCGCTCTGGATCGCCGATGTCGAGAAGAACCACCCGGAAATCGCCTACGAGAATGCCATCCGGGGCATGATCGAGCGTTACACGCGACTGAAGTCGGCGACCGCCGCGATCATCCGTCGGCGCGATGAGATCGATGGTCGCGTGAAGACCGCTCGCAACACGCTGGAGCGGACCAACCTCGACCTGGAGACCGCGCTATCCACCAACCAGGATGACCTGGCCATGGTGCTGCTGCAAAAGAAGAGCGCACTGGAGCAGGAGCTGGCCGATCTGGCTGCCGAGGCCGAACAGTCCAATGCCGATGCCGAGGACGCCAAGAGCTCGTTGTTGGCGGTGCAGGGCGAGATCGGCAAGCTCAAGGCCGAGCGCGATCGCATGCTGGCCCAGATGAAGAGCGCCCAGGCCCGCTTGCAGATCCAGGCGCAACTGGATGGCCTGAGTGTCGAGGCCGATGTCCAGGCACTCGACCGGGTTCGCGAGCACATCAAGACCACCGTCGCCGAGGCCAACCTGGGCAAGGAACTGCGCGATACCGATCTCGACGTCCGCCTGACCAAGCTGCGTCAGGATACCGGTCAGGTGACCGCCCGCGCGCAACTCGAACAGTTGAAGCGCCAGCGCGCCGCCGCCCAGGCCGAGGGCGGCTCCGGCCGGCAGATGTAGGTGGACCCGGTGAGCCAATCGCTGCCGCCCTGGGCCGAGACGGTCCGCCGGAAATACCTCGGCGGCGAGGCCGCCGTGTTCGTCCTCCACCACAACGTCTTCGACGAGATCCTGCATGACGGGCGCTGGTTTGGCCTGATCGATTTCCTCACCGACGTGCTGCTCAGGGACAACAAGCAGACCATCCTGGTCCTCGACCCCTCGGACGGTGTGCGCTACGCCAAGCATGGCGCCAGCACTGCTGCCGAACCGCTGGCCGCCAAGGCTGCGCCGGAGCAGGTGCTGGCCCTGATCGAGCAGGAGATCATGACCCGGCGCAGTGCCGCGCTGATCATCCCGTATGCCGGCACCCTGGCGCCGCCCGGTGAAGTCAGTTTCCAGACCCATGCCGATCGGCAGGCGGCGATCCGGCTGCACCGCTGGTCCCTGTCGAGTGATCTGGGCAGCCGCGACAATGTGGTGTTCCTGTTGACCGAGTCGCTGGTCGAGTTGAATCCCAGGATCGTTGCCAATCCGCGGGTGGCGGCGGTGCAGATTCCGCTGCCCGATTTCGAGCAGCGCGCTCGGGTCATCGGCCATTGCGATCCCTCGATCGACCCGCAGCACGTGCGACGTCTGGCCGAACACAGCGCCGGCCTGCGTGCCGTGCAGATCGCCCAGTTGCTGACCCCGCGCCCGGTGACCGGCCTCGACGAGGCCGAACGCCTGAAACTGATCCGCTCGCTGCTCGGCGACAGTGCCGACGCCGAATCACGGGCGAGCAAGCTGGCGGCGATCACCCAGGGCATGGCCAGCGACGAGATTCGTCACCTGATCAACCCGAGCCAGCCGCTGCCCGAAACCGAGACCGGCGATCCCTATGCGGCGGTGATCGAACTGGTCCATCGCCGCAAGCGCGAGATCATCGAGAAGGAATGCGAGGGCCTGATCGAATTCGTCGATTCCCGCCACGGCCTGGATGCGGTCGGCGGCAATCAGGGCATCAAGGACGAGTTGATGCAGATTGCCGCCGCGATCCGACGCGGCGATCGCAATCGGGTGCCGATGGGTCTGCTGTTCGTCGGCCCGATGGGCACCGGCAAGACCTTCGTCGCCAAGTGCTTCGTCAAGGAGTCCGGGATCGCCGCCGTGACCCTCAAGAACATCCGCTCGAAGTGGGTCGGTTCGACCGAGGCCAACCTGGAGAAGGTGTTGGCGATGGTCCGGGCACTCGGGCCAATCGTGCTGATCATCGATGAAGGGGATCGCAGTTTCGGCGGTGGTAGCGGTGGTGGTGAGAACGATGGTGGCACCTCGTCCCGGATCATCGCTCGGCTCAAGGAATTCATGAGCGACCCGGACAATCGCGGCACGGTGCTGTTCATCATGATGACCAACCGGCCCGACAAGCTCGATGTCGATATCAAGCGCGCCGGACGCCTCGATCGCAAGATCCCGTTCTTCTACGCCGACGATGCCGAGCAGGTGGAAGCGGTGCTGGCCGCACTGTTCAAGCGCTACGGCCTGGGCGATGCGGTGCAGTGGCCGCGCGACCGGGACGCCAGTTCGGCGCGCCTGGTCGGCTATTCCAATGCCGACCTCGAAGCGGTCTGCCTGCTGGCCCTGTCCCTGGCTGGCGAAGGCGCGGCGGTCTCGCCGGAAGCGTTCGCACGGGCGATCGACGACTACGTGCCGGCCCAGGACACCGCCATGCTGGAATACATGGAAATGCTGGCCGTCCAGGAAGCCTCGCGGCGCAGCATGCTGCCGACGCGCTATCGTGACCTGAGCCGCGAGGATTTCGATCGGCGCCTGCGCCAACTCAAGCTCGAACTGCGTATCTGACCCCAAGGAGTCTCCGATGCTCGACCTCGCCACCGCCCAACTCGGACTGAATCATATCCAGTGCATCGTCCGCGCCCTGCACGACCTGGCCAACACCGACGGCCTGCATGCCACGGAGGAGGCGATGATCCAGGGCTTCTACGCGCTTTGTCGCGATGATGCACACGCGCCGATCAGCTATGACGAATTGGTCCGCGAGCCGTTCGATCCGACGCAGGCCGCCGAGGTGTTCGATGCACCAGCCAGCAAGGCCGCCCTGCTGCACTCCTGCCTGCTGCTGGCCTATGCCGATGGCGTCTGTTCGGCGGCCGAGCGGGCTCGGATCGCGACCCTTGCCAGGGCACTCGGGGTGTCCGACGCCGATCTGGCCGTGCTCGAAGAGCAGGTGCGCGACCATCTCATCCAGCAGATCGCCCATATCGAGAACGTCGATGCCCTGCGCGACGTCGCCCGCGAACTGGGCGAGCGCAGTTGACGGGTCGGTGATCACCGGGGTCGGCGCGATCGAGCGAGCGATCCCGAGCAACCGCGCCGGCCAAGACGACTGGCCGGCATCGTTTGGCGGTTCCAACCGGAACCTATCGCAACAGGGAGGCTCGCGTCATGTCCAACGTTTCGCTCACCACCACCGCACCCACCCCGCCCGTCGGCGGAACCGACATCGTCCGCGCTGTGATTCATCCGGCGATCGGCATCGCCCGGGTCGGCAACAGCCAGGATGCGTTCTACATCGGCCCGCAACTCGCCGACCCAGCGCCGCAGCCGGTCGGTTTCTATCGCGACGCCACCGGTGCT
The DNA here is from genome assembly GCA_002420085.1 of Lysobacterales bacterium UBA5700. Classification (GTDB taxonomy): domain Bacteria; phylum Pseudomonadota; class Gammaproteobacteria; order Xanthomonadales; family Xanthomonadaceae; genus UBA11164. Next base: position 16,810 of record DIHI01000105.1, on the reverse strand, counting down.
CTCAAGCGCGAAGCCGCGCAGTTTCGCATCTACGGCTACAACGCCGCAGGCGAGGTGGTGCGTGAATTGACCGCCGATGCTGCCGAGATCGAATGGACCGTGCATCTGGCCAATCGCAAGGCCGCCTGGTATCAGTGGCAGATCGCCATGGACATCCCGGAGGCCGCCAGTACCGTGCTGCCGCTGCGCAATGCCAAGGTCAGCGATCGTGCCAGCCTGACCATCGACGCCGGACCACGCCGGATCAGCGGAGGCAATGCCGACCCGGTCATCTGCGCCGGTGCCTTCACCGGCGTGCCGGTCACCCTCGGCGAGCTTCGGACCGACGCCCAGGGCCGGGTGCTGGTGCTCGGTGGTCACGGCGTTTCGGCCTCGCCGACCGACAGCCCGATCTTCATCCCGACCGATGGCAATTCCTTCATCAACGCCGATGGCTGGTACGACGACACCTGCGATGGCACGGTGTCGGCACGGGTGCGGATCGCTGGCCGCGAGATTCCCGTCGAATCGGCCTGGGTGGTGACCGCACCACCCAACTACGCCCCCCAGGTCAAGGCCGAGCGCACCCTGTACGACCTGTTGTTCGATCTCTACGTGCAGGCTGGCTGGCTGCCGGCGCCGGGCCAGCCTTCGTTTACTGCCGATGTCTACCCGATCCTGCAGCGGCTGACCGGATTGCAGTGGGTGAATCAGGGCTTCGCGGTGATGTTCGGCCACACCGGTCGTTTCGATTTCGAGAATCCGGAGTTGATCGCGCGTCTGGCGACATTGCCGGCACCGGGGCAGTACGACGCCAACGCTGAATTGCGCCGACAGATCCTCAACAGCTTCAGGCCGCCCACCCCCAGCGATGGCAACCAGATGCCCTGGCCGTGGCTGTACGGCGACGCCATGGAAGTGCCGGCCAGCAACAGTCCGCGCCAGAATGCCAGCATCAGCCAGACCCAGTACGGCATCCTGCAACGCTGGGCGGATGGCGACTTCATCGCCGACTGGGGCCAGCGCGGGGCGCCGCCGGCCGGCATCGATGACCTGCCGCTGGCCGAGCAGCCGGCAATGCTCGATCGTGCAGCACTGGAATTCTGCCTCGCCGACGCCTTCCATCCGGGCTGCGAGATGACTTGGCCGATGCGTCACCTGAGCCTGTACGAAAGGCCGTTTCGCATCCGCCAGCGTTCGCCGGACAACCCCGAGCCCGACTACGGCCCGACCCTGAACCAGACCGCCGCACTGGCTGGCAATGGCCCACTGCATGGCCAGCGTCCGGGCGACATCAACCGCTGGATGGGCCTGCCCTGGCAGGCCGATACCGCGTTCTGTCGGGCCGGCTACGACACCGACTACGATCCGTTCGCACCGACCTTCTGGCCGGCGCGCGTGCCCAATCATGTGCTGACTGCCGAGGACTATGCCGTGGTCGTCGATCCCTCGCAGCCGCTGGCGCGGCGGATCGATGCCTTCAGCAACCGCACCAGTTGGAACAAGCCGCTGCATGGCAATACGGCCAGCCAGATGCTGGACATGGTGCGCATCTTCGGCTCGATGGGTCTGGTCGAGGTCCGTCCGGGCGTGATCGGTGACCCGATCTTCCCGGCCGTCATGATGGTTGCTTCCTTCGGCCCGGACGTCGCGCCGGCCGACGCCACCAGCCTGACGGCGGTCGAACCGGTACTCACGGCCGACTCGTCGCCGAAGACCCGATCCTTGCCGCGCGCTGCCAATTTCGCGTCACGGGAGGAGGCTGGCAGCGCACCGCTGCCGGTCCGCCACACGCGCAACTGAACAGGGCATGGCCGGAGCGGAAGCACGCTTCGACGTCGCCATCGCCGGTGGCGGCCCGGCCGGAGCCGCCGCCGGGATCGCCCTGGCTGGCGCTGGCCTGCGCGTGCTGATCGCCGATCGGCGATCGACCCACGGCGCCCAGGACCGGGCACCGTTCGGTGAAAGTCTGCCGCCCTCGGCGCGCAGCCTGCTGCGCGATCTCGGTGGCCTGGACGAACTGCTCGCCGATGGCCATCGCCCGAGTCCCGGCACCCTGGCGTTCTGGGGCTCCGACATCGGCACCGCCAACGACTTCCTCTTCCAGGTCCATGGCCTCGGCTGGCAGCTCGATCGGATCCGTTTCGATGCCGGGCTGCGTCGGCGTGCCCGCGCCGCAGGTGCCGAACTGGTCGAATCGGCCTCGTTGCACCTGGATGCCAGCGATGGCGGGCAATCGCCGTTTCGATGCCTGCTGCGGAGCCAGGATGGCGCCACCCGTCGCCTGTCGGCGGATCGGCTGATCGACGCCAGCGGCCGATCGGCCCTGTTGGCCCGGCATCTGGGAGCCGAGCGGATCGTCCACGACCGGCTGCTGGCGTTCCGTTTGTTCCTGAGCAGCCCGAGCGGGACCGATCGCGATGGCCGGACCTGGGTCGAAGCGACCGAGGACGGCTGGTGGTACAGCGTCCTGCTGGCGACTGGTGAGCGCCTGATCGTCTTGCTCGGCGATGCCGATCTACTCGATCGCCGAACCCTGCTTGCAGGCGAAGCGCTCTGGCGCCGGCTGGCGAGCGCACCGCATTTGCATGCCCTGTGCCGCCAGCATGACTATCACCCCGTAGGTCGGGTCCACGGCAGCCCGGCAGGCAGTGTCGCGCTTGATCGCGCTGCCGGATCGAACTGGCTGGCCGTTGGTGACGCCGCCCTGGCATTCGACCCGCTGTCGTCGAAAGGCATCGCCAACGCCCTCTACACCGGACTGTCAGCCGCCCGCACGGTACGCGCCGAACTCGCCGGCGATCACCAGGCCGGCGACCGCTACGCAGCGCATCTGAACCAGATCCACCAGGTCTACCGGCAGCAGTTGTCGGCGTTCTACGGCTTGGAGCAGCGCTGGCCGGAGGCGCCTTTCTGGCAGCGTCGACGGCAGCCGGCTGCGCCTGCGGTCCGTGCAGACCGCAGCGACCGACCCGGCGATGACCGGGCTGACGGCGCGCCGCTCAGTACCGTGAGCGGATCGGCTTGACTGGCCCCCGGAAACGTTCGCGCACCGGCTTGCCTGGCAAGGGTGGCAAGTCCACTGCATGCTCCGACAACGCCGTGACCGGCGCATGGTCGAGCAGGTGGCGGATCAGATTCAGCCGACCGACCCGCTGATCGTTGAAATCGACCACCGTCCACGGCGCCTGTCGGGTGTGGGTAGCCTTGAACATCGCATCGCGCGCCTCACCGTATTCCCGATAGTTCTGCCGGGCCACCAGATCGATCGGCGAGAGCTTCCAGCGCTTGAGTGGATCGTTGGCACGTTCGGCGAAACGGCGCTCCTGCTCGTCCTGATCGACCGCCAGCCAGTATTTGTGCAGCAGGATGCCGCTGTCGATCAGCGCGCGCTCGAACCGGGGCGCCTCATCGAGGAACGCCTGATACTCGGCATCGCTGCAAAATCCCATCACCCGCTCGACCCCGGCGCGGTTGTACCAACTGCGGTCGAACAGCACCAACTCGCCCGCCGAAGGCAGATGGGCGACGTAGCGCTGGAAATACCACTGGCTGCGCTCACGCTCGTCCGGCTTCGGCAGCGCCACGATCCGGACTTGCCGGGGATTGAGCTTGCCGGCGATCGCCGCGATCGTACCGCCCTTGCCGGCAGTGTCGCGGCCCTCGAACAGCACCACCATCCGACTGCCGGTCTCGACCAGCCAACGGGCCAACTCGTTCAGCCGGAGCAGGAGTGGATCGATCTGACGCTGGTAGTCGTTGCGCTTCATGGCGATCGATTCGGCGGCGGTCGGCTCAAGCTACACCAGACCGCCCCCGAGTGCAGCATGTCAACCCTGGCATGTCAGCCTAACGCCGTACTGTCCCTGTGCCTGTGTCCTGTGTCCAAAGCTGTAGTGTCCCCGTTCGTTGGAGGGGACGTAACGAGCGGGAACCTCGCGATGCCTCACCGTGAGGTGGGTCGGTCGGGGGTGGTACAGGTGGTGCATGCACGCCTATGCAACTGAACAGCCATCGGAACGTGTTGCTCAACCCTGACCGAGAATCACCCGCCGCAGCCGAACCCCAACACCTGGCTGCATGGCCAGGCGGACAACTCCGTTGACAAATGGAGGGCTTGCTGGCTCAGGGGGGTGCATTCAGCGTGGCTGCCTGCTCACGCAGTCGGGGTCGCAGGTTGGCGAGGTTGCAGGGGCGGGTGCGGCTGTCGAGTTGCTGCCGGATCAGCGCTTGCCAGCCGGTTCGACAGGCCGAGGTGGAGCCGGGCAGGGCGAACACGAAGGTGTTGTTGGCGAGGCCGGCGAAGGCGCGCGATTGCAGGCTGCTGGTGCCGATCTCGTCGAAGCTGAGCGCCCGGAACAGTTCGCCGAAGCCGGGCATTTCCTTGTCGAGCAGGGGACGGATCGCTTCCGGGGTGGCGTCGCGGCCGGTGAAGCCGGTGCCGCCGGTGATCAGGATGCCGTCGATCGTTTCGTCGGCGATCCAGTCCGAAATTCGGGCGCGCAGGCGATAGATGTTGTCAGGCAGCAGGTCGCGGCTGTGCAGCCGGTGGCCGGCTTCGGTCAGGGCGGCGACCAGGTAGTCGCCGGAGCTGTCGGTGTCGGGGGTCCGGCTGTCGCTGACGGTGAGTACGCACAGGGTCAGCGCTACGAAGGTGTCGGAATGAGTCATCGGGGCGGGTTGGCCTGTGGCATCAGAAGAAGTCGTGGTCGATCGGAGCCTGCCCCCGGCGTTGCCGGGTCGCCATCCAGCTTACGGCATCGACGAAGTCATTGGCGTAGCGCCGCAGGTCGAACAGGGGCGAGTCGCGACGGGCGGTTTCCAGGGCGTCGCGGATGGCGAGGCGTTGCTCGGGAAATCGGACGATGGCGATCGCTCTGGCGACGTAGTCGTCGATGTCGCTGGCGATCAGTGGATGGAGGCCGAGGGTTGCCAGCAGCGAGCCGGCGACGCGGGCGGCGAAGGCGCGTCCGGGCAGGGTCAATACCGGGCAGCCGGCCCACAGTGCGTCGCTGGCGGTGGTGTGGGCGTTATAGGGCCACGTGTCGAGAAACAGGTCGGCGTGCCGGTAGCGGGCGAGATACTCGGGGTGCGCGAGTTTCTCCATGAAGATCAGTCGCTCCGGGGCGATGTCGCGGGCGGCTGCTTCACGGCGCAGTGCCGGGATCATGGCGTCCGGGCCGGCACGCAACATCCAGAAGCAGGCATCGGGGACGGCGCGGGCGATCCGTGCCCAGGCGTCGAACACCTCTGGGGTGATCTTGTAGCTGTTGTTGAAGCAGGCCAGTACCGGGCCGTGTTCCGGCAGGCCGCATTCGCTGCGCGGCGGTGGCTCGGGAATGCGCCGGGTGCTGTCGGAGGGCTGGAAGCACTGCGGCAGGCGCAGCAGGCGTTCGGCGTAGTGCTGGCGTTGGTCATCGGGGATGACGTACCGGTCGGCCAGCAGGTAGTCCATGAAGGCGGCACCCTGGCTGCCGGGGTAGGCCAGCCAGTTGACCTGGATCGGTGCCACCCGCTGGGCGTAGATCGGGCTGACCGCGCCGTCGCCGTAGCCGCGCAGGTCGAACACGATGTCCAGGTCGGCTTGTCGGATGCGCTTGGCAAGCGCGTTCAGGCCGAGTCGATCGACCGTCTCGAATTCCTTGAAGGCACGTTGCAGCCGAGTCCGCAGGGCGCCGCCATCGTCCGGGGTGGTGGCGAAGCCGTAGGTGATCAGGTCGGTCAGGCGCAGTCGTTCGATCAGTTCGGCGATCAGCAGGGCGGTCGGGTGGTTGCCGAAGCCGGATGAGACGAACCCGATCCGGATCGGTGCCGATTCTCGACGGACTGGCGGTCGCAGCGGTCGCAGTCCGAGCCGGTTGCCGTCGCGTTCGACCTGACCGGCCCAGAGCCGGGCACAGGCCAGTTGTTCGGCCGGGTCGCCGGTTTCGGCGAGGAAGGCGAACGGGGTGATGCCCTCACGACCGGCGTGGACGGCCTGGCGCAGCCGGGCGCCGAGGCGGTCGAGGTCATGCCAGTCGCAGACGCGGCGCTTGAGGTGACAGATCTGGGCGAGTGCGGCGCCGTGGGTCGGGTCCAGGTCGAGGGTGCGGGTGAAGGCCGCGATCGCTTCGTCGATCTGGTCGGCACCGGCCGCCGCCAGGCCGAGGGCATAGTGGCCCGCGCTGTCATCGGGCGCCAGGGCTGCTGCCCGTCGGAATGCGGCGGCAGCGGCGGCTGGTTGTTTCATGGCCATGGCGATGTCGCCACGCACCCGCCACGCGGTGGCGTCGTCGGGGTCGTGACCAGTGGCGCGATCGGCTTCCTGGCTGGCGGCCTCGATGTCGCCGGCCTGCAACAGGGCGGCAGCCAGGCCGGGCCGCAAATCCCGGCGGCGGGGTGCGTGAGTCAGCGCCCGTCGATACAGGGCGACGACGGTGGCTGGTTCGGCCAGGGCTTCACAGGCAGCGGCGGCGCCGGCCAGTGCCGGGCCGTCGTCGGGCCGGATGTTCAGGCAGCGCTGGAAGCAGGCCAGGGCATCGTGGGCTTGCGGGATCGCCAGATAGATCAGGCCCAGTTGCCGCCACAGGTCGGGATCGGCAGGGGTATTGCGCAGCGCGTCGACCAGACCGGCCAGGGCTCGCGGCAGGTCGCCTTCGGCAAGCCGCAGGCGGGCCAGTTCGAGCGGCGTGGTCATGCGGCCTCGGTCAGCAGGCGCAGGCGATCGGCCTGATCTTCACTGGCCAGCCGGTCGATCAGTTCATCGAGATCGCCTTCGAGGATTTCCGGCAAGCGATACAGGGTCAGGCCCTCGACGCGGTGGTCGGTCAGCCGGCCCTGCGGAAAGTTGTAGGTGCGGATGCGCTGGCTGCGATCGCCACTGCCGACCTGGAGTCGCCGCGATTCGCTCTGGGCGCGTGCCTGACGGCTGCGTTCGGCATCCAGCAGACGGGCCTTGAGCAGGGCGATGGCGCGGGCACGATTCTTGTGCTGGCTGCGTTCATCCTGGCATTCCACGACGGTGCCGGTCGGCAGATGGGTCAGGCGGATTGCCGAGTCGGTCTTGTTGATGTGCTGGCCTCCGGCACCGGAGGCGCGGAAGGTGTCGAACCGAAGGTCGGTGTCGTTCAGGACGACCTCGTCGATCTCGTCCAACTCCGGCAGGATCGCGACGGTCGCCGCCGAGGTATGGATCCGGCCCTGGGATTCGGTGGCCGGCACCCGCTGCACGCGATGGGTGCCTGACTCGAATTTCAGGCGCGCGAATGCTCCCGTGCCTTCGATGCGCGCAACGATTTCCTTGTAGCCGCCATGCTCGCCCTCATTGGCCGAGACGATCTCGACCCGCCAGCCGCGATCCTCGGCGTAGCGGGCGTACATCCGGAACAGGTCGCCTGCGAACAGGGCGGCTTCGTCGCCGCCCGTGCCGGCGCGGACTTCGAGGAACAGGCCGGCACGATCGCGCGGATCCTCGGGCAGCAGAAGCTCACCCAGACTGGCTTCGAGTTGGCTGATTCGTTCGCGCAGGGCTGGAATCTCGGCATCGGCGAGTTCGCGCAGTTCCGGGTCACGCAGCATCCGCTCGGCTTCGGCCAGATCGGCACCGGCGCGGTCGAAGGCGGCCAGCCGCTCTCGAACCGGTTCCAGGCGGGCAAATTCGCGCGACAGATCGCGGTAGCGGCCGGCATCGGCGACCACGTCCGGCTCGGCCAGCAGACGCGAGACTTCCTCGTGCCGTTCGACCAGGGCTTCCAGTTTGCGCCGAAGGCCGGGCGTCATGCCGACTCGCTTCCGGCTTCGTTGCCGTTGCCAGGATCGAACAGCCGTTCGCCGGCGCGCAGCAGTTCGACATCACCGCGCTGGGCGGCATCGCGAAGTGCCGCGCTGGGGCGGTGCAGCAGGCGGTTGGTGAGGGTATTGGCGAGCCGTTCGAGCACCTCTTCGGGCGACCGACCGGCGGCCAGTTGCTGGCGTGCCTGGATCAGGCTCTGCTCGCGCAGACGTTCGGCATCGGCGCGCAGGCGTTTGAGGGCGTCCTGATTCTGGGTGCCGCGCCACCAGGCCATGAAGTGCTCGACCTGGAGTTCGATGATCGCCTCGGCCTGCTCGGCGGCCTCCCGTCGAGAACGCCGGTTGTCTTCGATGACCTGTTCGAGGTCATCGACGGTGTACAGATAGACATCGTCGAGACGGGCGACATCCGGGGCGATATCGCGCGGGACTGCGAGGTCGAGCAGGAACATCGGCCGGCGACGGCGCTGGCGGAGGGCGGCATCGACGGCCGTGCGATCCAGGATCGGATCGCGGCTGGCGGTTGCCGAGATCACGATGTCGGCCTCGGCGAGGTGGCGTCCGAGTTCGGACAGGGGCAGGGCGTAGCCACCGCAACGGCTGGCCAGATCCTGGGCGTGTTCGAGGGTGCGATTGGCGACCAGCAGTCGGCGGGCGCGGGCATCGACCAGGTGACGCAGGGCCAGTTCGATGGTGTCGCCGGCACCGATCAGCAGCACGGTGGCGCGGTCGAGATCGGCGAACACCTGCTGGGCCAGCTTGACGGCGGCAAACGCCACTGACACCGGATGGCGACCGATCCGGGTTTCGGTCCGGACCCGTTTGGCGGTGGCGAAGCAGGACTGGAACAGGCGGTCGAGGGCACTGCCGACCGTTCCGGCATCACGGGCGATGTGCCAGGCCGTCTTGACCTGGCCCAGGATCTGCGGCTCGCCCAGGACCAGTGAATCGAGCCCAGTGGCGACCCGGTACAGGTGCCGTGCGGCGGCGGCGTCGGCGTGGCGGTAGAGATAGGATTCCAGCCAGTCGCGTTCGATCTGATGCTGGCCCGCCAGCCAGTCGGCCACGTTCGATCGCGCCTCCGGGGTGGTCCGGGCGTAGAGCTCGGTCCGATTGCAGGTCGAAACCAGAACCGCCTCGGCGACCCCGTCGAGCGCGCGCAAGGACGCCAGCGCTGCCGGCAGCGCCGCTTCGGAGAACGCCACCTGCTCGCGCAACGACACCGGTGCGGTCTGGTGGTTCAGGCCGAGGGCAAGCAATGTCATGGCTGAATGCGGAGTCGGCGTTTGGAAGCTCATCGGCTGGACCTGCGTTAAGCTTGAACGGTCGCGCGGAAGCCGGCTGGCCTGCGGACCGGTGAGCCCGCGTCCCTGGCTAGTGTAGCGCTTCGATTCCGAATTCCTCCGATCGCCGCCTCATCGCTGCGACACTTTATCGCTGCCAGGACATCGCCAACATGATCCGACTCAAGTGGACCCGCCTGTCGCCCCTCATTCTCGGGTGTGTTCTGGTGTCCGGTGGACTGCTCGCCGCCGAATCGGAACAGGAGGCCGGCAAGGATCCCGATCAGGCGCTGGAGTCGCTGCTGGTCGGCGAGTTCGAGGGTCAGGAGGGCGACAGCCGTCGCGCCGCACGCAAGTACATCGATGCGGCGCGCGCCAGCGACGATCCGGCACTTGCCGAACGGGCGGCATCGATCGCCTTTGCCACCGGCGATGGTGAACTCGCTCGGGAGGCGCTGGCACGCTGGCGGGAACTGGCCCCCGAGCGGGTCGGGGTGCTGGTCCTGGATGCCGGTCTGGCCCTGCGCGAGAGCCGGATCGATGATGCCGAACGCGATCTGCTGAGCTTGATCCGACAGCCGCCGGATGGCTGGAAACACGCCCTGCGGGCCATGCTCGGCTCGGCCAATGCCGATGCCTCGGCCTTGGTTCTGGCCCGGATTCTCGATGCTCGGGCGTTGCCGGAGGACGCCTCGGCCTGGCTGGCGTTCGGCGGCCTGGCCCAGCGTCTGGGTGTGGCCGAGCCGGAGCAGCGCTGGCTGGCGACCTTGACCGAACGGTTTCCCGATGATCCGCGCATCGCCTTGCTCCAGGCCGGACACCTGCGTCGTTCGGGTGATCGCGAGGCGGCGCTGTCGGCGGTTCGCGGCGCCGTCGAACGGCTCGGCGATGATGAAACGATCCGGATCGCCGCCGCCGCAGAACTGGAGTCGCTGGAGCAGCCGAACGAGGCCGACCAGCTTCTGGCACGCGGCCCGCAGAGTGCTGCGATCCTCACCGCCCGCGCCAGCATCCTGAATCGGGCAGGCGACCGCCAGGCACTGGCCGAACTGTATCGACAGGCCAAGACGATCGCCGCCGAGACGCCCTCGCCCGAACTGGGCTTGCTGCTCGGCCAACTCGCCGAAGCGCTGGAACAGCGAGAGGACGCCCTGGCCTGGTATGCCGAGGTGCCGCCCGACGGGCCGGGGGCGACCCAGGCGGTATTGCGTTCGGTCTTCGTGCTGGCCGAGGTCGGCCGTCTGGAGGAGGGCTTGGCCCGGCTGCATGGCATCCAGGGCTCCGAGAGCACCGACCGCGACAGCCTGCGCGATGCCTTCCTGTTCGAGGGCGAACTGCTGCTCGACGCCGAGCGCCCCGACGCCGCACTGGACGCCTACACCCGTGGCCTCGAACGGCTGCCGGCCGATCCGGAACTGCGCTATGCCCGAGCCCTGGCCCATGAGCGGCGCGACGATATCGCGTCCGCCGAAGCGGAACTGCGTGCGATGCTCGCCGACGATCCCGAGAATATCAATGCCCTCAATGCCCTGGGCTACACCCTGGCAGACCGGACCGAGCGCTTCGATGAGGCGATGGAACTGATCGAGCGTGCCCTGACGATGGCGCCCGAGAATGCCGCCGTGATCGACAGCATGGGCTGGGTGCTGTTCCGGAAGGGCAGGGTCGAGGAAGCATTGCCGTATCTGCGTCGAGCGTTCGAGTTGCTGCCCGATGCCGAAGTCGCGGCCCATCTCGGCGAAGCACTGTGGGTCGGCGAACGACTCGACGAAGCGCGGTCGGTCTGGCGCGAAGGGCTGCGGGTCGATCCCGAGCACCGCGTGTTGATCGGCACGCTGCGGCGGTTGGCGCCCGACCTGCTGCCATGACCGGACTGGCGCTGGCTGGTCCGATCGGAGTGCCGGCCGCTGCGCGGCTGCTGGTGCTGATGCTGGTGGTCGCGGTGATGGCCGGTTGTGCCTCGCGGCCGCCCCGGATCGGAGCCGATTCGGCATCACTGGCGGCCCAGTCCGAACGCGAAGCCCGGCTCGACGATCTGACGGAATGGTCGCTGACCGGTCGGATCGCCCTGGCCGGCCGTTCCGGTGGCGGCAATGGCCGGATCGAGTGGCACCAGCGTGGCGACGATTTCGTCATCGTGCTCAGTACCCCGGTGTCGCGCCAGAGTTGGCGACTGATCCGCAGCGATGGCTGGGTGCGGTTGCAGGGCCTCGACGACGGCGATCTCGAAGGCCCGGATGCCGAGCGCCTGCTGGCCGACGCCACCGGCTGGTCGATCCCGTTCGACCAACTGGTGCATTGGCTGCTGGGTCGGCGCGGCCCCGGTCCAGCGGCCCTCGAATTTGCCCCGGATGGCTTGCCGGCATTGCTGACACAGGCCGGCTGGACCATCGATTATCGTGACTGGTGGCGTGACCCCGAGCCGGCCTTGCCGGCCAAGGTATTCGCCCATCGTGGCCAGGAGCGGGTGCGCCTGCTGATCGAGCGCTGGCAGCGGGGCGATCCGGACGATCGGACCGGTTCGGTCGGTGCGATGATTGACCTGGAGCCGGATGCCGGGCGAAAATAGCGAGCTTTGTTTCTGGCTGGTGGCTGCCGATCGGCCATCCTGCTCGGTTGCCGCTGTGGCGAACGCGACCCTGCCCGGACCCACACGTCCAGTGACGGACCGTCCCGGTGCAGTCGGTCGCAGCAGATCGCCGATCGGCGGCCGAGCGATACCCGGAGCAACCGGCAGATCGACAGCAATCGCAACACAGGGGCGTCGCCAAGTGGTTAAGGCACCGGATTTTGATTCCGGCATTCGCAGGTTCGACTCCTGCCGCCCCTGCCAATCGCAACCCGCGCCGAGCCGCAGCGGCGTCCTGCCCCTTTCGACGGAATCGCAACCATGACCGGCGGTCGAATCCAGAACGAATCCCTGCTGGTGTTCACCGGAAACGCCAATCGACCGCTCGCCCAGGCGGTCTGTCGGGAGTTGGGCATCCGGCTCGGCAAGGCACTGGCCGGCCGCTTTTCCGATGGCGAGGTGCAGGTCGAGATCGAGGAGAACGTGCGTGGCCAGGCCGCCTTCGTGGTCCAGCCGACCTGTGCCCCGACCGCCGAGAACTTCATGGAACTGCTGGTGCTGATCGACGCGCTCAAGCGTGCCAGCGCCGCCAGCGTCACCGCCGTGGTTCCGTATTTCGGGTATGCCCGCCAGGATCGCCGGCCGCGCTCGGCACGGGTGCCGATCACCGCCAAGGTGGCGGCCAAGATGTTCAGCGCGGTCAATGCCGACCGGGTGCTGACGGTCGATCTGCATGCCGATCAGATCCAGGGTTTCTTCGACATCCCGGTCGATAACGTCTATGCTTCGCCGCTGTTGCTGGCCGATATCTGGCGCAATCAGGGAACCGACAATCTGATCGTGGTCAGCCCGGATGTCGGTGGCGTGGTCCGAGCGCGGGCCATCGCCAAGCGGCTCGACGACGCCGAACTGGCGATCATCGACAAACGCCGCCCGAAGGCCAACGTCGCCACGGTGATGAACATCATCGGTGAGGTCGCCGGCAAGACCTGCGTGCTGGTCGATGACATCGTCGATACCGCCGGAACCCTCTGCGCAGCCGCAGCGGCGCTCAAGGATCATGGCGCCCGGCGGGTGCTGGCCTACTGCACCCACCCGGTGCTGTCCGGTCCGGCGATCGCCAACATCGAGAATTCGCTGCTGGACGAACTGGTGGTGACCGACACCATTCTGCTCAGCGACGAAGCCAGGGCGTGTACCCGGATCAGGCAGCTCAGTGTCGCCGAACTGCTGGCCGAGACCATCCGCCGGATCGCCTTCGGTGAGTCGGTGAGTTCGTTGTATGTGGATTGAGAGCGGGGGTTCTGGATTGGGGGTTCGGGATTGGACGTTCGGGCGTGATCAGATGATCGCCTCCGAGTCGCCAATCCCGAATCTCGACTATCGGGATTCGATTTCTCCCCTGGTCGCGGGGGAGCCACGGCCGTCAGGCCATTCCAACCAAGGTGATAGCAATGTCTGAACACACGATTTCCGCCACCGCGCGCAGCGATCAGGGCAAGGGTGCGAGCCGCCGCCTGCGTCGCACGGGCATGGTGCCTGCCGTTGTCTACGGGGGGCACCGCGATCCCGCCAATGTCCAGATCGAGCACAATTCGCTCTGGCACATCAGCCAGAACGAATGGTTCTACTCCGCCATCCTCTCGCTCGAAGTCGATGGTGTCGCCGAGCAGGTTCTGCTGCGCGACATGCAGCGCCACCCGTACAAGGCACAGATCATGCATCTGGACTTCCAGCGGGTCAGCGAGAACGAAGCGATCCGCGCTGCGGTGCCGCTGCACTTCACCAACCAGGACAAGTCGCCGGCCGGCAAGATGTCGGGCACGGTGATCACCCACGAACTGAACGAAGTCCATGTCAGTTGCCTGCCCAGGAATCTGCCCGAGTACATCGAGGTCGATCTGATCAACCTCAAGGTCGGCGACACCATCCACCTGTCCGAACTGGTGGTGCCGGCCGGGGTCGAGATTCCGGAACTGCGTCTGGGCAAGGAGCACGATGTCGCCGTGGTGGTTGCGCGCATGGCGCGTGCCGAAGCCGAGCCGGCCGGGGAGACTCCGACCGAGGTTCCGGCCAGCAAGCAGTCGAAGCCGAAGGACTGAGCCGGGTCTTCGGCCCTGGCTCTGCACCAACGGTAGCCAACCGTGTCTGCCGGTCTCGAATTGATCGTCGGGCTGGGCAATCCCGGCCCGGAATACACCGAGACCCGGCACAACGTCGGATGGTGGTTCGTCGATGCCCTGGCCGAGCAGCATGGCGCGCGGTTGGGGCCGGACAGCAAGGTGTTCGGCGAATCCGGCAAGGTGTCGATCGACGCCTTGCCGATCCGTCTGCTCAAGCCGGCCACGTTCATGAATGCCTCCGGCCGATCGGTCGCGGCGGCGCTCAGGTACTGGAAGATCGAGCCCGATCGATGCCTGATCGTGCATGACGATCTCGATCTCGCGCCCGGCGTCGCCCGGCTCAAGTTCGATGGCGGGCATGGCGGCCAGAACGGGCTGCGCGACATCGTCCGCCATCTCGACCACGCCGGATTCCACCGGCTGCGGCTCGGCATCGGTCATCCCGGCCACAGGGATCGGGTCACCGGCTGGGTGCTTGGCCGGCCCGGTCGCGATGACGCCGCCGCCATGCATCAGGCCATCGACGCCGCCCTGGCGGTACTGCCCCTGGCCGTTGCCGGCAACTTCAACGAAGCGATGAAGCGTCTCCACACAGGCGGGGGTCGGGAGTCGGGAATCGGGACTCGATGACCCCTGGCCCCCGTTTTTCCATTCCCCATTCTCGACTCCCCCACTCCCGGACTTAAATCATGGGCATCAAATGCGGCATCGTCGGACTGCCGAACGTCGGTAAGTCCACCCTGTTCAACGCCCTCACCAAGGCCGGTATCGCCGCTGCCAACTTTCCGTTCTGCACGATCGAACCGAACATCGGCGTGGTGCCGGTTCCGGACCTGCGGTTGACCGCGCTGGCCGCGATCGTCAAGCCGCAGAAGGTGATTCCGACGGCGGTCGAGTTCGTCGATATCGCCGGGCTGGTCGCTGGCGCCTCCAAGGGCGAGGGCCTGGGCAACAAGTTCCTGGCGCACATCCGTGAGGTCGATGCCATCGCCCATGTCGTGCGCTGCTTCGAGAACGACGACGTGGTCCACGTCGGTGGCCGGGTCGATCCGATCGCCGACATCGAGACCATCGATACCGAATTGGCGCTGGCCGACCTGGAGTCGGTCGAGCGGGCCTACAGCAAGGCCGAAAAGGCCGCCAAGGCTGGCGACAAGGACGCGATCGCCCGCAAGGAAGTGCTGGGCCGGGTTCGCGATGGCCTGGATCAGGGGCGGCCGGCGCGTGCCCTCGGCCTGTCCGAGGACGATCGCAGCGCCATCCGCGACCTGTTCCTGCTCACCCTCAAGCCGGTCATGTACGTCGCCAATGTCGATGAGCAGGGCTTTTCCGACAACCCTCTGCTCGATCGGGTCAGCACACGGGCGGCCGAGGAAGGGGCCGAAGTGGTGGCGGTGTGCGCCGCGATCGAGGAGGAATTGGCTCAACTCGATCCGGCCGACCGCGACGAGTTTCTTCGTGACCTGGGCCTGACCGAGCCGGGGCTGGATCGGGTGATCCGAGCGGCCTACCGGCTGCTCGGCCTGCAAACCTACTTCACGGCCGGAGTCAAGGAAGTGCGTGCCTGGACGGTCCGGGCCGGCGCCACCGCCCCGCAGGCGGCCGGGGTCATCCATACCGACTTCGAGAAGGGCTTCATTCGTGCCGAAACAATCGCTTACGACGACTTTCTGCGCTACGGCGGCGAGCCTGGCGCACGCGAAGCCGGGCGCCTGCGGCTGGAGGGCAAGGACTATCGGGTCGCCGAGGGGGATGTCCTGCACTTCCGCTTCAATGTCTGATCTGTGATCCCCTGTCGACGATCCCCTGTCGACGGTCCCATTGACAAGCGCAAACCTTGCCGCGAGAATAGTGGGCTGATTTCGCGCAAGGTCGGCGGCATCGTCGGAGGGATACCCAAGCGGCCAACGGGGGCAGACTGTAAATCTGCTGGCTTACGCCTTCGGTGGTTCGAATCCACCTCCCTCCACCAACCCGCCGCGCCGTGACATCGGCGAGCCGGGTAGCCGGCGGTGACGGGCGGGAGTAGTTCAATGGTAGAACCTCAGCCTTCCAAGCTGATGGTGCGGGTTCGATTCCCGTCTCCCGCTCCATTGAGCCCTTGCCGACGCGATGTGGTTTCCCGGTGCCGGATGCGCCGGTCGCGCGACGCGGTCGCGGCGCGCGGGAGCGATGGGACTTCGGTTCTGTCGCGACACGGGGTCGGGCAGGAGCCCGGTCGTCCGGGTCGGGTAATGCGGGCTCACGTAGCTCAGTCGGTAGAGCACTTCCTTGGTAAGGAAGAGGTCGCTGGTTCGATTCCAGTCGTGAGCACCACCCGAAACGATAACGAAAACTTACCTTCCTCAACTCTTTACGGATAATTCGTCATGGCAAAGGGTAAATTCGAGCGCACCAAGCCGCACGTGAACGTGGGCACGATTGGTCACGTTGACCACGGCAAGACGACGCTGAC
>DIHI01000105.1:339-534 GCA_002420085.1 Lysobacterales bacterium UBA5700 | reverse complement strand
GACGCTGACGGCGGCGCTGACGAAGATTGGCGCGGAGCGTTTTGGCGGCGAGTTCAAGGCGTATGATCAGATTGACGCGGCGCCGGAAGAGAAGGCGCGCGGCATCACGATTTCGACGGCGCACGTGGAATACGAATCGCCGAACCGTCACTACGCGCATGTGGACTGCCCGGGTCACGCGGACTATGTGAAGAA
>DIHI01000105.1:0-305 GCA_002420085.1 Lysobacterales bacterium UBA5700 | reverse complement strand
GGGCGTGCCGTACATCGTGGTGTACATGAACAAGGCGGACATGGTGGATGACGCCGAGTTGCTGGAACTGGTGGAGATGGAAGTCCGCGAGTTGCTGAGCAAGTACGATTTTCCGGGCGACGACACGCCGATCATCAAGGGATCGGCGCTGAAGGCGCTGGAAGGCGACCAGAGCGAGATTGGCGTGCCGTCGATCGTTGCGCTGGTGGAGGCGCTGGACAGCTACATTCCGCAGCCGGAGCGTGCGATCGATGGCGCCTTCCTGATGCCGGTGGAGGACGTGTTCTCGATTTCGGGACGTGGGC
>DIHI01000078.1:7215-8108 GCA_002420085.1 Lysobacterales bacterium UBA5700 | reverse complement strand
ACCGAGCACGAAAAGTTCGGGTTCCGGCTCGACGACCTCCGTCCCCCGCCGTTCGAGGGCGAGCGCGGCATCGAGGCGCTGCTGCATGGCCTGACCCGATTCGGCTGGCAACCGGTGCGCGAGGGCGAATCGATCATCGCACTGAGCCAGGCCAACGGTGCCTCGGTGACCTTGGAGCCGGCCGGTCAGTTGGAACTGTCCGGCGCCATGCTGGAGACCATCCACCAGACCTGCGCCGAGGTCGGCCGCCACCTCAAGGAAGTACGGACGGTCGCCGACCAACTCGGAATCGGCTTCCTGGGCATGGGCTTCCAGCCCAAGTGGCGACGCGAGGACATGCCGTGGATGCCGAAAGGCCGCTACCGGATCATGCGCGAGTACATGCCCAAGGTCGGTTCGCTCGGCCTGGACATGATGACCCGCACCTGCACCGTGCAGGTCAATCTCGACTTCGCCAGCGAAGCCGACATGGTCAAGAAGTTCCGGGTTTCGCTGGCCTTGCAGCCGGTGGCCACCGCGCTGTTCGCCGATTCACCGTTCACCGAGGGCCGGCCGAACGGCTTCCTGAGCTACCGCTCGCACATCTGGACCGATACCGATCCGGATCGCACCGGCATGCTCGATTTCGTATTCGAGGATGGGTTCGGCTTCGAGCGCTATGTCGAGTACATCCTCGATGTGCCGATGTACTTCGTCTACCGCAACGGCCGCTACATCGACTGTTCGGGCGCCAGTTTCCGCGATTTCCTGGCCGGCCGGCTCGCCGCCCTGCCCGGTGAGCATCCGACCATGAGCGACTGGTCGGACCACATGACCACCGCCTTCCCGGAAGTGCGCATGAAGAAGTTCCTGGAGATGCGCGGCGCCGATGGCGGCCCATGGAACCGCCTGTG
>DIHI01000078.1:0-7057 GCA_002420085.1 Lysobacterales bacterium UBA5700 | reverse complement strand
ACTTCAGCCACGCCGAACGCCACGCCCTGCGTGATGGCGTGCCCCGGCATGGCTTGAAGCTGCCGTTTCGCAGCGCGACCGTGCGCGAACTGGCGATCGAGGCGCTTCGGATCGCCGAGGCCGGGCTGCGCCGACGCGCTCGGCTTGGCCCCGAGGGCGGTGATGAGGCGGTCTTCATCGAACCCCTGATCGAACTGGCGCTGGCCAACACCACGCCGGCCGAACAGAAGCTGGCACTGTTTCACGGTCGATGGGGTGGCACGGTCGATCCGGTTTTCCGAGAGTATGCGTACTGAGGCCGGCGGCCGGCCGACAGTCCCGTCACGATGAACACCTCCGGCCCCGATCCGTCGTCTGCTACGCCGCTGCACTCAGACGGGAGCGGCCGGCAGGCCCGTTTCTCATCGGGCTTCGCCGGCTGGCTGGCGATGGTCGGCGTGGCGGTCGGTCTGGGCAACATCTGGCGCTTCCCATACATGATGGGCAGCTACGGCGGCAGTGCGTTTCTGCTGCTCTACCTGCTGTTCGCCCTGGCCCTGGCAGCGCCCCTGCTCAGCGCCGAATGGGGGCTCGGCCGGGCCACCGGCAGCGGACCGATCGGCGCTTACCGGCGCGTTCTCGGCCACCGGACCGGGACCGCACTCGGGCTGGTGCTGGTAATCTCGATGCTGATCGCCAATTCCTACTACCTGGTGGTGATCGCCCAGATCGTCTACAGCGCCGGTTTCGCGATCACCCCCGGCTATGCCGCCGAGCACATCGACCACTACCGCGCCGGACTCGGCAACGGCATCGGCCAGTACGGCATCGCCCTGATCCTGCTCGGTCTGGCCGGATGGGTGCTGTGGCGCGGGGTCCGACGCGGCATCGAAGCGGTGTCGCGGGTGCTGGTGCCGGTGTTCGGTCTGGCGATGCTGGGTCTGGTCGGCTTCGCCCTCAGTCTCGACGGCGCACTCGACCGCTTGGCCGACTTCCTGCGGCCGGATTTTTCCCGGCTCGGCCCGACCGAAGTATTCGCCGCACTCGGCCAGGCGTTCTTCTCGATTGGCGTCGGCGGCACCATCATGATCGCCTACGGCCGCTTTCTCGGCCCGAGCATCAGCCTGCCGAAGACCGCCGTGGCGACTGCGCTCGGCGACACCGCTGCTGCGCTTGCCGCCGCCCTGTTCCTGGTGCCGGCAGTGCTGCACTTCGGGCTCGACCTCGACAGCGGCCCAGGGCTGCTGTTCGACACCTTGCCACGGGTGTTCTCGGAAATGCCGTTCGGGAACGGGGTCGCTGTGGTATTCCTGGCGGCAGTCACCCTGGTCGCCTTCCTGTCGGCGCTGGCGGCACTGACGGTCTGCGCCAGTGGCGTGGCCGATCTCTGGCCCAGGCTGTCGGAATCCAATCGCGCCATCGCGCTGGTGGTGCTGCTGGAGGCGCTCCTGATCTGGCCGAGCGCCCATGATCCGGCCTTGATCGGCATCCTCGACCTGATCTTCGGCTCCGGCATGCAGATCTTCGGCGCCCTGGTTGCCGTGATCGCCTTCGCCTGGGCACTCGACCGGACCAATGCGCTGACCCAGGCCGGCATCACCGGTCGGGCCGGCCTGGTCTGGCGATTCTGGCTACGCTATGCCATTCCAGCCGTGTTGTTTCTGGTGCTGGCCCTGTACGCCCACGCACATGTCTTCGATCCCGGAGTGACGCCATGACTGCCCCGATCCCCCCACCCGGCGGCATCGATGCCGTCAACCGCGACTTCTGCCAGTTCGATCAGGTCGACAAGTCGCACACCTACCGGCTGTCGGAAGCCTGCGACGGCAGCGAAGCCTTCGACGAGGACTTCGTGGTGCGTACCTGCGACCTGTCCGACTACCTGCACGGCGATGCCGCCGGCCGTCGGCGTTTCGCGCAGTCTCTGGGCCAGGCCATGGAGGAGATCGGCTTCGCCATCCTGGTCGGTCATGGCATCGATCGCGACCTGTTCGCCGATGCCGAACGGGCGACCGTGGAACTGTTCGAGACGGTCAGCATCGCCGAGCGCATGCGTTACCGGGCTTGCCGCAGCGGCTCGGTCAACCAGGGCTATTTTCCGATCGAGCAGACCACGATCATCCACCCGGATCTGGTCGAGGGCTGGGTGTTCTGCCGACGGGCGTTCGATCTGGACGGCGACCCCGACTATCGAGAGCGCGATTTCTGGCCACGCCCCGGCTTCGAGCCGCGCTTCCGCGCCCTGGTCGAGGCGGAGCAGCGGCTGATCCAGCCGATCATGGCGGCCATCCTCGACTACCTCGGCTGCGATCCCGACCTGTATGCCGACCGGCTGCGGGCCACCAACTTCGGTTTCCGGCTCAATTATTACCCGGCCCCGGATACCCTGCCAGAACCGCCGCGTGGTGGCCGCATGCTCGGCCACGAGGACGTCGATCTGTTCACCCTGCTGCCAGCCCCGGCGATCGAGGGCTTGCAGGTGTTCAACCGACGCAGCCTCAAGTGGGTGCGACTGCACGCGCCTCCCGGCAGCATCATCCTCAACATCGGCGACTACATGCAGCGGATCAGCAACGACCGGCTGCTGTCCACCACCCATCGCGTCAGCCAGCCGCGCGACCCGGCGGCCCGTTCCGTCCCCCGAATCTCGACACCACTGGCCGTCTATCTCTGGGAACACGAGTTGCTTGAGGTGCTGCCCGGCCTCGGCGAACCGCGCTATCCACCGGTCACAGCCCTGAGATTCCACACCGCAACCACCGCCAAATACTACGGCGCCGACTACGCGGTCGATTGCTGAACCGCGTCGTGCCCCGGCACCGGCACGGTCCGACTCAGCCGAAGAACGCAGTCAGTGCGCTGACCGTGCGTTCGATGTCGTCGTCGTCGATGTCGAGGTGGGTGACCATCCGAATGGTCGGCAGATAACCGATCGACATCCGGATGTGCTGCTGTTCGAGGTATGCCCTGAAGGCGGTCAACCGTTCGACCGGCACTTCGATGAACACCATATTGGTGTGCTGACCCGCCACTCGCAGCCCTGGCAGTCCGGCCAGACCGGTGGCCAGACGCTCGGCACGGGCGTGATCGTCGGCGAGCCGTGCAACGTGGTGATCGAGCGCATGCAGACAGGCGGCCGCCAGCAGGCCGGCCTGACGCATGCCGCCACCGGTGACCTTGCGCCAGCGGGTGGCCTGTTCGATCAATTCGCTGCTGCCAAGCAGGACCGAACCGACCGGCGCCGCGAGCCCCTTGGAAAAACACACCGAGACACTGTCGAAATGACGGGTGATGGCACCCGCCGGGACGCCGGACGCGACAGCGGCATTGAACAGGCGAGCACCATCGAGGTGCATGGCCAGGCCATGCTCGCGCGCCAGGGCGCGCGCCTCGGCAAGATAGTCGAGCGGCAACACTCGACCGTGCCAGGTGTTTTCCAGACACAGCAACCGGGTGCGGGCAAAATGCGGGTCGATCGGCTTGATCGCCCGCCGCAGGGCATCCAGTGGCAGGCTGCCGTCACCGGCCGTGACGATCGGCTGCGGCTGGATCGAGCCGAGCACGGCGGCACCACCACCCTCGTACTTGTAGGTGTGCGCCTCCATGCCGACCAGATACTCATCGCCCCGCTGGCAGTGGGCCATCAGCGCGCACAGATTGCTCTGGGTGCCGGAGGGCATGAACAGGCCGGCCTCGAAACCGAGCGCGCCGGCCAACCGCGCTTGCAGGGCATTGACGGTCGGGTCTTCGCCATAGACATCATCACCGACATCGGCCTCGATCATGGCCTGTCGCATGGCCGGGGTCGGTCGGGTGACGGTGTCCGATCTGAGATCGATCCAGTGCATGGGGAGTGCTCCGCGTGAGTCGGTCAGTGTAGCGGCCTCGGGGCGAGACCCGCACCCGGCTGCGCCGACACCCGACCCCGTCATCCAACTTCCCGCGTTCAACCATGATGACTGCCGGGGATGGGTGGATGCGGGTGCCTGACGGTGTCAGTGCGCCGCGATCTGGGGTGGAGCGGAGCGATCGGGTCGGCGGGACGCGATTTTGGATGCCTGCGACGGGGTCATGCGTTGTATTTCGGCATGGGGGATCCGCCCGACAGGCAGGCTGACCGATGACTTCGGCGGCAAGCGGATCAGGCGAACCGCTGACGGACGGCGTCGTCGCTCTGTAGGTAGTTTCAGCTTATAAACGGGTTTCAGCAGATGTTGAAGGATCGCCTAGAAGTGAAATCTCAATGACTGATTTCAGAAAATCTGGTATTTTCAACGGATGCTGAAATAGGATAATCCAATGAAAGAGGCAGAGGCTCGTGCTGGTGAGGCACTGCGCGGGTTGCTTGAGAAGATCCCGATCCTTCAGATCGAAGGCATCAAGGCCGAAGCCGTCTCCGGTGATTGGCAGCCGGATTTGATCGCCCGGCTGCTCGTGGACGGACGGCAGCACCTGCTCATCTGCGGGTACAAGTCGAACGGGCAACCGCGGTACGCCCGTTCCGCGCTGTTGGAACTGCGGAACTATGTGGCGCAGCGAGCCCCGCAGGCGACGCCCGTCTTCATCGCGCCCTACATCTCGCCTGCAGTGAGGCAGTTGTGCGAGGAGAAGGGGGTTGGCTATCTCGACTTGGAAGGAAACGCCCGGATCGCCTTCGGCGGCGTGTTTATCGAGCGCATGGTGGCGGACAAGCCTGCGGCCGAACAACGCGAACTCAAGTCGCTGTTCAGGCCGAAGTCGGCCCAGGTTCTACGCGCCATGCTGCGCGAGCCCGGTCGTGCATGGCGCGTCATCGAGTTGTCCGAAAACACCGGAGTGAGCCTCGGGCACGTCAGCAATGTGCGCACCGCCCTGATCGATCGGGAGTGGGCGCGCGCCTCGGAAGATGGCCTCGTCCTCTCAGAGCCCGAAGCACTACTGGATGCATGGCGTGACAGCTACACAGCGCCGCCAGGTGAGCGGTTGCGGTTCTACACGCCATTGCATGGCAGCGCGCTCGAAGACGCGGCCCGTAGCGCACTGCGCGCCGAAGACGGTCTCGGGCGTGCGGCCTTCGCATCGTTCTCGGCAGCGCAGTGGCTTTCTCCTTACGGGCGCACTGGCACACACTACTTCTTCGCCGACGAGGAGGGCCTGAGCAAGCTCCGGGCGGCGCTGAAACTCGCGCCCGCCTCGAAGGGCGAGAACGTGGTCGTCACCGTGCCGAAGGACTCGGGGCTGTTCGCCGACACAGTTGAACCTGCGCCGGGCGCAGTCTGCACGAGCCCGGTTCAGACCTACCTCGACCTCTCCATAGCCGGCGAACGCGGAGCTGAGGCCGCCGACCACTTACGCCAGGAAAAGCTTTCATGGCGCAAATGACACCACCCCAGGAACCACAGTCGGCCGCCGAGTACGACGACCGGACGACCGCCGCAGTGAAATCGGTGCTGATCGAGATCGGCCAAATCCTTGGTAGCTTCAAGGGCAAGTTCGCCATCATCGGTGGCGCGGTTCCCTGGCTGCTGCTGGCTAACGAGGACATGCCGCATGTCGGCACGCTCGACGTGGACGTCGGGCTGGACGCGGAAGCGCTCGGCGACGGCGAGTACGCGACCTTGATCGGCGCGCTTCAAGGCCATGGCTATGCCCAGCGTGAGGGACTTCGGCGTTTCCAACTGGTTCGCCAAGTTCCCGCGCGAGACGATGGAGAAGCGATCGACGTCGTGGTCGATTTCTTGATGCCGCGCGACGCGGAGATCGTCAAGAACAATCCGCCGTTGATCAATGACTTCGCGGTGCAGCGGGCTGACGGCGCCGACCTGGCGATGCGATTCTATCAACGGGTGGCGGTGGCTGGGCCGATGCCGGACGGAGGGACGAACCGCGTGGAGATCACGGTGTGCTCCATCCCCGCTCTGCTGGCGATGAAGGGCCATGCGCTGGCGGGCCGCTACAAGCAGAAGGACGCCTACGACATCTACTACTGCGTGCGGAACTACCCCGGCGGCATCGAGGTGCTGGCAGATGAATGTCGCCCACTGCTGGGGCATCCCAGCGGCGAGCGCGGTTTCCGGCACATCGCCGACAAGTTCGACACCTTCGAGGGTCATGGGCCTACCTGCGTGAGGCGCTTCGTCGAAGACACACATGCGCTGGGCGATCGCACACCCGAACAGTGGCAGCAGGACGCATTCGGGCAGATCGACGCGCTGCTGCGTGCCATGGCGCTCCGAGGTTGAGTCGCGCGACCATGGACTACGCATAACTTCGCAATCTTCTGGAGCACACCGTATCCACCAGGGGCAAGGTGGACGCCCAGTGGCAGGTCATTCGTGATGGCCAGAAGACCGAGGAACTGGAGCGAATCATCGCCGAGGAAAGCCTCGACGCCGAGGCCACCGACCGGGAAGTGTTGCAAGGTGCTGGCAAGGCGACGGCGGAAATCGCTAAGGCGCACGCCAAGAGTGAACTCGCAAAGTATCGCGTCGTGCAGGATCGCTTGTTCAAGAGCGATTTCGCGCGCCCGACGAGCGTAGCTCGCGTAGGCGCCCGAAGCGTTCGCTGCAAGGCTTGACTATGAAGTGGCGCGCCCGACGAGCGTAGCTCGCGTAGGCGCTCGGAGCGTTCGCTGCAAGGCTTGACTATGAAGTGGCGCGCCCGACGAAGCGTAGCTTCGCGTAGGCGCCCGAAGCGTTCGCTGCAAGGCTTGACTATGAAGTGGCGCGCCCGACGAGCGTAGCTCGCGTAGGCGCTCGGAGCGTTCACTGCAAGGCTTGACTGTAAAAGTGGCGCGCCCGACGAAGCGTAGCTTCGCGTAGGCGCCCGAAGCGTTCACTGCAAGGCTTGACTGTAAAAGTGGCGCGCCCGACGAGCGTAGCTCGCGTAGGCGCTCGAAGCGTTTGCTGCATGGCTTGACTATGAAGTGGCGCGCCCGACGAAGCGGAGCTTCGCGTAGGCGCTCGGAGCGTTCGCTGCATGGCTTGACTATGAAGTGGCGCGCCCGACGAGCGTAGCTCGCGTAGGCGCCCGAAGCGTTCGCTGCATGGCTTGACTATGAAGTGGCGCGCCCGACGAGCGTAGCTCGCGTAGGCGCTCG
>DIHI01000103.1:13929-14145 GCA_002420085.1 Lysobacterales bacterium UBA5700 | reverse complement strand
CTGCCAGAAGAAAAAAAACCCAGGGCACGACCCGTACTCCAGACCGATACAGACACGAAGTGTAGCCGAGCAACTGCGCTTTCGGGTGCCATCGGTCGGGCCACAGCCGCCGGACAGGCCGCCGGGTGACAGCCGGAACGGCTGGCATCGGCGGATCGAGGTTCAGCCAGCCAGCCGCACGGCGCGCAGACTGGGCCGGCCGGCCACGACATCGGT
>DIHI01000103.1:13212-13865 GCA_002420085.1 Lysobacterales bacterium UBA5700 | reverse complement strand
GGCCGGCCGGCCACGACATCGGTCCAGACCACCCAGACCTGACCACGATGCACGGCAATCTGCGGGAATCCGGTCGCTCGGCCGCGACCCTGCACCTGGGCCACCTCGATGGTCTGGCCGGGTCCATCGAGGGCGCGAGGCAGTCGTGCCAGGCGCAGGGATTGATGCGCCTCGTCTTCGACCAGCCAGACCAGCCAGAGCGCATCGTTCGAGACTGCCGTGCCGACCCGGCCCAGCACCTGCAAGCCGGCATCGACGTCACGCACGGCAGCGAAAGTTTCGCCGGCATCGGCCGATCCCGCCACCCGGATCGTCGGCTGGCCGTTGGCGACGGTATACCAGGCCACCCAAAGATGGTTGCCGTCGGCCGCTGCCGCCGGGCCGTTGACCGGGCAGGCCGGCATCAGCCAGCGGTCGGCGTGGACGGTGACCGGAGGAGTCCATCGATCATCGACCCGCCGGGTGAGCATGATGTCGCGGATCTCGTCAGCCGTCCGGCCCCGGTAGGCGACCACCGGACCCTGGTCGGTGCGGACTGCGGCCGTTTGACAGCAATCGCAGGTGCGGGCGTCGAGTTGCCATTCGGCGCGGGTGCGGGGCTGCGGGCCGTCCAGAATGGCCGCACGCAGGGTCATCGCGCCGGCACCGTGGCC
>DIHI01000103.1:0-13184 GCA_002420085.1 Lysobacterales bacterium UBA5700 | reverse complement strand
CACCGTGGCCGACCGTTTCCCGGCCATCGAGCCAGGCCATCAGCAGACCGCCACCCTCGACCGCGACCAGGCTGGCGAAACCATGCTCGGTCGGGGTGCCGTCGTCGTGGACCGTCAGCGCGGGCGACCAGCTCGTACCGCCATCCTCCGAACGAGCGACACGAATCTCGTAGGCATAGGGCGCCTGATCGACCTTGCGCAGCCAGTGCGCCCAAAGCCCACCGTCATCACTGCTGGCCACCGCCGGGAAATCGGCCCAGTTGACGAACCAGTCATCACCCTCGGCAATGGTCCGTGCCGACGTCCAGGCGCCACTTTCGTCGAGGTCGCTCAGTCGCAGGCGGTGTCGGCCTTCGGCGACCCGCTCGACCCAGCTCAACCAGAGCCGGTCGTCATGACCGGCATGCAGGCGGGGCTGGGCGGCGTGGCCATGATCGGGCAGAGCGACCGGGGTCGGGGCCGTTTGCGCAGCGACCGCCACCGCCAATGGGCCAGCCAGCAGCAGGCTGATCAGGAACCGATATCGAGTATGCATCGGGTGAGCCTAACGCAGAATCGGGGTTCAGGGCAGTCGGGTGCGTTCCTCATTGGCACGCTTGAGCCGCTCGAAGCGCGCCCGGAACACCCGCGCTTCCCAGGCGACCAGTTGCCAGGCGATGTCGATCAACAGGGCCGTGGCCAGGCCAGCCACGGTGCCGCCCAGGAACAGGGCATTGACCCGTGTGCCGACACCGATCACGGCCCCGGTCATGCCGGTGGTCGCCATCAGCCACATGCCGAGCTTGTAGGTGAGGTAGTAGATCGGCCCGACCGTGAGTGGGTTGGTGATCAGTTGCAGGCCGAACATGACCGTTACGTTGGCACGCAACAGCAGGGCCGCCGCGAAGGCCAGGGCGAATTGGACGCCGTACAGTGGCAGGAACGACAACACCGATCCGAAATACAGCGCCGGCACCACCGAGGAGCGCTTGAACGACCACAGGAAGGGCAGTCGGCCGGCACGTTCCGCGAACCACTTGATGACCGGATATCGGCGGACATTGGCGCGTCGTGGCAGCGGTCGCAGCAGGCGCCGCAACCAGCGTTTTCGGCGCAGCAGGCTCAGGCGATGGCGGTGCAGCTCTTCATGCATGGGGGGCGGGCTCGGCGGGCGTGCGGGGCATGCGAAACCGCAGCCCCGGACCGCCCGGAGACGCGATGTCGACAATTGATATCGGCACGGACCATCGGTCCTGCTGCGCTGCGTCCGGGGTGGCGTGGTGCGCGAATTCGGTTGGCGGCAGGTGTCGGGCAAACCCGAAACCCAACCGATCAACCGAAGAACCTTCGCGACCGTCCGCGTCCCCAAGCGCAAGGAACAGCCGCCGAGTCCGCAGTGTAGCCGCCCGTCCGGACCCGGCGATGACGGTGCCGGGTGGCGATTGCTGCGCCGTTCAGGCGCTGCGCCGGTGTCGGCGAGTCAGATGGACCAGCAGCAGGGCGATCGCGGCCGGCGTCATGCCCGGTATTCGTCGGGCCTGGCCGATCGTTTCCGGCCGCACCCGTTCGAGTTTCTGGCGAACCTCGGCCGACAGTCCAAGGACACTCGAAAAGTCGAAACCATCCGGGAACGTGGTGTCCTCATGCCGGCGCTGACGTTCGATCTGGTCCTGCTGGCGATCGAGGTAGCCGGAATACTTGGTCTCGATCTCGACCTGCTCGGACACCACCGCAGCCACTGGCTCCGGCGGCAGGAGCGCCGCTATCCGGGCATGGTCGAGTTCCGGTCGTCGTAGCAGATCCAGGGCGCTGGCATCGCGTGTGATCCGGATCCCGAGCACGCGCTCGGCATCCTGGGCGCGTTCGCTGCCGGCCGCCAGCCGCCAGCCGGCCAGACGGGCGCGTTCGCGCTCGATCGCCTCGCGCTTTTCGCAGAATGCCCGCCAGCGGACATCCTCGACCAGGCCAAGGTCGCGGCCGACAGCGGTCAGCCGCAGGTCGGCATTGTCCTCGCGCAGTCGCAATCGATACTCGGCCCGTGAGGTGAACATCCGGTACGGCTCGGTGGTGCCGTGAGTGATCAGATCATCGATCAGCACGCCGATGTAGGCCAAGTCCCGGCCGGGGCTCCAGGGCGCATGCCCGAGTGCGCGCCGGGCGGCATTCAGGCCGGCGATCAGGCCCTGGGCAGCGGCCTCTTCGTAACCGGTCGTGCCATTGATCTGACCAGCGAAGAACAGCCCTTCGATCGACTTGCATTCGAGCGATGCCTGCAACCCGCGCGGGTCGAAGAAATCGTATTCGATGGCATACCCGGGCCGGGTGATGTGGGCATTCTCGAAGCCGCGGATCGAACGCACCAGGGCCATCTGGACATCGAACGGCAGCGAGGTGGAAATGCCGTTGGGATAGACCTCGACCACGTCCAGCCCCTCGGGCTCGACGAACACCTGGTGGCTGGTCTTGTCGGCAAACCGCACCACCTTGTCCTCGATCGACGGGCAATAGCGCGGGCCGATGCCCTCGATGGCGCCGGTGTACAGCGGCGAGCGGTCGAGCGCAGCGCGGATCAGGTCGTGGCCACGTTCGTCGGTATGGGTGATCCAGCAACTGACCTGGGCTGGGTGATCCTCGGGGGAGCCCATGAACGAGAACACCGGTCGCGGATCGTCGCCCGGTTGTTCCTGCATGACCGAGTAATTCAGTGACCGGCCATCGATCCGGGGCGGTGTGCCGGTCTTCAGCCGGCCGACCGTGAACGGTCCCTCGCGCAGCCGCAGCGCCAGCGTCTCCGCCGGAGGGTCGCCAGCACGACCGGCCGCATACTGGACCGGCCCGACATGGACCTTGCCGGCCAGGAATGTCCCGGCCGTCAGCACGACATTGGCACACGGGAATCGCAGGCCGGATTGGGTGGACACCGCCTGCACCCGGCCATTGGCCATTTCGATGTCGTCGACGGCGGCCTGGAACAGACTGAGTCCGGGCTGCGATTCGACCGCCTTTCGGATGAATCGGCGGTACAGAGTGCGATCGGCCTGGCAACGGGTGGCGCGCACGGCCGGCCCCTTGCTCGCGTTCAGGCGTCGCCACTGGATGCCGGCAGCATCGGCGGCTCGCGCCATGATGCCGCCCAGGGCGTCGATCTCCTTGACCAGATGGCCCTTGCCGATGCCGCCGATCGCCGGGTTGCAACTCATCACACCGACCGTCTCGATCGAGTGAGTGAGCAGCAGGGTGCGGGCACCGGCGCGGGCAGCGGCGAGTGCCGCTTCGGTTCCGGCGTGGCCGCCGCCAACGACGATCACATCAAATGAATGTGTGAAATGGTTCATGGTTTTCAGCGCCCGAATCGGGAGCGAATGCGATCGCCCATTCTAGCAATGCCAAGGCGGCAAACGCTGGCATGCTTCGTGCTTCAACTGCCGGGCACCCACGACAGCAACGCTGGGGGGCGTCGCCGGCTTAGGAACAGGGGCCGGCTGCATGTCGAGGGGAAGCCAGCCGGGGGCCTTCGGGCTCCCGGCTTTTTTTCGTCGGTGCGTTCGGTCGCGGCTGAGCGATGGCACGAGCGGAAATCAAGCAGGTAGCGGCGCATGTTCTGGAATGGCATCGACACGCAGGAATAACGTGTTGATGTAGATGACATTTTATACGATGCGCCGGTGCAGTGCTGGGGCGCTTGGCCGGCTCGGCAGGCAGCGGCACGAGCTGGCTCCCCCGGCAGAGCATGGCGGGACAGGGCGTTCGATCGCAGAAAAGGCCGACGCCCGGCGGGTCTTTTGGAACAGGGGGAATCCAGGGGACCGGATGCCGGGCGTCGGACAGACGGTGAGCATGACCTTCATGCTCGCGCGTCGGGTCAAAAACCGACGCAGAATGTCAGTCGAGGTGATCTCGATGACAGCAAGAATGCGCTTCGACTTCCCACAGGTGCAAGCAAAAACCGGGCAAATGAAGGGTTTACCGACCGGCGTAGGCTTTCGGCCGATGGACGGGCAGCTCCAGCGCCATGAGTCACGCCTGACACGGGCTGCGAATGTGGTCGATCGGCCGACGTGCCGCTGATGAGCGCAGGTTCGGGCATGCTGAGCGGCATTCGGTCGTGGGGAATGTTCCTCCGTCGCGATGGTCAGTGGAACGATCCGGTCAAACCGACCGGGCAGAACACCGTGTCGGGAGTCGATCGTGCTGGTTTTCAATCTGCTGCTGTCGATCTTCGGACCCGCACTCAACACTGACATGGTGCATGTCCCTGCGGGCCCATTTCAGATGGGCTGTTCAGCGGGTGATGTCCTGTGTGAGGCGGATGAGGGCCCGGAGGGCGGGATGCGTGTGGATGTCCCCGGCTTCTACATCGATCGAAGCGAGACCTCGGTGGCCGAATTCCGCGCCTGCGTCGAGGCCGGCGCTTGCGAACGGCCCTTCGACCATCGACGCACGCACTATTGCAACTACGATGCTCCCGGCCGTGACGACTACCCGGTCAACTGCGTCAACTGGAATCTGGCCAACCAGTACTGCACCTGGC
Source organism: Lysobacterales bacterium UBA5700 (assembly GCA_002420085.1). GTDB lineage: Bacteria > Pseudomonadota > Gammaproteobacteria > Xanthomonadales > Xanthomonadaceae > UBA11164. Next base: position 8,674 of record DIHI01000103.1, on the reverse strand, counting down.
GCGGCGCACGCCTGGCGTGGGAGGCCGAATGGGAAAAGGCGGCCCGTGCGGGGACCGACACGCCGTACTGGTGGGGTCAGGCACCGGCTGACTGCACCCGTGCGGTGATCGATCCCGGCGGACCGGAACAACCTGATACCGAGACCGATGGCTGCTGGCGTGACCTGTCCTGGCCGCGCAACTCGTTTCCCGCCAATCCGCTGGGTCTACACGACATGATCGGCGGCACCAGTGAATGGGTGGCGAACTGGTATGCCGAGGACGCCTACGTGAGACTGTACGCAGCCGGCGATCTGCATGGTCCGGCGAAGGGTGTGCGCAAGGTGATCAAGGCCGGCTCATGGGACGAGAAGCCCCGTGCCCAGCGGGTGTCCAACCGATTCAGCAAGCCGGTCACCGGCAACCGCGACCTGTACGGCTCGAACGGCATCCGTTGTGCGATGGATGAGGCGGCGTATCCGGCGGACAGCGGCACACCCACCGAGTAGACAGGTGTGCCGCTGCCGTCAGCGCAGAATCGCTTGAACGGCAACGGGGTTCGCGCGGGGGATCGGCGGCAAGCGGTCAGCCGCGAGCGATCAGCGCAACTGTTCGGACTCAGCCTCACCTCGGTCGGACATCGGTCGCGACGGTGCTGGTGCCGATCTCGGCACCGATTTCGGTGGCTCCGGCCGCTGGCGGCTGTGGGTATTGCCGTCGATGTCGATGCGACGTGGGCCAGGATCGATGCGTGTGCCTTCGCGGACACGGATCGGAGCCTGATGGCTGGGATTCGGCACGCTCTGACGGGTAGCGAGGCCCGACTGGCGAACCGAATCGGCAGGGGTGAGGGTGCGACCGGCACGGCGATCGCCGGTCATCGGGCCGAAGCCATCAGGTGAACGTTGCGCCCGTGGTTTGCGGGTGTCGGTGTCGATCCGGCGCGGACCGGAATCGAAGCGTGTGCCTTCACGGACCCGAATCGGCGCCTGATGGGCCACGGGGGTGGTCGGCAGCGGCTGTGCGCCGAAGCGCGGCGTGCGGGACTGCTCGGGGGTCGGTGCGGACCGGTCGGCGCGCATGTTGCCGGTCATTGGTCGAAAGGTATCGGGTGCGTGCTTGATCGGTGTGCTTCGACGGATGTGGCGATTTTCGCCATCCGGATGGTGGATCACCCGAACCGGCTGTGGCCGATCCCGAGGGCTGTGGCGGTCATGGTCGCGGTCAGGGTTGCGGTCGTGGCGGTGATCGCCCCGGTGCGGGTCATCGCCCCGGTCATGGCCACCCCGATGACGATTCACGCTGAAGTGCAGGCCGAGTCCGTAGCTCGGGCCATACCCATACCCATCGTTGTAACCATAGCCATAGCTTGGACCGTAGCCGACACCGTTGTAGCCGTAGCCATGCCCATACCCCAGCCCGATGCGCTGGCGGTGGAAGCGGTAGGGGGAATACGGGTAGTGGCCATAGAAGCCATGGCTGCGGTAGTAGGGTGAGTGGTAGAAGCCGCCATAGTAGGGGCCGTAGCCGTAGTAGTACGGATCGCGATAGCTGCGCTCGGCGGGTGCCGAGTAGTAATCGCCCTGGCCGTGTTCAGCCGGGTAGTAATAGCCGGTGCGGTAGGGGCTGCTGGCACAGCCGGCGAGCAGACCGAGCACGAACAGGCCAGTCAGGATCAGGCCAGTCAAGATCGGCCGCATCCGGCCGGCCGCCAGGTGGGGGTTCGGAGTGACTGCGGCATGGCGGCTGGCATGGGGGTTGGACAGCCATTGCGCCAGCGGCGAGTACAGATTTCGGACCGACATGACGCGCCTCCCAAGGTCGAGTCGATGATCATGCCAGTCTCGATCCGCTGCATTGAACCGGCTATGAACCTGGAGTGTCGCTGGCGGCAGGGTTGGATCCGGCCGCACCCATGCCACTTCGACTGCCATCCGGGCTAAGCTGCGCGCCTCTCCGACAGGCGATCGTCATGACTCGACACCACGCATCCGGCCGCTGGCGATTGGGTCTTGTGCTGTCCCTGGGGGCGGCCGGTTTCTGGGCGACCCTGCCGATCGCGCTCAAGATCACCCTGGAGCAGATCGATCCGTACACCTTGACCTGGTTTCGCTTCGTGGTGGCGTTTGTCGTGCTGGGTGCCTGGCTTGCCGCCACGGGTCGCTTGCGAACCTTGATCGGGCTCACCGGCCGGCATGGGCTTCTGCTGGTCCTGGCGACCCTCGGTCTGATCGGCAATTACGTGTTCTACCTGCTCGGGGTCCACTACACCAGCCCAGCCAACGCCCAGTTGCTGATCCAATTGGCGCCGCTGCTGATGGCGATGGGTGGCATCTTCGTGTTCGGTGAACGCTTCAGTCCGGGGCAATGGCTCGGCCTGGCAGTGCTGGTCGGCGGACTCGGCCTGTTCTTCTTCGATCGACTGTTCGATCAACTCGGTCAGGGTCAGACCGGGGGCAGCTACCTGCTCGGCTCGGGTCTGGTGGTGCTGGGTGCGGTGGTCTGGGCGGTCTACGCCCTGGCCCAGAAGCAGTTGCTGCTGCGCCTGTCGTCGTGGCTGATCCTGTGGGTGGTGTTCGCGGTCGCCACCATTGTCCTGTGGCCGTTGGCGCAGCCTTCGGCCCTGGTTCGACTGGACGGGCTGCATTGGGCGCTGTTGATCTATTGTGCCTTCAATACTCTGGGTGCTTATGGCTGCTTCGCCGAGGCGTTGGCACACTGGGAGGCATCGCGGGTCTCGGTGGTGCTGGCGGTGACCCCGATCCTGGCGATCCTCGGAGCGAGCACGGTCTCGGCGTTCTGGCCGGAGGTACTGGCGCCGGAGCGGATCACCACGCTCGGCTGGATCGGTGCCGGGGCGGTGGTCGCCGGTTCAGCCCTGACCAGTGTGCTCGGTCGGCGGAAATCGGGCTGACCGGTCCGCAGATCACCGCCGAGTCCGCGCGGATTCGGTGCTCAGTCCGGTTTCAGGCGCTCCAGCAGGTCCAGGCAGTCGCGTGAGTGCAGCCGGTCGCGCAGCCCGTCCAGGCAGGTGCTGACCTGGTCGCGACGACCATCGTCGAGCCGCCGCCAGGACTCGAAGGCGCCGAGCAGACGGGCGGTGACCTGGGGGTTGAGACGGTCGAGGGCCGGCAATTGCTCGCCCAGCAGCCGATAGCCGGCGCCGTCGGCACGGTGGAAGGCGGTTGGATTCAGTCGCGACAGCCCGCCGAGGATGGCTCGTACCCGGTTGGGGTTGGTCGGCAGCCAATGCGGTGATGCCAACAGTGTGCGCACATCGTCGAGCGCATCGGGGTCGGGTCGGGCGGCGACCAGGGTCAGCCACTTGTCGGTGACCAGCGGGTCGTCCCGCCAGCGTTCGGCGAAGCGCGCCAGTGCTTCGGCCCGGCCTGGTGCGTCGTAGCGGATCAGACAGCGCAGGGCAGTCAGCCGCTCGGTCATGGTGCTTGCCGAGTTGAACTGAGCCTGCGCCAGCGCTGCCGTGGGATCGAGCCGGGTCAGCCAGTCCAGGCAGGTCATGCGCAGCGCCCGAGCGGCGATCGAGCGACCGTCGAGGCCGCCCTGAGCCGATTCGGCGAGGCTGTGGTAACGGCGTTCGAGGCGGTCGGCGTGGTCCTCGGTCAGGCGCTCGAACAGTTCGTCATGCGCGGCCAGCAGGGCATCGACATCGATCCGCTCGACGTGTTCGCACAGGGTATGGAAGTCGGGCAGTGCCAGGCATTCGGCGACGAAGGCCGGGTCGGCGGCATCGTCATCGAGCAGGTCGGCCAGACTGTCGCTGAGGGCGGCTTCGGCCGATTCGGCCTCGGCGAAACGGTTCAGCATCAGGCCGATCGCCAGCCGTTGCAGTGCTTCCCAACGATTGAAGGGATCCTGCTCGATGCGCGCCAGGCGACCGAGTTGCTGCGGCGTGTAGTCGATGTGCAATTTGATCGGTGCCGCGAAGCCCTGGTTGAAGGCCGGCAGCGGAGGCGCAGCCAGACCGTTCCAGACCAGGGTCGCCTGTGCCTCCGCGAAGTCGAACAGGATGCCCTCGCCATCGGCCCGGAGTCTGAACGCCGACTCGGGTGCGGGCTCGGGTCGATCGGGCAGGGCGGTGTACGGACGGTCATCGGCACCGTACAGAACCACACGCAGCGGAATCGGCATCGGCTGCGGGTTCGGCTGGTCGGGGGTTGCCGGGATTCGCTGACCCAGGGACAGGCGGAACTGTCCGGACGCGGGGTCGAATGCGGACTGCACGTGGACTTCCGGTGTGCCGGCCTGGCGATACCAGATCAGCAGGCGATCGAGACACTGGCCGGATGCCTGGCCGAGCGCGGTCAGGAAATCCTCGACGGTAGCGGCCCGGCCGTCGTGGTCGGCGAAATAGCGGTCGCAACCGCGTCGAAACGCCGCCTCGCCCAGTCGGGTGTGCAGCATGCGTACCAGTTCGGCGCCCTTTTCGTAGACGGTGAGGGTGTAGAAGTTATTGATTTCGCGATAGTGTTCGGGACGAACCGGGTGGGCCAGTGCGCCGGAATCCTCGACGAACTGTCGGGCGCGCAGCAGCCGCACATCGTCGATCCGCTTGACCGCACGCGAGTGCAGATCGGCGGTGAATTCCTGATCACGAAAGACCGTGAAGCCTTCCTTGAGCGACAACTGGAACCAGTCGCGGAGGGTGACGCGATTGCCCGACCAGTTGTGGAAATACTCGTGACCGATCACCGCCTCGACCGCCAGGAAATCGGCGTCGGTGGCGGTCTCGGGGTCGGCCAGGATGAAGCGGGCGTTGAAGATGTTCAGGCCCTTGTTCTCCATCGCGCCCATGGTGAAATCCTGGACGGCGACCACGTTGAAGACATCAAGGTCGTATTCGCGACCGAACCGCTGCTCGTCCCAGCGCAGGGCGCGCTCGACCGATTCGAGCGCGAAGGTGCAGCGCCCGACATCCTCGGGTGCAGCCCAGACGGCCAGTTCGACCGACCGTCCCGAGGCGGTGGCGATCGTGCGGCGCTGATCGTGCAACTGTCCGGCGACCACGGCAAACAGGTAGCACGGTGTGGGGTACGGGTTGTCCCAGACGCTGCAATGACGGCCATCGGGCAATGCCTCCCGATGCACGGGATTGCCATTGCCAAGCAGGACCGGGAACAGCGTGCGGTCGGCACACAGGCGGGTCTGCCAGGTCGGCATCACGTCCGGGCGATCGAGGAAGAAGGTGATGCGTCGGAAGCCCTCCGGTTCACACTGGCTGATCAGCAGGCCCCGGCTGGCATACAGCCCTTCGAGCCGGGTGTTGCGCTCAGGTCGGATGCGGACACGGGTTTCCAGCAGGCAGCCACGGTCGAGCCCGAACAGGGTCAGGCCGGTGTCGTCGTGTCGATAGCGATCGCCGGCCAGCGGTTGGCCGTCAATCCGGATGTCGAGCAGTTCCAGGTCTTCGCCGTCCAGCCGAAGCTCGGTGAGCGGCTGGTCGGGCTCGGGTCGGAGCCGAAGCCGTGAGTGAACCTCCGTGCTGGCCAGGCCGAGATCGAATTCCAGTTCCACCCGATCGATGCGCCAGGCTGACGGTCGGTAGTCGGCGAGTCGGATGGGTTCGGGACGATCGGGGTGAGTAGCAGTCATCGGTGACCAGGGTCGGCGTACACTGCCGACAGTGTACGACCCGTGCGGGCCACCGGACACGGGTAGCGCCAATCCCGAACCGAGCCGGGCCGCAGCAGGCCAGTTCCGAGCAGTGGCGTGGTGCAACCGAATCGATCAGAGCGCCTCAGGCTTCCGGCGTGCGGTGATGGTAAGGCGGAGTTGGCCAGTGTGCCGGAGGTTGACCTTGCGATGCGCGGCGCAGGGTGTCGGCGTCCAGATCAGGGGCGAGCAGGCGCACCAGTTCGAGGGCGGCATTGCGTAGCACGCGGCCGCGCGGCAGGATCGCCCAGGCGATGGAATCGGGCAGGGCAGCGTCCAAGGCCAGTACCGCGAAACGGCTGTAGTCGGCCGGATCCAGTGACAGTTCCGCCACCAACCCGACGCCGAGCCCGGCACGCGCGTAAGCCTTGATCGTGGCGGCATCCGGTGCTGAGCAGGCGAAACGCGGGGTCAGGCCGTGCATGGCCATCGTCCGATTGAGCGTGGAGTCGGGTTGGCGCGCGGCTTCGTGTGTCACCAGCGGCCAGCGTGCCAGTTCGGCCAGCGGAATCGTACCGCTGTGACTTGCCAGTGGATGGCTGCGCTCGACCAGGGCGACCCGACGCCACCGGAACAGCGGCACCGCAGTACCGTCCGGTACACCGTCGCCGGTGCTGCTGACGATCACCGTGTCGAAACGGTCGTGTTCGCTCACTCGCATACGCTGGTCATCGCCCAGCGTATGCATGCGCACGCTCAGGTCCGGGTAGCGTTCGCGCAGCCGGCGCAGCAGTGGCGGAAGCACATGCAGGGCATAGGTCTGCGGTGCGGCGATGGCCAGTTCACCTGCGGTCTCTCCGCGCGTGTTGGCGGCAAGATCACACAAGCCTTCGACATCCCGGACGACACGTCGGGCCACGTCCAAGGCCATGCGTCCGGCCGGGGTGACGTCGACCAGACTGCGCCCGTTGCGGGCGAAGATCCGGTAACCCAGGGAATCCTCGATCTGCTTGAGGTGGCGCGAGACACAGGACTGCGACAGATGCATCGCCTGTCCGGCCGCGCTGATGTTGAGGTTCGCCTCGGCGATTTCCACGAGGCATCGCAGGCCGGTCAGTGTCACGCTCACTGGTTGTTTCCCTGTACCCATCCGTTGTGTCACCGGGCCGGTTGTCGGGCTGTCCGGCCGAGCCATGAGTTTTCGTCGCTGAAGTCATCGTGCGGCGCAACACGAACCGAGTGCTGTGGCCCGGTCGGTGGCGCCATGCGGAGCCATCCAGCTCGGGTCAGCCGGCAGCGATGGGCGGCAGCCGCCGCGTAGCGCATTTTCCGGGTAATGATATGCTGAAATTGCATTTGACAGATATGCGCCTGCACTTTATATGTGTCTGCGGGCAAGTTCATGCCCAATTCATTCTCAGGGGCGCCAACGGCATTGCATTCATCTCTGGTTCAGATTTTCTGAACCACAGGGGACAGATGCGCGCCCGGAATGGATTTTCTTCAGGGGTTCTACATCACACAGCACAGAAAGGGGCAGCACCATGAAATTTGTCAGTCACCACGTACTGGCGGCGGCGATCGCCGCAGCAGTACTCGGCAGCGTCAGCGGTACAGCCGAAGCGCAGGCCGAATTCCGGATCGCCAATCAGCCGATCGAAGGTCAGTACATCGTCGTACTGAAGGACGAGGTCGCCTCGCTCGCGCATGAAACCAATGCTGCGCAGCGGCCGCGCGTCGCCGACATGGCCCGCCAGATGGCCAGCAAGCACGGCGCCAAGGTTCGCGCCAGCTTCTCGCACGCCCTGCGTGGTTTCGTCGTGCGCGCTGACGACAAGGCGCTCCAGCGCCTGCTGCTCGACGATCGCGTCGCCTACGTCGAGGAAGACGGCATCATCAGCATCGCCGCCACCCAGAGCAACGCCACCTGGGGTCTGGACCGCATCGACCAGCGCAATCTGCCGCTGGATACCAGCTACACCTACAACACCAATGCTGCCGGCGTGCATGCCTACATCGTCGATACCGGCGTGCTCGGCACCCATACCCAGTTCACCGGCCGCATGGGCAACGGCTTCACCGCGATTACTGACGGCAATGGCACCAACGACTGCAACGGTCACGGCACCCACGTGGCCGGCACGGTCGGCGGCACCACCCACGGCGTCGCCAAGGGCGTGACCATCCACCCGGTGCGGGTGCTGGGCTGCGACGGTTCCGGCAGCAACTCGGGCGTGATCGCCGGCATGGACTGGGTCGCCGCCAATCACGTCAAGCCAGCGGTGGCCAACATGAGTCTGGGTGGCGGCGCGTCCACCGCCACCGACAATGCTGTCACCAACATGGTCAATGCCGGCGTCACGGTCGTGGTCGCGGCCGGCAATGACAACACCAATGCCTGCAACTCGTCGCCGGCGCGCGCGCCGCTGGCGATCACCGTCGGCTCCACCACCAACACCGACGCCCGTTCCAGCTTCTCGAATTTCGGCACCTGTCTGGACATCTTCGCGCCGGGTTCGTCGATCACGTCGGCCTGGCACACCGGCACTTCGGCAACCAACACCATCAGCGGTACGTCGATGGCCTCGCCGCACGTCGCCGGTGTCGCCGCGCTGTTCCTGGCCACCAATCCGAGCGCCAGCGTCACCCAGGTGACCGACGCCATCATCGCTGCCTCGACCCTGAACAAGGTGACCAGTCCGGGCACGGGTTCGCCCAACCGGTTGCTGTACTCGCTGTTCGATGGCAGTTCGCCGCCGCCGCCGCCGCCGAGCAATGTGCTCAGCAACGGGGTGCCGGTGACCGGCCTGGCCGCTTCCACCGGTGGCGAACTGCGCTACACGCTGTCGGTGCCGTCCGGTGCCAGCAATCTGAACTTCTCGATCTCCGGTGGCACGGGTGATGCCGACCTGTACGTGAAGTTCGGCACCGCGCCGACCACCTCCAGCTACGACTGCCGTCCGTTCCTCAACGGCAACAACGAGACGTGCAGCTTCGCCAGCCCGCAGACCGGCACCTACCACGTGATGGTGCGTGCCTTCAGCACCTTCTCCGGGGTCAGTCTGGTCGGCAGCTACAGCACCAG
>DIHI01000036.1:3863-16839 GCA_002420085.1 Lysobacterales bacterium UBA5700 | reverse complement strand
TCCCGGCTCTTACGATTCCCGGCTCCTGCGACACCTGCGAGCGGCGGGGCGGCTACAATTCGCCCATGACGAACCTGCCCTACGACAGTCTGGCCTTGCTCGATGCTGCGCGCGAGCTGTGCATCACCGGCGCCGAACTCGCCCGCCGGGGGTGGACGCCGGTCAGCAGCAGCAATTTCTCGCGTCGGCTGGATGACCGCCATGCCGCCATCACCATCTCCGGTCGCGACAAGGGTCGCTTGGGCGAGGCTGACATCATGGTGGTCGATTTCGAGGGGCGGGCGGTCGGCAGCCAGCATCAACCATCGGCCGAGACCTTGCTGCACACCCAACTCTATCGCCGCTTCCCAGAGGTCGGCTGCGTACTGCACACCCACTCGCGCAACCAGACCGTGGCGTCGCGGCTGTGGGCCGGCGAGGGCGCGCTGGTACTCGATGGCTACGAGTTGCTGAAGGCGTTGCCGAATATCGACAGCCACGAGACCCGCATGCGCCTGCCGGTGCTGGCGAACAGTCAGGACATGGGGGTACTGGCGGCGCGGGTCGAGCGCGAACTCGACCAGGGGCCGATCTTCGGCTATCTGATCGAGGGTCACGGCCTGTACGCCTGGGGCAACGATACTGGGCGTGCCCTGCGCCATCTGGAAACCTACGAGTTTCTGATCGACTGCGAAATCGAACTGAGGAAAGCCCGCGCATGAGCCGTCTGCGAATCTTCGACGAGACCGACCCATCCACCGTGCTGTTCGAGAGCCGCGACCAGGCGGCGATCGCCGAACGACTGGCCGGCATCGGCGTGCGCTTCGAACAGTGGCAGGCCGGTCAGCCGGTGCAGCCAGGCGATCCGCCGGAAACGGTGATGGCTGCCTACCGCGCCGACATCGATCGGCTGGTTGCCGAATACGGTTTCAACAGCGTCGATGTCATCAGCATCGCGCCGGATCACCCGCAGCGTGCCGAACTGCGCAGCAAGTTTCTCGACGAGCATTTCCACAAGGAAGACGAGGTGCGCTTGTTCGTGGCCGGCAGCGGTCTGTTCACCCTGCATCCGAACGCCCAGGTCTACGAGGTGCTGTGCGAGGCCGGCGATCTGATCGGCGTACCCGACCGCACCCGCCACTGGTTCGACATGGGGCCGCAGCCCAGTTTCGTGGCGATCCGATTCTTCGTCGAGCCCGACGGCTGGGTCGGTCACTTCACCGGCACCGACATCGCCCAGGCGTTTCCCCGCTTCGAGCCCGGTTCGAGGCAATGATGCCGATCATCCTCACCGATATCGAGGGCACTACCAGCCGCATCGCCTTCGTGAAAGAGGTGTTGTTTCCCTATGCCCGCCGCGCCCTGCCCGCCTTCGTGCGCAAGCACGGCGGCGAGCCTTCGGTGCGCCGCTGGCTGGACGCCGCCGCGCTCGATATCGGTGGTGTGGTCGATGACGAGTGCATCGTCGAGATTCTCCAGCAGTGGATCGACAGCGATCGCAAGCACACCGCGCTGAAGGCTCTGCAAGGGATGATCTGGAAGACCGGCTACGAACGCGGCGAGTACCGCGCGCATATCTATCCCGATGCCGCCGAATCACTGCGCCGCTGGCATGCCGACGGTCAGCGGCTGTACGTCTATTCCTCGGGCTCGGTGCCGGCCCAGCGCTTGTTCTTCGCCCACACCGAGGCCGGCGATCTCACGCCGCTGTTTTCCGGCTACTTCGACACCGAGATCGGCCCCAAGCGCGCGTCCGACAGCTATCGCCGGATCGCCGCCGAGATCGGCTGCGCGCCGGCCGACCTGCGGTTCCTGTCCGATGTGGTGGAGGAGCTCGACGCCGCCCGCGAGGCTGGCCTCGACACCGTGCTGATCGACCGTCGCGAGGACTACCCGACGCCGCGCACGGATGCCGCGAGCCATGGCCATCAGCGCGTCACCGGTTTCGATGCGCTGGCCGAATCGGACCCGACAGCGACCCAGCCAGGTCGCTGAGCGATGACCGCCTGAGCCCGATCAACTCGGGTCAGCCGGATGCGGCATGCCAGGCCGCCAGCAATTCCGCCTCGCGCTCGCGGGTCAACCCGGCCCGCACCTCGGCTTGGCGCTCGGCCGGCAGGCCGCGATACCAGGCCAGCAGATCGGTCACCGTGTTCGCCAATGGCCGGAAGCGCAGCCCGGCGGCAATCGCCCGAGCATTGCTGACCTGGCCGAATCCGGAATACGGCGTCCCCTCACGCGGCACCCAGATCGGCAGCGTGGCCGAATGCCGCTCCAGGAACTCGGCCGGAACATGGGTGAAGCGCAACGCGCCACCAGTCACTGCGTGACAGCCATGGACCATCGCATCGGTGGACAGGCTGTAGTCCGGCCCGCAGGCATTGAACACCCCGGTCTGGCCGTTCTCGGCCAGCCGCACGGTCCATTCGGCAAGATCGCGGGCGTCGATGATCTGCACCGGATCGCGACCATCACCCGGCACCAGCACCTCGCCACCCTGAGCGATCCGCTTCGGCCAGTAGGTGAAGCGATCGGTCTCGTCGCGCGGGCCGACGATATACCCCGGACGGATCAGGGTGACCCGCTCGCCGAACTGCCGGCGCGCCTCGGCTTCGCTCAACGCCTTGAGCGGACCGTACAGTCCACCGATGTCGGCGCGCAGGCTTTCCTGGGTCTCGGCCATGGCATCGCTGCCGGCATAGGTTGCCAGCGGCGCATCCTCGTCGATCCCGGCACGGGCGGCATCGGCATACACCGAAATCGTCGAGATGAACAGGTAATGGCCGATCTTGCCGGCCAGCACCGTGCCGGCGTCGCGCACCCAGAACGGCAGGGTGGTCGGATTGTCGATGCACACGTCCCACTCACGACCCTCCAATGCCTTGAGGTCGCCACGGTTGCGATCGCCATGCAACTGCTCGACCTCACCCGGCCATTCCGGCGATGGTCGCTGACCACGATTGAACAGGGTCACCCGATGGCCGCGCGCCAGCGCGTAGGCCACCTGGAACGGCCCGGTAAACCCGGTGCCACCGAGGATCAGCAGGCGCAAGGGCCGCTCGGCGCGCGTCACCGCAGCCGCCGATGCCACTGTCGACTGTGCCGCACCCGGCAACATCGCACCGGCTGCGGCCAGTACACCGAACTTCAGAAGATCACGACGATTGCCGGCCATGCAGAGTCTCCCGATCAGAACCGACCGCCACGATGACAGCCCCGGCCACCGCACACACATGGCAAAAGTTGGTCAGCGAGTGGCGGGTTCGCGGTCGAGTTCGCAGTTGCGGTCGCGGAAGGGTCGCCTCGACAGGATCGCGGCGATCGACCGCCTGCGGGGCGTCGGCAGCCGCCTGGCATTGGAGTCCGATCGCCCTCGCGCGCTACCATTGCCCTCTTTGTCGATGAGACTCGCCATGTCTGAATCAAGCCCCGGCGCTCGCTTCCGCAGTGCGCTCGCCGCCGAACGCCCATTGCAGGTGATCGGCGCCATCAATGCCAACCATGCCCTGCTGGCCCGACGCGCCGGCTACCGCGCGATCTACCTGTCCGGCGGCGGCGTGGCAGCCGGTTCGCTGGGCATGCCCGACCTCGGCATCAACACGCTCGATGACGTGCTGATCGACACCTGCCGGATCACCGATGTCTGCGACCTGCCCCTGCTGGTCGATATCGACACCGGCTTCGGACCGAGCGCCTTCAACATCGCCCGCACCATCAAATCGCTGATCAAAGCCGGCGCGGCGGCCTGCCACATCGAAGATCAGGTCGGCGCCAAGCGCTGCGGCCATCGGCCCGGCAAGGAGATCGTCTCGGCTGGCGAGATGGCCGACCGGGTCAAGGCCGCCGCCGATGCCAAAACCGACCCGGCGTTCTTCCTGATCGCCCGCACCGACGCCATCGCCGTCGAGGGCGTGGACGCCGCCATCGAGCGCGCCCTGGCCTGTGTCGAAGCCGGCGCCGATGGCATCTTCGCCGAAGCCGCCTACGATCTGGCAACCTACCGCCGCTTCGTCGATGCCGTCAAAGTGCCGGTGCTGGCCAACATCACCGAATTCGGCGCCACCCCGCTGTTCAGCCGCGACGAACTGGCCTCGGCCGGTGTCGCGATCCAGTTGTTCCCGCTGTCGGCCTTCCGCGCCATGAACCGCGCCGCCGAAACCGTCTACACCGCGATCCGCCGCGACGGCCACCAACGCGCCGTGGTCGATACCATGCAGACCCGCGAAGAACTCTACCAGCGCATCGGGTATCACGAGTACGAGCAGCGGCTGGATGCGTTGTTTGTCCGCAGCAAGGAATGAATCCGGCTGCCGTAATGTCCTGGCTGATCGGCACCAACGAAGACGCGCAAAGCCAGCCGCGATCTGCTTTCATCCGATCGATTGGTCGTGTCGTCTACCGTTTCGAGGCGATCGCGTTGGTTCTGCTGGCATGCGCATTCGGAATGTGGTTCCAACCGCAACCGGTAAGCGACTGGTTGTACTACTGGCAGGCAGCGCAAGACCTCTCGCTCTACCAACGTGGTGGCGCCGGCCTTCTGGCGCTGGCGGGGTTGGCCGCATCTGGGATGACGCCCTGGGTCTGTGCGGTGCTGATCAACCTGATCGCAGCATGCGCCTTGCTGTGGCTGGTTCGCGATTCATCAGGCCACTCGCTGCAACCACACACGGTCGCCCTCTACATGCTGCTGATCACGCCATTCTTCGCGGTAGTCCAACTCGATCTGCTGGCCGCGACAGCACTGGCGTGGGGAATCTGGCTGCTGGCGAGCGTATCGAGCATTTCCCGCAGAAAACTTGTGATCGGCATGCTGCTGGTGGTCGCTGCGGTCTCGACGCGACCACAGTTGTTTCTGCTGTTGCTGGCCTGGATAGGACTGCTATGGCTTCTGCCGGGATGTCGTCGTGCGGTCAATACGCCGCTGGTGGTCGCGTTGCTGTGCGCAATGGGACTGGGGTTCGCCGCCGATCTTGCAGCTCGATCGGTGGCGGGCCATGGCCATGCTGTGCGCACGTCTTCCGCGGTGACGCTGTACGCGGGGCTTCTGATGGCCGAGCCGAATGGTCATTGCGGCCACTGGACCGAGCGTGCCCGCGATGCCGCGCACGAGGACATCGACCGGCCATTGATGCAGGCCGTCTGGCAACGAGTGACCGACCGGGGCTGGCAACATTGGCGGGCTGTGTTCGCCTGCAAATTACCCCAGATCGTTCTCCCCAAGCCGTTCGCCCTGGACTGGGCCGCCGGTTCTGGCACATCTTCGGTGGTCGCACTGGCGCCTGATCTACCGCTCCGATGGCGGCAAATCGAGGCATGGACCTATCTGGCACTGACGCTGACGATCTATCTGGTTACCCTGTTGCCTCGGACCCGCGCGGCCCTCACCAGCCGACACTGGCGGTGGCCGTTTGCCTGGCTGTTGGCGTTCATGGTGGTGCATGGGGTGTTCGAGATTCAGGGTCGGTATTTCCTACCGTTGCTGCTGCTGTTGCCAGTGTGGCAACTGCTGGGACTGCGGCTCGATCATCATGCGATCCACCATTCGTTCGCATCGTCCCGAAAGCCTGCACCCGCAGAGGTGCATGCTTCCTCCCTTCCTGCGCAAGGTGTCTGACATGACCGAGAACTCCACTTCCACCTTCAAACCCAAGAAATCCGTCGCCCTGAGCGGTACACCGGCCGGCAACACCGCGCTGTGTACGGTCGGACGCAGTGGCAACGATCTGCACTATCGCGGGTATGACATCAAGGATCTGGCCACCCAGGCCAGTTTCGAGGAGGTCGCGCACCTGCTGGTTCATGGCGAATTGCCGAGTGGCAATCGTCTGGCCGCCTATCGCGACACGCTGCGCCGGCTGCGCGGGCTACCGGCGCTGGTGCTGGAAGCACTCGAATTGATTCCGGCGGCGGCGCATCCGATGGACGTGCTGCGCACCGGCTGCTCGGTGCTGGGCACGGTGTTGCCGGAAAAGGACGACCACAGTCCGGCCGGCGCCCGCGACATCGCCAATCGGCTGATGGCCAGTTTCGGTTCGATGCTGCTGTACTGGTATCACTTCAGCCACAACGGTCGGCGCATCGAGGTCGAGACCGACGACGAAACCATCGCCGGGCATTTCCTGCATCTGCTGCACGGCCAGCCGGCCAGTGCCTCGCATGTCGATGCCCTGGATCGCTCGCTGATTCTGTACGCCGAGCACGAGTTCAATGCCAGCACGTTCGCCGCTCGGGTGATCGCCGGCACCGGCTCGGACCTGTATTCCTGCATCAGCGGGGCGATCGGCGCGTTGCGCGGCCCGAAGCACGGTGGCGCCAACGAGGTGGCGATGGACATCCTCGCCCGCTACGGCAGCGCCGATCAGGCCGAGGCCGACATCCGCGCCCGGGTCGAGCGCAAGGAGATCGTGATCGGCTTCGGCCATCCGGTCTACACGATCGGCGATCCGCGCAATCCGATCATCAAGGAAATCAGCCGCCGGCTGTGCGAGGAGGGCGGCAACCCTGCCCTGTTCGAGATTTCCGAACGCATCGAGACCTTGATGTGGGACATGAAGAAGATGTTCCCCAACCTCGACTGGTACAGCGCATCGAGCTACCACATGATGGGCGTGCCGACCGCCATGTTCACCCCGCTGTTCGTCGTGGCGCGCACTTCGGGCTGGAGCGCGCACGTCATCGAGCAGCGCGAGGATGGCAAGATCATCCGGCCGAGTGCGAACTACATCGGACCGGAGGATCGCCCGTTCGTGCCGATCACGGCGCGCTGAGTCCGGCCCCGCACGGACGGCTCGGATCCGCCGCGCATGTACGCAAACGGGCCGGCCTATGCCCTGGTGATCACGGTCATCCTGGTGACCGTGGCGGCAGCGGTCTGGGTCCATTACGAGGGATTGGTGCGGGTTGCCGAACGACTCGGCCGGGGGCGTGGCGCCCACCGCAATCGGGTGCTGTACGGTATCTTCGCGGTGATCGGCCTGCACCTGATCGAGATCTGGCTGATCGAAATCTGGCTGTTCGGCGTGGCCTACCGGGTATTGGCCGCCGTGCCGGGAACCGGCACCCTGGTCGGTGCCGACAGCCTGGGTCTGCTGGATGCGGTCTACCTGTCGGCGGCCACATTCACCACCCTGGGTTATGGCGATGTCGTGCCAGTCGGGCCGATACGCTTGCTCACCGGTGTCGAGGCCCTGGTCGGCTTCGTGCTGCTGACCTGGTCGGCCTCGTTCACCTACCTGGAGATGGAACGCAACTGGCGGCCGAAATGACCACCGGTGCGCCGATCAGGTCGCCGGATCGGTTCATTCCGGCCGGAATCAACCAGCCGGAATGAGCCAACCGGAATGAGCCAAGGAAAAATCAGGGCGCCAGGCGAATGACTCGGTAGAAGCTGTGATCGCCGATCACCGCGACCGGCTGATTGGCCCATGCCGGATCGACCAGGTCGTGTGCCGCGAAATGACTGGCACCAGGCACGATTTCCCGTCGCTGGGCCGCCGGCAATCGCCACTCGTATTGGCTGGCAAACGCGATCTTCGCAGCCGTCCGCCAGGCATCGGCATTCTTCAGACGATGACCGGGATGGATGATGGTCGGTGCGAACTGCTTGTGGGCGAGCACCGTCTCGCAGACAGTGGTGCCCCAGAGGCCGCTTTCGGTCCGCCGCAGGGCGACTTCGGCAACCGCCCGCTGCCCGGCTTCACTCTGATCGCGGGCTTCCAGGTAGATGGTGGCGGTGAGACACAGCGGGTCGGCGACCGGCTGTGGGAGGATATTGGCCAACCAAAGAATCCAGGCCAGTTTCATGGTCGTCTCCTTGCTCCGTTACGCCGATTGCGACCGAGCGATTGGGCAATTCGTGAGGTGAATTGCCACCCTGCTCATTCCCGCAAACGAAACTTTCGTCTGCGAGCGGTCGAAAACGGCCTGGCGTGATGGGGATGCCCTGACGACGGGTGTCAGGGCACCGCCGACAGTTGGTCGGCGGATGCGTGCGGCGATTCGTGTCGAAACGCCAAAATTGGCGGCACAGTACGGTGCCGAACCCGAACCGGACCTTAACCCGGTCTATCGGAGTGTAGTGCCAGAAACTTGAGCGAACACTCGATTCCGAGCACCCGGCGGCATTTCATCCGGCCGCCGGGTCTGGCTCACAGTCGTGCGGCGAGTCGGGTGCCCTGGTCGATGGCGCGCTTGGCATCGAGTTCGGCAGCGACATCGGCACCGCCGATCAAGTGGCTGGAAATGCCGGCCGTGCGCAGCGGCTCCAGCAGATCACGCAGCGGCTCCTGACCGGCGCAGACCACGACCGTATCGACTTCCAGCAGGCGCTCGTTGCCGTCCACCGCGATCCGCAGGCCGCGTGGCTCGACCGCCCGGTACTCGACACCACCCAGCATCCTGACACCCTTGGCCTTGAGCGCCGCCCGGTGGATCCAACCGGTGGTCTTGCCCAGTCGGGCACCCGGTTTGCCGGGGCTGCGCTGCAACAGCCAGACCTCGCGTGCCGGCGGCTCCGGCTCGGGCTCGACCAGACCGGAGCGCACTGCGAAGTGGCGATCGACACCCCACTCGGCCATCCAGCGCTGCGGATCAAGGCTCGGCGAGACACCCTGATGAACCAGAAACTCGGCGACATCGAAACCGATGCCGCCGGCACCGATCAAGGCCACCCGGCTGCCGGCCACCACCCGTCCGTTCAACACGTCGAGATAGCCGTGGACAATGCCGCTGTCGGCCGCGCCCGGCAGATCGACCGCCCTCGGCACCACCCCGGTGGCCAGCACCACCTCGTCGAAGCCGGCCAGATCGGCAGCCGCCACCCGGGTCGCCAGGCGCAGGTCCACCCCGGTGGTCTCGATCCGGCGACGGAAGTAGCGCAGGGTCTCGTGGAACTCCTCCTTGCCCGGAATCTTCTTGGCCAGATTGAACTGCCCGCCGATCTCCGAGCCGGCATCGAACAGCACCACCCGATGACCGCGCTCGGCCAGGGTGGTGGCACAGGCCAGTCCGGCCGGACCGGCGCCGACCACGGCGATCGATTTCGCGTGTGCCGCCGGCCGGATGGTCAACTCGGTCTCGGCGCAGGCGCGCGGGTTGACCAGACAACTGGCGCGGCGGTTGGCGAACACGTGGTCCAGGCACGCCTGGTTGCAGGCGATGCAGGTGTTGATCTCATCGACTCGACCGGAACGCGCCTTGGCGACCCAGTCGGGATCGGCCAGCAGCGGCCGTGCCATCGACACCATGTCGGCCTGGCCATCGGCGAGGATGCGCTCGGCGACATCCGGCATATTGATCCGATTGGTCGCGATCAGTGGCACCGTGACGTGCGGCTTGAGTTTGGCGGTCACCGCCGCGAACGCCGCACGTGGCACCGAGGTGGCGATGGTCGGAATGCGCGCCTCGTGCCAGCCGATGCCGGTATTGATCAGGGTGACACCGGCGGCCTCGACCGCCTTGGCCTGGGTCACGATCTCGTCCCAGTCCGAACCGCCCTCGACCAGATCGAGCATCGACAACCGGTAGATGACGATGAAGTCCGGTCCGCAGGCATCCCGCACCCGACGCACGATCTCGACCGGAAAGCGCAGCCGCTTCTCCAGGCTGCCGCCCCAGCGATCCGAGCGCTTGTTGGTCCGGGGCGCGATGAACTCGTTGATGAGATAGCCTTCCGAGCCCATCAACTCGACCCCGTCATAGCCGGCCTCGCGGGCCAGCCGAGCGGCGTTGGCGAAATCGTCGATGTGCCGCTCGACCGCCCGATGGCTCAATGCCCGTGGCTTGAATGGCGAAATCGGCGCCTTGAGCGCGCTCGGAGCAACCGGGAACGGATGATAGGCATAGCGGCCGGCATGCAGCAGTTGCAGGCAGAGCTTGCCCCCCTCGGCATGCACCGCTCGGGTCACCTGGCGGTGCTTGTACACCTCCCAGGGCCAGCTCAGCTTGCTGCCGAACGGCTTCAACCAACCGGCGATGTTGGGCGAGAACCCGCCGGTGACCATCAGGCCGACCCCACCGCGCGCACGTTCGGCGAAATAGGCCGCCAGCTTCGGAAAATCGCGCGAGCGGTCTTCCAGCCCGGTGTGCATCGAACCCATCAGGATCCGGTTGGGCAGGGTGGTGAAACCGAGATCGAGCGGCGCGAGCAAATGAGGGAAGGACGAGGCGGTCATGACATACCCGGACGTATGGAAGTCGAAACATTGCCGGCAATGGCGGCACTTGGCAAGTCCGGCCCCACCCACCGACCGAAAATCCGGGGTCGATCAGCGACACCGCCACGCCCGGTTCGCTATCCTGCCCGTGCCGGCCGGAACCGCAGGCAACCTGAGCGGCGCCAATTCGGCCCGACCGAACGACGCCCGGCATGTCGCAGTCGGTCCGGCTGTCGGCGGTCCCGACATCGGCCGACACACGCCGGCCATCGACGCTGCATCGACCCTCTCGACCGAGCGACCCCGACGCCATGCCTCCGGACACCCGCAACGCCCCCGAAAACCGCAACGCCCTGACCGCCCTGACCGAGGTCCAGCGCAGCGAATGGCCGGTGCTGGCACTGGCGATGGTCTACTTCTTCCTGCTGATGGCCGGCTACTTCATCCTCCGGCCGATCCGCGACCAGATGGGCGTGGCTGGCGGCATCGGCAACCTGCCCTGGCTGTTCACCGCCACCCTGCTGGCCATGCTGGCATTGAACCCGCTCTTCTCGGCCCTGGTCGCCCGCACCACCCGGCGGCGCTTGGTGAGCATCAGCTACCGCCTGCTGATGCTGTGCCTGCTCGGCTTCTACGCCGCCCTGAATCTGCTGCCGGACACCGCCCAGGTCTGGGTCGGGCGGGCCTTCTTCGTCTGGGCCAGCGTATTCAACCTGTTCGCGGTCTCGCTGTTCTGGGCGGTAATGGCCGATGTCTTCGACGATCACTCGGCCCGCCGCCTGTACGGCCTGATCGCAGCCGGCGGCACCCTGGGCGCCCTGATCGGCGGACTGGTGACCACCAGTCTGGTCGAAACCCTGGGCGCAGCCGGCCTGCTGCTGGTCTCGCTGGTCCTGCTCGAACTCGCCTTGCGCTGCATGTTCGCGCTGACCGCCCGAGTCGCCAGCAGCGACCCGGCCCAGCAGCGTCGCGGTGACCAGATCGTTGGCGGCAGCACCCTCGATGGTCTGACCATGGCCGTGCGCTCGCCCTATCTGCTGGGCGTCTGCGGCTACATGCTGCTGTACACCATCGGCTCGACCTTCCTGTACTTCCTGCAAGCCGGCATCGTCGCCAGTGAAATCGATGGCGCCGCGCGTCAGACCGCCTATTTCGCCACCGTCGATATCTGGGTCAACGGCCTGACCCTGGCGATCCAGCTTCTGGCGACCGGCCGGATCATGGCCCGACTCGGCGTCGGCCTGACCCTGGCCGCCCTGCCCCTGATCAGCCTGGTCGGCTTCGCTGGCCTGGGGCTGTGGCCGACCCTGGCCGCCGTCGTGGTGTTCACCGTCGCCCGGCGCACCAGCAACTTCGCCCTCTCGCGACCGGCCCGCGAAGCCCTGTACGTGCCGCTTTCCCGAATCGGCAAGTACAAGGCCAAGAACTTCATCGATACCTTCGTCTATCGGCTCGGCGACCAGATCGGCGCCTGGAGCAATGGCCTGCTGCTCTGGCTGGGGCTCGGCGTCACTGGCATCGCCACCACCGCCCTGCCGCTGGCCGGCGCCTGGCTGCTGCTGGCCCTCTGGCTCGGTCGCAAACACCAGTCATTGATCGCCGCCGAACCCGCCCCGAACCGCGCACCGGAACACCCCTCGGGTCCGACAGCGCGCCCGTGAGCAAAACCGGACTTGACAAAAATGTGAAACAAATCGCACAATTTCCGCGCTCGCCCCCTGCGTTCCTTCGTGGCTGCGGCTCGCCACTGAAGCCAACCCGCCCGTTGTCAACGACGGGCGGGTTTTCTGTCTTCGTACCCGCATCCCTGCCGCGACCGACCCGCGCAATCCGGGATAAGATCGTGCCCTCGCCCGAAGTGGCCAATGATCTCGGATGTCGTGATGCGCAAACACCCCCATGGCAAATCTCGAACCGGACACGGCAGCGGAACACAGCGCCCGAACCGTCCGGCTGCCGGCCGGCCAGCCGTCGCCCCGGACCGGCTGGTCACCGCCCTGGCCGCCTTCGGCGCCCTGCTCGCCGCCTACCTGTGGCTGGCGCCGGTATTCGGCGGCGCACCGGCCTTCTGCACCGACGGTTCCGATTGCGACCTGATCCAGGCCAGCCGGTTCTCGCAGTTGCTCGGACTGCCAGTCGCGCTCTGGGGCCTCGGCCTGTATCTGGCGATCGCCGTCATCGCCTGGCGCTCGCCGGCCCGCCTCAAGCGCTGGCGGACGCTGTGGGCACTGGCCCTGATCGGCGTCGCCGTCAGCGCCTATCTCACCCTTGCCAGCGCGATCGAACTGCACGCCGCCTGCCCGTGGTGCCTGCTCTCGCTGGCCACCATCATCGCCATCTTCATCGCCATCGTCTGGCGCCGACCGGAAGTCGCCCCCGGCGGCGGCTGGCGCAACTGGCTGCTCAGCAGCGCGATCGGCGTCGCCATGGTTCTGACCGTCCTGCACGTCGTTCACAGCGGCCTGCTGCAGGGCCGCACCGACCCACGCCTGACTGCCCTGGCCGCCCACCTCGACCGCACCGGCGCCAAGTTCTACGGCGCCTCCTGGTGCCCGACCTGCACCGAACAGAAGCGCCTGTTCGGCACCGCCGCCGATGCCCTGCCCTATGTCGAATGCAGCCCGCGCGGACGCGGCGGCCCGGTCGCCATGGCCTGCATCTCGGCCGGCATCGATGGCTACCCGACCTGGATCATTCGCGGCCAGCGCTATCAGGAAATCATCGAACCCGAACGCCTCGCCCGACTGTCGGGCTACCTCTGGCGCGACCCAAACCAGCCCTGACCCGACCGCCCAGCACCGGCCTTGGACATCCAGCGCGCCCGACCGACCTCAGCCAGCACG
>DIHI01000036.1:822-3827 GCA_002420085.1 Lysobacterales bacterium UBA5700 | reverse complement strand
CACGCCCGGCCCAACGGCCGACCGTGCCCGCCCGCCGCAACCCGCCGGTCAGCAGCCGAGCACCCGCCAACCGGTCAGCGGCCCACCCCTGATCGGCCTGCTCATCATCGGCCTGCTGAACGCCTTCGGCCCGCCATCGATCGCAGCCGCCGACCTCGCTGACCTGCCCAGCCCGACCCACACGATCGCCACCGACTCGATCGCCAGCGACAGCCAAGCCCCGGCCGACGCCAACCGTCCGTCGCCAACCGCCCGCCAGCCCGACCTCGACGCCCTGCTCGCCGAGATCGACGCCCTCCGGCGCCGCCACGACATCGCCGCCACCGCCGTGGTTCTGGTCGATAACGAGCGCACCCTCGCGGTGCGCACATTCGGCGTCCGCAACCGCACCGAGCGCACCCCGGCCGACCCTGAAACCCGCTTCAAGATCGGATCGATCTCGAAAGCGATCACCGGCCTGGCCCTGCTGCGCGCCGAAGACCTCGGCCTGCTCGGCCTCGACCGGCCCCTGACCGAGCGCCTCCCCGACCTCGACATCCCCCTGTTCGACAACCCCTGGCAGGCAGAAACCCCGCTCACCCTGGCCATGCTGATGGAACACACCGCCGGCTGGCATGACATGAGCCGCGACGAATTCGACCATCCCGCCAAACAACCGATTCCGCTCACCGAAGCACTCGCCGTCCGGCCCGCCTCGCGCCGCTCGCACTGGCGGCCCGGCGTGTTCTCCGAATACTCCAACTCCGGCCCCGGACTGGCCGGCTTCCTGCTCGAACGCGCCGCAGGCGAATCGTTCGAGACCTTCGTCGAACGCGAACTGTTCGCCCCGCTCGGCATGACCGGATCCAGCTTCCTGCCCGACCCGACCACCCTGGAAAACCTGGCCCAGGGCTACGACCGCGACGCCCGCAGCCCGATCCCCTACTGGCACATCCTGTATCGCCCCTCCGGCGGACTGAACGTCCGCCCAGCCGACATGGCACCCCTGCTGCGCCTGCTGCTGCGACGCGGCGAACTCGACGGCCGCCGACTGTTCGCCCCTGAGCGCATCGACCGCCTCGAAACCCCGAGCACCACCGCCGCCGCCAGCGCCGGCACCCGCATCGGCTATGCCCTCGGCATCCAGGCCAGCCAGCATCGCGGCCACACCCTGCACAGCCACGGCGGCGACGGCGACGGCTATCTCGCCCGGATCGCCTACTCCCGCACCGCCGGGCGCGGCTATTTCGTAGTCATCACCGCCTTCGACCACCGCCCGCTCAACGCCATGCGCCAGCGCCTGTCGGACTGGCTGATCGCCGACCTGCCGCCTCCCCCAGCACCGCCCGAAGCCCGCCTGCAACCCGAATCGCTGACTCGCTGGACCGGCACCTACCAACTCGCCAGCACCCGCTTTCCACAGCCGGGCTGGCAAGACCGCCGACTGACCGTCAGCCTGCGCAACGGCCGCTTGCATACCGAACCGGACGGCCAGACCGCCCGACCGCTGATCGCCATCGACCCACGGCGCTTCCGACGCCCGCACGAAACCGAAGCCAGCACCACCTTCAGCCTGCTGCCCGACGGCAGCATCGCCCTCCAGGGACCGCTCGGCAACTGGCTGAAACCGGCCCCGCCCTGAACCTCGACCCGCTCACCGCCCGCGCCACAACCCACCCGGAGCGTGCATGCACAGGATCGTCATCGACAAACCGGGCGGCTACCACGCCCTGCGCCTGATCGAAGCCCCCGACCCCGAACCCGGCCCTGGCGAAATCGTCATCCGCAGCCGCGCCTGTGGCGTCAACTACGCCGACAGCATCATCCGCATGGGTCTGTACGCCTCCGCCCGAACCCTGCACGGCTACCCGATCACCCCTGGCTTTGAAGTCGCCGGCCACATCGCCGCCCTCGGCACCGGCGTCACCGGCTTCGCCCTGGGCGACCCGGTCATCGGCCTGACCCTGTTCAACGGCTATGCCAGCCATGTCCGGCTCCCGGCCGGCAATGTCTTCCCCTGCCCACCCGGCCTCGACCTCACCCAGGCCGCCGGACTGCCCACCGTCTTCCTGACCGCCTGGTTCCTGGTCCATCGGCTTGCCATACCGCAGCCCGGCGACCACTGGCTGGTCCACTCCGCCGCCGGCGGCGTCGGCTCCGCCCTGCTGCAACTGGCCCGACTGGCCGACTGCCGCAGCGTCGCCGTCATCGGCGCCAGCCACAAGCACGAACATGCCCTCGCCATGGGCGCCGACGCCATCATCGACAAATCGACCCGCCCACTGTGGCCGGAAGCCGAACGGCTCGCCCCCGACGGCTACCAGGCCATCTTCGACGCCAATGGCATCGCCACCCTGGCCGCCAGCTACCGCCACCTGGCCCCGACCGGAAAACTGCTGATCTACGGCTTTCACACCATGCTGCCCCGCAACGGCCGCCTGAACCTGCTGCGACTGGCCCGAGACTGGCTGCTGACCCCGCGCTTCAATCCCCTGCGCATGACCCAGGAAAACCGCAGCGTACTCGCCGCCAACCTGAGCTTCCTGCAAACCCACGCCGACCGCCTACGCGAAGGCATGCACTGGCTGCTGGAACGCTTCAGCGACGGCCGCCTGCAGCCACTGCCGATCGAAACCTTCCCACTCGGCCACGCCGCCCGTGCCCAACAGCGCATCGAATCCGGCCAGACCATCGGCAAACTGGTATTGATCCCCTGATCGCGCACCATCGGCGCACCATCGGCCACTTGACATTCCCCGAGCCGCGTACCAGACTCGGACCAATGCCCGCGCGGACCTGGAGCGACTCCAGCCAGGCAGACCCGCATCACGCCTGAAACCCGCGCCGAAACAACGACATGCAGCGCACACACCGCAACACCCACCACCGGAGGTTCGCGCAACAGAAAACCCGCGTCAAAACAATCGCTTGGCCACGATGACCCGAACACGACCCAACCCGTACAGCATCGCCCCGACAGGTTCGCGCAACACCCAGCACAACCTGTTGACCCGCAAGCAAAAAAT
>DIHI01000036.1:382-614 GCA_002420085.1 Lysobacterales bacterium UBA5700 | reverse complement strand
GTCGCAACAAACCCCCAGCCGCTTAGGCTGTTGAAACAGTTCTGCGAAGCAAACTGAAAACGTCGAGTTTAGTCGCAACAAACCCCCAGCCGCTTAGGCTGTTGAAACACTTAGTCTTACGAATTTCAGCCCCTTTAGCATGTCGCAACAAACCCCCAGCCGCTTAGGCTGTTGAAACAATCCGCGCCCGCCTTTTTGGGAGGCGGGCGACCGTCGCAACAAACCCCCAGCC
>DIHI01000036.1:0-218 GCA_002420085.1 Lysobacterales bacterium UBA5700 | reverse complement strand
GCCGCTTAGGCTGTTGAAACATGTCGCTGCGCAAGGGCTGGGGCGGCGACATCGACGTCGCAACAAACCCCCAGCCGCTTAGGCTGTTGAAACCTGTACTGACCGGTATGCGACCAGTAAATACCATGTCGCAACAAACCCCCAGCCGCTTAGGCTGTTGAAACGCGATCGAGGTCGCCCTCGACGCGCGCGGCATCATGTCGCAACAAACCCCCAGC
>DIHI01000089.1:4127-4431 GCA_002420085.1 Lysobacterales bacterium UBA5700 | reverse complement strand
AGACGGATGCGGCCGGGGGCGCCGACGCCGCCGCCACTTCCGGCGGTACTGAAGGCCCCCGCTCCACCGAGGGCGGAAAGCGTGCCGTTTCCGGTCAACGTGGTTGCCATCAGGCGGATCGCGCCTCCAGCGCCGCCGCCGCCGATCCAACCAGATCCGGTCCCACCAGTTGCACCGGCTTTACCAGCATTTGCACGGATAGCGCCATTGACCGCCAAAGTGCCACTCACGGCAATCAAGATCGCACCACCACCACCTCCGCCACCCGAGCCAGCGAATGAGCTACCACCGGATGCACCGCCTC
>DIHI01000089.1:681-3899 GCA_002420085.1 Lysobacterales bacterium UBA5700 | reverse complement strand
CCCTGTCCACCCACGAAACCACTGGCACCCGGCGCGCCGCCGCGACCCCCATCGAATCCACCCGGTCCGCCTGATCCAGGGATGCCGTCGTCGGCGATCACTCCGTTCCCGGCCGTGCCGACGGCGGCCGAGTCGCCACCGCTCACGTCGATCACACCGTCGATGGTGGCATTGCCCGAGACCCGAATCTGCACCGGCGTGTTGAGCGTGTTGCGCTGGAAGCGGACCGTCACGCCGGCCGGGATATTGATGCTGGTGTAGTTCAGGACACCGTCGTCGGGCAGGGTCACCAGGCGATCGACGGTCGGATTGAAGGCGCCGTCGGCGCCGGTCGAACCGCTGTCGAAGCCATGGGCGGTCGCGGCAAGCGCGAGCGAGAGGCCAATGGCGGTCAGGCGGAGGCTGTGTCTGTGCGTGCTCATGGGTGCTTCCTCGCAGTGCGTGATGCTGGGTTTGGCGGGCACATCGATAACGATGGCATCGGTTCTGAATGGATCGGGGCGCGCGGCGTCCCGGGTTGCTGGGTCTGTAGGCATGGTCATCACGGTCGCACGATGGTCAGGGTATTGCTGGCGTCGGCCACCTCGCTCGACACGCCGCCCGGGCCGACCACCTGGACCAATCGGGCGCCGGGCTCGGCCAGTGGGTCGATGTCGAGAGCGACGCTCAGTTCGCTGCCGTCGGCGGAAACCGTGGGTGCGCTGCCGACCGCGATGCCGGTCTCGGGCACCAGTCGCACTGCGGTCGCCGTGGCCAGATTCAGACCCCGGATGCGCAGCACGACCTGTTGTCCGGACAGGGCGAGCACCGGGCTGATCGACTGGATGATCGGCTGCTCCCCGGCCACGCTGAGCCGACCGCTCTGGGCATCGGCAAACGGGATTTCCACCGCGACATCCAGTTGCGAGGGCGGATTTTCGGCACGAATCCGATGGCTCTGTGCCGGCGCTGCCGGATCGACCGCGATCCCGACCCGAACGAACCGCCGGCCTTCGGCGTCCTGTTCGACCTGGGCCGGACGGATGATCGAGATGCCGACGCCATCCTCGAAGGCGATCGTGGTGCCGGCCAGCACTTCCGCACCTGGCAGGATCAGATCGCCCTCGAAACCGGGCACCACGATCGCTGGCTCGACCCCGAACAGGATCGGTCCGCGTGCCACTCCGATCGGTTGGGCAAACCCGAGTCGATCGGTCTGCACGATCGTCTGGAACGGCCGATTCACGCCCAACAGAGGTGCCTGGGCGATGGCTGGAATGGCCGCGACCGGCGGACTGGCGGCCCGTTGCACGCCGAGAATCGGTCCGACCAGGGCATTGACCGAACGCGCCTGCGGATCGCCGATGTACAGCCGATTGCCGACCGCAGGCTCACTCGATGTCGCCCCGGCCGGGGTCTCGACCACTACGGTTCGCGGCCCGAGGGTAGCTGCGGCACCTGCGGAAATCGGCAGGGTGATCCGACTGCCATCACCCGACACCACAAACGCACCGATCACCAGGTCGTTCTGCGGCAACACCCTGACTGCCGTCGCCTGCTGGAAATTCCGACCGACCAGGGTGACCTGCCGCGCCGGAGCACCGGGCAGCAGATATTCGGGATCGACGCCCTCCAGCATCGGCACCGGCGCAACCACCGCGATCGCCGCCAGATCGGCACGCGCGGTCGGCAGGACACCGTCCGGCCCGGCCACCTCGAACGCGCGGATGCCCAGTTCGGCATCGGCCGCCACGGCGACATCGACCTCGATCCGATCCTCGGCAATCACCGGCGCCGAAATCGCCAACCCGACGGCCGGCGCGATCGTCACCTCGGTGACGGCATCCAGCCCACGTCCCGTCACCTGCAATCGGGTCACCCGACCGGTTTCCAGCAGGCGTGGCTGGACATCGCTGACCACGGCTCCCCGCGCCACGCCCAGAATCGGGCCGTATGCGGCCGTCTCGATCGGTGTCCCTGCCGGACCCGGCTTGAACACCGACAGCGCACGGGTGGCAACCAGCGGGATCTCGGTCAGTTCGTCAGTCACTACCGTCAGCGTATTGGCCGGTGTCAACACATCCGACGATGCACCAGCGGCCGTGACCACCCGGACCCGACGCAGACCGGCGGGCGCATCGCTCGCGACCTGCACCCGTGCCTGGATCCGATCCGGAGCAATCTCGATCGGCAACTCGATCTCGACACCGCCATCGGAGCCATCCGGTCGCTCGATCCGCACCTCCGACGTGGCGCTGAAGCGTACACCTCGGATCGTCAGATCGGCCGTCTGGCCAGGATTGAGTTGGATCGGCGAGATCGAATCGATGCGCGGCAGCTCACCGGCAAGATAGAAGCGGTTGCCATCGGTCGTCGCCGAAGGGATCGCCGTCCCGCCCGATCGGGCAATCACCCGCCGCTCACCGAGCGCCGCCTCGGCCGCGATGTCGAGGTCGACCGCCACCGTCCGTCCATCGGCGGCAGCCGCCACCGCTCTGACCACGATGCCATCGCTCGGCACCAGATCGACCGTATCGACGGTCGCCAGCCCGAAGCCGGCCACGTGGATGCGCGCCATGCCGGCATCGCGCGGCACCACGTCCGGCTGCACGCCGGTCACCAGCGCACCGCGCGACACCCCGAGCAGGGCCGCCGTGGTCAGCACCGGCCGTTCGGGCGCTTCCGACAACGTCGCGCGATTCACGCCGAGCAGCGCCGACACCACCGGCCCGCGATCACTGAGCACGATCGGCTGCTGCTTGCTGACCCCGAGCGGGCGCGAGAAACGCTGCATCAGGCCGATCGGCAGGCCGCCGCCCGCAGTCGAGACCACGCCGATATCCAGCAGCGACTCGCCCTCGATCGTGATCACCAATCGGGTTGAACCGGCCGTTCCACCCGTGATCGCCAGACCGCCATCGGCCACCGACAGCGCGCCCGCTGGCACCGTGAACGACGACATCGCCGCCGTCGCCACCGCCGGGTCGGCCAGGCTCACCTCGAACGTCCAATCGACCGCCGCCGGGCTGGCCAGCGACAGCGCCAAGCGTGCCATGCCGCCACCGGCAGCGACCGTCAACGGCAAGGGGTCGGCCAACAGTCGGGGCAGGGCCGGCCTGACCAGGATGTCCACCGACTCGGCGCCGGCCGACGTCGTGACATGCAAGGGCGCCGGCCCTGGCAGGGCGGCCTCCGAAGCATCCAGGGTGAAACTGATGCGATCGGTCTGGCTCTCGAAG
>DIHI01000089.1:0-497 GCA_002420085.1 Lysobacterales bacterium UBA5700 | reverse complement strand
CACCTCGGTATCGATGCCGATGATGTTGCCTGCCGCATCGTAGAGGTAGCGCTCGACCACCCGGGTCTGAGCGAATGCCAGCCCGGCCCAGGCCAGCGCCAGAACCAGCAGCAGTAGCGATCGCGGCCAGCCGCGCGCGCGCCATCCGGCATCCACACCAGTGACTGCCAGCGGCAACCCGATCGACTCGACCACGGTGTCCTGCGGCATGTGCAGCGCGACTGCGCTCGACCTCTCGCCGGTATCCAACCCACCCCCCGTCTCACTCGCGCGATCCGCGTCGGCTGCGGCCACGGAACCGAGCACCCGACGTGCCGCCGCCGCTCCCCGCACACGCATCTCGACCGTCCATTTCCTTGCGTTGAGCCTTGATGGATCCGTTCGATGACCACCCTGTCTCGACGGTCACGCGATCGGCTCAACAGCCCCTTCATACCGCTTCACACCCGCTTCGCATCGTTGAACGAAACCTGAAGCCTCATGAAAGATGTCATGGC
>DIHI01000167.1 GCA_002420085.1 Lysobacterales bacterium UBA5700 | reverse complement strand
CGCCGAGAAGGCGCGGGCGGGGTAAATGGGGAGCATGACCATCACCACAGGATTCGATCGGCCGTCAAGATAGCCCTGGCTCGAATCTGTGTCCTGCCATGGACCGAATCAGCACAGGTGCCACTGGCTTCGGATTGAGGAACCAGTGATCTGGCGCCGAGCTATCGTACAGTGACGCCGACTCGATCTCAGCAATTGGAATGACCTTGACCCAATCCCTGATATCGATTTTCGAGGCATGCCTGTCGAGTCGCCTATCCAACCTTTCCAACAACTCCTCAAGTTTATTTTCCTTGAGATCATCCTCAGAAATGAAATGCCCTAATAACTTTCGCTTGACAGGCTCCGCTTTGCCGTGCGCCGTCGCAATCAATTCGATGCGCTTGTACAGTTCCCACTGCTCGAACGCGCGATAATCCAAGCGATTCTTCAATGAAAGATCATCCTTGTCACGCGCCGCCGAAAAGACTGGAATAATGGCAATATATTGGTGCCGCCAATCCAGGCTCAATGCCGGAATTCGATCGATAAACCCACAGTAGACCTTGCGTGATTTCAAGTTGAGCAGAACCTGCTCTCGGCCGGTGAATGCCTTCAGCACCAAACGTTGCAAAAGGTTGCCATGCGTCTCGACAGTCTCCGCATACATCTGCTCCTCGGCAGACTTGATCCATTCCTTGGCAGATTTCAAGCCAAGAGAATAATGAGGTGTTCTCGCATCTGGTCTCGATGAGCCTTGCCAGCCGCCAACCTTGATCAAGCTCCTGGTCACGACAACTGAAAGATTCAGCACCGAAACAAAAAAGACTGCGAGCAAGGCGGCCAGCAAGCTGATATCCGAATACTGGCCGGGCAGGTCGTTCAGAAATGTCGCAACCCAACAAACCGGCGGGACCATGGGCCGAACAAGAAACGCCAAAAGTGCGAAGCACAAACCGCTGGCAGCAGACACAAAAAACAGGCGTTGCCCTTCTGCAAGGGCAACCTTGTAGCGAAAGTAGAAACAGTGTCGGTTGAACAGGAATCCGATGACCAGGATCGGCAACACCTGGAACAACGAAGTGGACATGCCCGATCCAGGGTCGTGTTCTGGCCGGAGTCGATATTGAATGACTCAGCCGTTACCCAGCTTGATCAACTTCGCGATGGCCTGATGGGTTTGCTCATGATCGACAAACATGTTTTCGACATCCAGTTCCATTGCACCCGAGGAATGGAATGTGTCATTGCGCCCCCTGAGCAGGGCATCTCGCCGATACTTCTTGACGATGTCGGGTGCAGTATCGGAATCCGACTGAACCTTGCCACGACGCGAGAGCACATTCTTGAACACGTCAGGCTCCTCCAGAGTTTAGCCGAACAACCAAATCTGGTTTGAATATGTACCACTCTTTTCTGCCGTCAAACAGTGTCCAACATCACTACCGACCAAAATACGCCCTCGGCAACGGGCGAGCGGGCTTGAGGTAGCGGTCACGCAGTTCGGTCTGGCGGGAGGTGAGGGGACGCTCGTTGCCGTCGATCCACAACCGCTCGGCGCGGGTGTTGACTTCGAGTGGGTCGCCGCTCCACAACACCAGGTCGGCGCGTTTGCCAATCTCGACGCTGCCCAGCCGATCGCCCAGACCGAAGGCGTCGGCCGGCACCTGAGTCAGGCCGGCCAGCCCGGCCTCCCATGGCAGGCCGTTGGCGACCGCATTGCCGGCCAACTGTCGGACCTTGCGGGCATTGTGGCTGGCATCGCCGGCCTGACTGAACCCGACCGCCACACCTGCGGCGTGCAGCCTCGCGGCATTGTCCAGCCGAGCCGCGAGGCTGTCGAAGCTGCCCGGCAGGTTGGCCAGGGCATCGAGCAGCACCGGTACGCCAGCGGCGGCGATCTCATCGGCCACCAACCAGCCCTCGGCGGCACCGTCCAGCACCAGGTTGAACCGCTCGCGGGCGGCCAGAGCCAGGACGCGGCGGATGTCGGCGGCACGATCGACCGAGACCACCACTCGCCCCCCACTGAACTGGCGCACCAGGGCGGTGCGGCCGGCCAGGGTCAGCAGGTTGGACGGCAAGGCGATCGGCACGGCATTGCGGGCTTCGGCGATCGCCTGCTCGATCAGCATGTACTGGGCTGCGCGGCTGCTGCCGGCCAGCGGACTCTGGGCACCGCCGAGATTGATGAACAGCGCGGAACGCTCGGCATAGGGCACCTCACTGCCGCCGTCGAGCCGAACCACACCGCCCAGGCCGGCGAAGATCGAGCCACCCGGCGCCGAGCGCGGTGCCAGGACGGTCCACGTCAAGCCGCCCCGCCGGGCGATCGGCAGGAGGGTCGAGCGTGGGTTGTAGGCCACCGCGACATCGAACTCGGGCCGCACCTGCGGCAACTGCGGTGCCGGATAGGCAAGCGCGCCGTCATTGCCCGAGGGTTCGGCCGAGACCTCTTCGATGCCGATGCCGGTCAGGCCGGCGAACAGCCCCGGGGTGAGCGGCTTGCCGTCGGCCTCGACCACCCGTGCGCCGGCCGGCACCGACAGGCCGACGCCGACCCCCTCGATCCGACCATCACGCACCCAGACGTCAGCGCCACTGAGGGTGCCCTGTTCGGCAACGGTATGCACGGTGGCATTGCGGATGAGCAGGTCTTCCGCCTGGGCCGCACCGAGCACACCCAGACCCAGCAGCAGGCCGAACGCGATACGACGGCCGCTCGACAGGCGAGCCTTCGGATGGGCAATCATGGCGTGGTCTCCTGGCCGAGCATGAAGTCGGACACTGGCTGTCGCCCCGGATCAGTGCGGTCGTAGAGCAGCGCGCCGTCGATGAACACCTGCTCGGCCTTGGCGTAGACACTGAACGGGTTGCCGCTCCAGATCACCACATCGGCCATCTTGCCGAGCGTGAGGGTGCCGGTGTCGTCGAGCACACCAAGCGAACGGGCGGCGTTCTCGGTCAACCAGCGGATCGCCCGTTCGGGTGGAATCACCAGGCCGATCTCGGTGGCGGCGGTCATGACCTTGGCGGCCTCCTGATTGAGCCGTTGGATGCCCTCCGGCGAATCGGAGTGGACGATCGCGCAGCCACCCTTGGGCCGATCGACCAGGGCGATGTTTTCGAGAATGCCGTCATAGGCTTCCATCTTGAAGCCCCACCAGTCGGCCCAGAGCGCGCCGCAGATGCCTTCCTCGGCCAGGGTATCGGCCAGTTTGTAGGCTTCGACGCCATGATGGAAGGCGGCGATGCGGAAATCGAACTCGCGGGCGAGATCGATCATCAGCGCCATCTCGTCGGCGCGGTAGCAATGGATGTGAACCTGGATCTTGCCATCGAGGGCGTCAGCCAGGGTCTCCAGACGCAGATCGCGCTTAGGCGGCTTGACCGCATCCTTCTTGCCGCCTTCCTCACGCTTGGCCTCGTAGTCGCGCCACTGCTGGCGGTAGTCGGCGGCCTCGATGAAGGCGGCGCGGTAACCGGCCAGATTGCCCATGCGGGTCATCGGCGCCTGGCCGCGCTGGCCATAGACCCGCTTGGGATTCTCGCCGCAGGCCATCTTCAGACCATGCGGTGCGGAGGGGAACTTCATCGCTTGCACGGTATCGGCTGGAACGTTCTTGAGCGTCACACCCCGGCCACCGACCAGATTGGCCGAACCGGGCAACACCTGCAGGGTGGTCACTCCACCGGCCAGCGCTGCCGCAAAACCAGGATCCTGCGGCCAGACGCCATGTTCGGCCCAGACCTGGGCGGTCACCGGCGCGGTCACCTCGTTGCCGTCGGCGTGCGCTTCGGCATTCGGACTGGCATAGACGCCCAGGTGGGAATGGACATCGATCAGACCGGGCGTCACCCACTTGCCGGTGGCATCGATAACCTTGGCATCGGTCGGCACTTCGAGGCCAACCCCGACACCGACGATCCGACCCTCGCGCAGCAGCAGGTCGGCCGGCTCCAGGCGCTCGCCATCGCCGATCAACAGGGTCGCACCGCGAATCAGCACCGGCGGCGAACTGATCGGGACATAGGTGCCCGCGAATGCCTCCGCCTGGGCGGCCTGGGCCATCCCGACCGGATCGAACAGGACGATGGCCGCGAGGGCCAGGGCTCGGACTTGCATGACGACTCCGCACCGATCGACAGAATCGACACCCTACACGACCGGGCGCCGGACACGATAGGCCATAAGTCATGACTCCCCGACAGGCCCTACAATGCTGCGGCATCCGACCAGAAAAACGAGAAGACCGGCATGAAGAACAAAGAAGACATCGTCAACAACTGGCTGCCCCGCTACACCGGCGTGCCGGTCGAGGAGTTCCCTCCGCACATCCTGCTGACCAATTTCGGCGGCTACCTCGATACCTTCGCCAGGCTCACCGGGGCCACCGTGCGCGGCCTCGACCGACCGATGGCCAGCGCCACCGCCGACGGCATCA
>DIHI01000059.1:412-5780 GCA_002420085.1 Lysobacterales bacterium UBA5700 | reverse complement strand
TTCACCAGGAAGTTGCGGCCGATGATCATCGGCTCGGATTCCGGATGGTTGATGTTGCACGGGATGATCGCCCGGCCTCGGGCCACCTCGTCACGCACGAACTCCGGGGTGATGACGGCGGGCAGGGCGGCGCCGAACGACTGGCCCGGATGCTGGCGTGCCAGGGTCGCGGCCAGGGCCTCGCGACGCTGGTTCTCACGGATGGCGATGAACTCCATCTCCGGGGTGACCGTGCCGCGCCGGGCGTAGTGCATCTGACTGACATTGGCGCCGGCCAGGGCGCGCCGAGGCGGTCGAATCGTCGGGAAGCGGACCGCATCGAGCCGGCGATCCTCGGCTCGCAACCGGCCATAGTGCGAACTGAGCCCGACCAGGGCTTCGCTGTCGCCGCGCTCGGCGATCCAGCCGGCGCGCAGGGCGGGCAGTCCGGCCACCAGATCGATCTGCGCTGCATCATCGGTGTATGGCCCCGAGGTGTCATAGACCACGAACGGTGCATTGTGCTCGGCACCGAACACCTTGGGCGTGTCGCTCAGGGCGATCTCGCGCATCGGCACCCGCAGATCGGCACGCGACCCGGCGACATGGATCTTGCGCGAGCCGGGGATCGGACCGGTCACGGATTCGGACAGCGCCTGGGTCTGGCGAACCAGGTCGGAAGGAATGGCATTCATGCAGTGCGGGCTCCGGAAACACGATGGGCGGGGCCGCTGCGATGCGAGCATCGCAACGGCACGGAGCGGGAATGCCGGAATGCATGCACCGGCCGATCGGGCCGGGAAGCTTCCCTCCACCGGTGAGAACTCGCACGGCGACCACGCCGCCACAGCTTCACCCACTCGGCCAGGTTCCAAGGGTCTTTCTCAGCCCGCACACACCGGGCACCCCCGCTTCACCCCGGCATTGAACCACGACCCCGCTCGGACGACCAGTGCGCGGACTCCGCCAGGGCCGAGCGCCATCAGTCCCGCAGTATTTCGGCGTAGGCCAACCAGTCGATGGCCGGGACGCTGCCCAGGCTCTGCAAGCGTGAAAGCAGCCGGAACAGGAAGTACATCAGGGCACCGCCGGCAGGGACCACGCTCAGGCCGGTCTCCGGGTGCAACTCGAATGCGCCATGGTTCAGGGCGCAACCGCAATCCAGCCGCTCCAGGCCGGTACGAGGGAGGTGCTTCTGGAAAGACTCGCCCATGCCGTCCTGCCAGTCGCAGCGCTCGGCCAGGATGCCGGCCAATATCTCGTTATGCGGCTTGGCCGGGTAGACCCCGCCGGCATGCGGGATCGGGATCGAGGTCCGATGCAGTCGGCGCACGCTGGCCGCCTTGTTGCCGGCATAGTCGAGATACGCCTTGTCAATGTGCGGCTTGCACTCGAACACGGCATACACCGCTTCGGCCGGGATGTAGCGATGCCGCTGCTGGTTCAGCAGGGTCGGGGTGAAGTGGCGGTCATGGATGACGATGTCGATCTGGTCGCTGCGACTGCCGCGACTGTCGATGATCGTGCCACTGTCCACCTCGTAGCGATCGGGCAGATAGGCCCGCAGAATTTCCAGCCAGTTGTCTTCGTTGACGGCGCCTTGTTGACCCCCATGCTTGATCGATCCGGATGCGCGCTTGATCTTGATGTCCAACTCGGCCTGCACGTCGATGAAGGCGTCGCGCATCCAGCGACGCTCCTTGATGCGATCGGTGTTCTCGGTAGTGGTTTCGGTACTCGTCCGAGGGGTCTTGCGCTTTCCGCTCATGCGTGCTCCATCCGTGTGGCCCATTTGACCCCAGCGGCCATGACCGGCGGGGTGTCTGTCGATATCCTATGGCCTTCGGGTCGACCGATGCCTCCGGACACGGTTCGCCATGCGCTGGCCGAACCTGGTCAGGCTGGCGTGCCGAACATTGGCCAACCTCACGCGGCATCACCGCGCAATCGCCGAACCTCGCGTTCGAGGGTGGCGGCGTCGGTGCCGTGGCCGGGCAGCAGGTCGCCGGCCAGCAGCTCGATGGTGGCACGGAAACGGCGTGGCAGGCGGGCGCGCCGCAGGGCCGAGTCGCGCCGGCTCCACATGCTTTCCCACATGCCGCGCAGGGCCAGGGGCAGGACCGGCACCGGTCGAGTGGCCAGGATCCGTTCGACGCCGGGACGGAACGGAGCGATCTGGCCATCGGCACTGAGTGCGCCTTCCGGGAAGATGCCGACCACTTCTCCAGCGGCGAGGGCGGCCTCGACCTCGGCGAAGGCGCGTTCACGCAGGTCGGCGTTCTCGCTGGCCGGGGCGATCGGGATGCAGCGGGCGGTCCGGAATACCCACTTGAGCACCGGGATGTCGAAGATCCGGTGGTACATGACGAACCGCACCGGCCGCTTGACCGCGCCCATCACGATCAGGGCATCCATGTAGCTGACGTGGTTGCAGACGATCAGGGCCGGCCCGTCCTCGGGGACGCGATCGGCGCCATCGATGCGGATGCGATACAGCAGGCCGACCAGCAGCCAGCTCACGAAGCGCATCAGGAATTCCGGCACCAGGGTGAAGATGTAGACCGCGACCAGGGCGTTCAGCACGGCGGTCACCAGCAACACCTCCGGGATGTTGAAGCCTGCCGCGAACAGGGCCATGGCCAGCAGCGAGGCGGCGACCATGAACAGGGCATTGAGGATGTTCAGCGCGGCGACGATCCGCGACAGTCGGGTGCGTTCGGCACGCTGCTGGATCAGGGCATACAGCGGGACGATGAAGAAGCCGCCGGAGAATCCGATCAGCAGCAGATCGACCATGATCCGCAGATTGCCCGGAGTCCGGGCGAACTCCAGGGCGCTCAGGCCCGTTGCGGCGACCGCATCCGGACGGGCGAAATACAGGTCAAGACCGAACACGGTCAGGCCGAAGGCGCCGAGCGGCACCAGGCCGATCTCGATCCGTCGACCGGACAATCGCTCGCACAACAGCGATCCGGCGCCGATGCCGAGCGAGAACAGGGTCAGCACCAGCGGCGCGACCTGCTCGTTGCCGCCGAGAAATTCGCGCGTGTAGTTGGGCAGTTGCGCCAGGAAGATGGCGCCGTAGAACCAGAACCAGCTCACTCCGAGGACGGCGTTCAATACCGCTCGATTGCCGCGCAGGAAGCCGATGATGCGCACGGTTTCGCCGATCGGATTCCAGTTCATGCGAAGGTCGGGTGCGACCGCCGGTGCCTCGGGGACATGACGACTGGCCAGATAGCCGGCCGCTGCGACCACCACGACCGCGACCGAACTCCACAGCGGACCGTCATCGAGGGCCATCAACAGACCACCGCACAGGAAGCCGAGCAGGATGGTCAGGAAGGTTCCGGCCTCGACCAGGGCGTTGCCGCCGACCAGTTCTTCCGAACGCAGTGCCTGCGGCAGGATGGCGTACTTGATCGGCCCGAACAGGGTGCTCTGGGTGCCCATCAGGAACAGCACACCGAGCAGGAACGGCAGTGACTGCATCCAGAAGCCAACCGCCGCCAACAACATGATCAGCACTTCGAGTGCCTTGATGCGCCGGATCGAACGGGCCTTCTCGAATTTCTCGGCCCATTGTCCGGCGATCGCCGAGAACAGGAAAAACGGCAGGATGAACAGGGCCGCCGCCAGGTTGGACCAGAGGTTGATCTCCTGGCTACTGAGATCGGCGGCCTTGAAGGCAATCAGGATCACCAAAGCGCTGCGGAAGACGTTGTCGTTGAACGCCCCCAGCGCCTGCACCAGGAAGAACGGCAGGAACCGCCGCTGGCGCAGCAACGCGAATTGATTGTCCGACATGAACCCCCCTCAGCATCGACCGGTTGCCGATCGCCGAAGGGTATCAGTCGGGAGGCGCCCCGGGCAGTGCCTGTGGTTGATACCTCCCGCGCACTGGGACAGATTCCCCGAGCTGCACCTGCTACTCAAGTTCGACCCCGGCCGCCTCACGCCACCGCCCAAGGAATGTCCGTCGCAGCATCGCCCCTGCTGCGGCGGGGTGATGACCATCGTGGGAACGCGCATTCGACCCGACGACAGCACACGCATCGCCGCACTCCTCACCGCAGCTTCCGGATCTTCCATGTGAGTTCTAACGCCTTAATCAGTCGCGCCGCTTTTTTGCGTCGACTGGATTTGTTTTTTAGGCTCTTATTGCCATGGCCACTTGCCAGCCCCTAACTTATATGAACTACTTGCTATCAAGGCGATGACTGTTGCAAGAACTCCAACCAAGCTCCATAGCTGGGGTAGTGATAACATCGAGACCAACTTCCCAACACTAACTTTGGATAGATCCACTTCAGCACTTAAGGAAGTTGGCTTTTTCTCTTCTACAGATTTCTTCCAACTTTGAAGGAAACCTTTGAAGCTATCGGATTTCACAACATCGGGGTGCAGATCAGTCCAATAGACCCTCCAGTCGTAGCCATTTTCAATGAGCCCTTCAGGCTTAAGACCGTTTTCAGCCACAACCAAAATGGGGAGATCAAAAGAGTAAGCCATGGAGGCTTCAATATGGTTCCACGTAGTTGGTAGTTTAATATTAGATATTGGAATGACCCGGTTCTTTTTGAGCTCTACGCCTTCATCAAATTGAGTGCGAGTAAAAGCTATTATTACTGCGCCATCGCACTCTCTCATTACTTTTTTAATAGCTCTCAGTGGCTGCTCATGCGACCACTCGTTCTCGTACATGATTCGTGCAGACATACCAACTGTATCAAGCATTTCCAGCACAGCATCAACAAATGCTCTTTGTGCATCTGTTGCAACAGTACCCTTGCTGATAAATACTTTTCTCATATTTATTCCGTTGAGTAATTTTGAGCCTAACGTAGAGCTAAGGGGCGCGCCGCTTACGGACGTTAAACGAAACCCCAAAGCTTGATATAGTACAAAACTTTAAAAACGCCATAAGGCGGCACGTCCCTTTGAGCACCATGTTAGAAAAACGGGTCAGCAGGCAATCCATGCTGAGACACCCTGAGCAAGACTTCCGATGGCAACGAGTAGAAAGCCCCAAAAGGCCAAATTCGATACGAGTAAGCGGTACTCAATATCGGAAGCTGCTGCCTCGGCTTGGAGTTGAGCCAATTTCTCATCGCGCTCCTTTTCGAGTTTTGCTTTGGCTTCGGATACCTCTTTCTCTGTGTATGGGGGACTCGGATAGGTCGTACTCAGATACCGATGTATGGAGAGCACGCCCTCGGCTCGTGTCTGGAACTTTCGTAGGCGGTGAGTTTGCATTGGGCCTTGGAGGGCGTCATACGCCAACAGTCCAGCGCCAACGGCAGCAAATAGGGGGCCAGAAATTCCCAGAATGGCGGAGATATCAGATGCGTTCATGAGAGCTCTAAGGAAAGTCTGATTTATTCGTCAC
>DIHI01000059.1:0-169 GCA_002420085.1 Lysobacterales bacterium UBA5700 | reverse complement strand
TGTTAGCTACGCGTCGGAACGAGTATTTTTTTGCTTCGTTCGGCGCTATTGTCGCGGGATCATGATCACTCTATCTGATGAATTTATAGCGGAAGAAGTTAGCGGGCGTCGTTCGGAGTAAAGCGTCCTTTCATAACCTGAACATGATATGCGTGCCTCAACCTCATAG
>DIHI01000133.1:12356-12533 GCA_002420085.1 Lysobacterales bacterium UBA5700 | reverse complement strand
ACCTTGCGCATGGTGATCGAATCATCGACCACCATGACCAACGGAACACTGCGGACGACTGCCTCGCTCTCGGCTTCCACCGGAACCGGGATTTCGGCATGGCCGACCACCCGGCGCACCAGGGGCACCACGTCGAGAATGATGACCACGCTGCCGTCGCCCATGATGGTCGCGCCG
>DIHI01000133.1:10388-12228 GCA_002420085.1 Lysobacterales bacterium UBA5700 | reverse complement strand
CGGAGCCGACCAGCAGCAAGGGAATCTGCAAGCTCTCGCTGGCCCTGGCCGGGCCGTGCCCGAGCAGGAGCCCGAGGTCGTGAATCGGATAGGTCTCACCGGCATAGCGGTAGGTGGCATCGCCCTTGTCCAACTGTTCGGTCAATGCCTCTCGGGAAATGCGGCCGACGCCGCGCACCGAGGCGATCGGCACGGCATGGATGATCTCGCCGATGCGCACGAACACCGCCTGGGTAACTGCCATCGAGAACGGCAGACGGATCGTGAAGCGGGTGCCCCGACCGGGTTCGGAGTCGATCTGCAAGGCTCCGCCGAGCTGGCGGATTTCACTGTGGACCACGTCCATGCCGACACCACGGCCCGCCAGACGACTGACCTCGGCGGCGGTGCTGAAGCCGGTTTGCAGGATGAAGGCAAACAGTTCGCTGCGGCTGACTTCGGCATCGGCACCGAGCAGTCCTCGCTCGATCGCCTTGCGCCGGATGGCATCGGCGTTCAGGCCGCGACCATCATCGGCCACCATGATCACCACTTCCGATCCTTCGCGTCGGATCGCGATGGTGACCGTGCCCTCTTCCGGTTTGCCACTGCGCGCGCGCTGCTCGGGGGTTTCCAGGCCATGGGCGATGGCATTGCGCAGCATGTGCTCCAGCGGCGCGGTCATGCGATCGAGGACGTTGCGGTCCATTTCGCCCTGGGCGCCTTCGACCCGCAACTGCACCTGCTTGCCCAGTTCGCCAGCGGCCTGCCGCAGCACACGGCGCATGCGTGGCACGACCGCCTCGAAGGGCACCATGCGGGTGCGCATCAACCCTTCCTGCAAGTCGGTGCTGACCCGTGACTGCTGGAGCAGCAGGGCTTCGTACTGCCGGGTCAGGTCTTCCAGCGTGGTTTGCAGGGAGGAAAGGTCGGCAGCCGATTCGGCGAGCGCGCGACTGAGCTGCTGCAAGGTCGAGAAGCGGTCCATCTCCAGCGGATCGAACGCCTGATCGACGCTCTCCGGCTCGCGCTGGTAACGGGCCATGATCTGCGCTTCGGTCTCGATGTCGAGTTTGCGAAGCTGTTCGCGCAGACGGATGTTGGTCTGCTCGAATTCGTTGAGGTTGCTCCGGAAGCCGCCCAACTGCTGCTCCAGTCGCGAGCGGTAGATCGCCACCTCACCGGCATAGTTGACCAGCCGGTCGAGCAGGTCGGCGCGGATGCGCACCTGTTCCTGGGGGGCTCGGATGCCAGGAGTTTCGTCATCGGCCGGCAGATCCTCGGCGGCGATCGGCTGCGACAACGCGGCCGGCACCGGTCGGGTGGCGGGCTGGGCAACGGCGGTCGGTTCCTCGGGCAGGCTGACCGCCTCGCCCCGAACCATCGCCTCGAATCGCGCCACCAGATCGACCGGCAGCGACACCGCGCGCCGCGCGGCAATCCGATCGGACATCTGGTGCAATCGATCGAGCCCGGCTTCCAGCAGCCGCACACCCTCACGATTCAACTCGCGACGGCCCTCGGCAACCGCTTCGAGCAGGGACTCCATGATGTGGCCGAGTTCGCCGATGGCGAAGATGCCGGCCATGCGGGCACCGCCCTTGAGCGTGTGCAGATCTCGTTGCAGGCCGACGATCGGTTCGCGCTCGCCCGGTGCGTCACGCAACTTGGCGACCAGGGTGTCGGCACTGTCGAGAATGTCGCGCGATTCCTCGACGAAGATATCGACCAGATCGAGATCGAGGTCGCCGGTGTCCAGCGGCAAATCCGCCTCATCTTCGGCGGCAACCAAGGACCGGCTCGGTTCGACCATCGGATGGTCTGGGCTGACGGCCACGTCGGCTTCGGCCCGTTCGGCTTC
>DIHI01000133.1:8166-10081 GCA_002420085.1 Lysobacterales bacterium UBA5700 | reverse complement strand
GCTTCGGCCCGTTCGGCTTCGGCACGCTCGGCATCGACCGACACCGCAGCAGCGTGACCATCCGGATCGGCTTCGGCAGCGAACAGGGCATCCAGTTCGGCCAGTTCATCCGGGCTGTAGATGCCATCCGACTCGGTCACTGGGATCAACGGGTCGCTGGCCGGCTCGGATTCTGCACGGTCGGCGTGCTCCAGGCCGGCCAGGGCCGCCGGATCGTTGACGTCGAACGGCTCCAACTCGACCTCGCCAACGGCTTCCGTGCTCTCCCAGGCGAGTGAGCCCGAGGGCGAGAATTCGGCCTCACCGGGCGCCTGTTCCGATTCGGTATCGGCAAACGTGCGGATCAGACGGTCGAACTCGGCCATGGCCGCCGGGTCGAGCAGGTCGATGCCGTCACCTGCCAGGATCAAGTCATCCTCGGAAGCCGTGTCTGTCTCGGGCTCCGACCCAGGCTCAGTCGAGCCGCCCAGATCGAGCGGCGCGATCGTCTGCGGGTCGATCTCAGCAGGCTCGATTTCCAGATTCCAGTCGCCGGCGAGGGATTCGCCTTCGACGCCCT
Source organism: Lysobacterales bacterium UBA5700 (assembly GCA_002420085.1). GTDB lineage: Bacteria > Pseudomonadota > Gammaproteobacteria > Xanthomonadales > Xanthomonadaceae > UBA11164. Next base: position 9,522 of record DIHI01000133.1, on the reverse strand, counting down.
CAGGCGGCGTCGGCAGGGTCGCGGTTTCGCGGCTGTCATCTGCCGTGATCGGCCGCCAGGATTCGTCATCGGCGTCGCGTGGCGTATGTGCCTCGGCTTCGAGATCGAAATCAGTCGGGGCCGCGTCAGTGAGGTCGTTGAGATCGCCAGGCAGTGCCGCGAAAATGGCATCGCTTTCCAGTTCGGCCAGCAGCGGCGGTTCGGGCTGCGCCGATTCGGCACCAGCCTGCTCGTGAACAGCCTGCTCGTGAACAGCACGCTCTTCAACGGCGGGCTCGACGATGGCGGGCGCTTCGGCAGCCGGCGCTTCGGCGCTGATCTCCTCGGTCACGAGATCGGCGATCTCGTTATCGAATGCCCCCGGAATCGGCATGGCCGCCTCGGGCAGACTGTCGCGGAACGCTTCCAGGCGCTGCGGCAGATCCCCGAATCCGACCAGGCGGGGCCGTGCCCAGACCAGCCGGGCAGCGCTGTCTTCAAGTGCGGTCAGTGCCTCACCAAGCAGCGCCAGACCATCGCCCGCGACCGGTTCACGACGGGCCAGCAAGCGGCGAACACAGCCCTCCAGCGGCACGGTCAGTTCGGTCACCAGCGGCACCTCGGCCATGGCGCACGCGCCATTGATGGTGTGAACCGCCCGCAGCAGGGCATCGGTGGCGGCCAGCGGCTGCCGACTGGCCGCCTCGTGCCAGTCGCGCAAGGTGTCGAGATGGCCGGAGATTTCCGCGACCAGGATTTCCTGGAGCACCGGGTCGATCTCGACCGGCACCCCCTCTTCCTCCGGCACTTCGAGCGTGATCGCGTCGACGGCACCGGCTTCGCGCTCGATCGCCACCGGCTCGGCCTCGGTGATCCCCGAATCCTGCTCGGACACGGTCTCGGCCGACAACGGCACATCCTGCGGCTCGGGCAGGAAGGCATCCTCACCCTCGGCAATGCGATCGGCGACCACTTCGAGGGCGCGGATGGACTCGGGATCGACCGCTGCGCCGGCCAACATCGATTGCAGTGTCCGCAGACGCGATTGCGCGGCATCGAGCATGGCAACCACGGCCGCCGAGGCAGGCCGCTTGCCTTCGAGCACACGATTGAGGGCGTTCTCGATCTTCCAGGCGAATTCGCCGAGGGTCAGGGCGCCGACCAGTCGGCCACTGCCCTTGAGAGTGTGGAAAATCCGCCGGATCGGCCGCAACTGGCCCATGTCGTCCGGGCTGTTGCGCCACTGGGCGAACAGGCCCTCGAAGCTCTGGACTTCTTCCTCGACTTCTTCGAGGAAGACTTCACGAATTTCGTCGTCGATATCCTCATTGACCACCTGGAAGCCGGTGGCGGGTCGGGCCGGGGCAGCCGGTGCCG
>DIHI01000133.1:0-8031 GCA_002420085.1 Lysobacterales bacterium UBA5700 | reverse complement strand
CGGCCACCGACTCGGCCACAGGCTCAACTACCGACTCGACACGGGTTTCGACCTGCGATTCGGGTTCGGCAACGGCGGTTGCTGGCGGCTCGACGATCGGCCCGCCGCCGGGATATTCATCCGCAGCTTCGATCGCGGCTTCGACGGCCGCTTCAACCGTGGTTTCGACCGTGGTCTCGATCGCGACTTCGACGACCGATGCCACGCGATCCGGCAGATCATCCATGGCCTCGATGGCATCGGCGATCGGGTCGGCCGGCGTTGTCTCGACCGTGGCACCGGTCGCGGGCGCGGGCGCGAGCGGGTCGAGCTCCGGCGGCAACACCGATTCCGGCGTGGATGGCAACGCCGACCCGAGGGCATCGCCATCGGTCTCTACAGCGGCATCAGCATCCGATGTCGCGTGATCGTGCCCTATCGTCGCTGTCAGGTCATCGAAGTCCACCTGGCCATCGTGAATGCCCAGGACGGCCAGGCTGTCACGGGCGGTTTCCAGGATGCGATCTCGTCCGCCGCGTCGTTCGCTCAGGGCTTCGAGAAAGTATTCCAGGCTGGACAGGGCATCGGCCAGAGCGTCCAGTTCAGCGGATTCGGGGATCCGATGCCGCTCGATGAGTTGCACGCGGGTCAACTGCGCCAAGGCATCGAGATAGGTCGGCGCCTGCTCGATCTGCAGGATGCGCAAGGCACCCGAAACCTCGCCGAGCAGATGCGGCACGTCCGCCAGTTGCGACCAGTCCCAGCCGGTCTCGATGAATGCCACGAAGCACTGCCGGGCCTGGGCGAAATTGGTCAATGCCTCACGCACCAGGGTATCCAGCACCTGACGCGCCTCGGAGGCTGGGATCGGTGTGCCCTCGACATCCGGCGCCGTCTCAGCATCGGCCGAACCGCCGCCGAGTCGCATGACCTGGTCGTCAAGCGAAGATTCCACGTACAGGAGGGCGCCCGCGATATCGAGCAGGTCCGACTCCTCGACCGGACGCCGTCCTTCGACCAACGCTTCCAGCAGGCTCTTCTGTTCCAGCACGACACGGCGGGGAACGGCCAGATCGAGCATGTTCAGGGTGTCGGCAATTCCGGCCAGGGTCACCACATGACTGCCGAGCGCATCGATCGGGGCGCCGACATTGCGCATGTGCAGATCGAGTGCGTCCTTGACCCGCAGTAGGTCTTCCTTGATGGCACCGGTGACGGTGCCGAGCAAGGCTTTGTTGTGGCCGCCCAGGCTGCTGCGCGCGTGTTCGATCTCGCGCTCTTCTGGAAGGTAGGCGTCGAGTTCGAAGCAGCGTCGCACCTCGTCGAGCCCGGCATCGCCGCGCGGGGCATGAGCAACGTGGTACAGCAGGTGCTGGACCGCCTCGAACGGCGGCTCGGGTCGCTGCAATTCATGATCGACCAGACCCAGGCTGACGATCGGTCGTTCGACCTCGGCCAATGCCTCGATGATGGCAGACGATGGATCGATCACCCCGGCAGAAATCGCCCGTGCCAGCCGCTCGATCACCCAGAACAGCTTGCGGAATCCGTCGTCCACCGCCAGCAGGCGGCCCTCGGCAGCCCGCTCGGCCAGTTGCTCGGCAGCCACGCTGCGCTGGTCCGGCTGGGCCAGCATGGCCAAGGCTTCACCGATCGCACCGGCAACCGCACTCAGACGCTTCTGACGCACCACCAGCGGCAGGCTGACCACCCCCTCCTGCACGTGCGAGGGCAGCGGCCGGCTCACATCCGGTGCAAACAGCGTGCTCTCGGCCAAGCCGACATCCCCGCGCACCTGGCGCAGGTCGTTGATCAGCGGCAGCAAGACCAGGGGAATGTCGCGGAAGCCGGACTGGATGCGTTCCAGATAATCGGGCAACTGGACGATGCCGCGCATCAGCACGGCGAAGGCTTCGTCGCGATCGCCGATCGAACCGTCGATCAGGGCTTCGGCCAGCCGTTCCATTTCCGCTGCAACCATCGCCGCGCCGCGCAGTTCGAGCATGCGCAACGAGCCCTGCACCTGATGCAGGTGGCTGGCGCAATAGCGCATCGCGCTGTCGTCGGCCTGATTCTCGAAGTAGTCTTCGAGCGAGCGTCGGGCGAGCCGCATGATCTCGTCAAGCTCGGGCTTGACCCAGGCCAGCGGGGTGAATCCGATGTCGTGATGAAGCCGCATTCCGGCGCTCTCAAGCTCGATGTACGACGTGCCGCGAGGCACAGCGGGTGATGGCTTCGATCCAGCGGAACCGAGCCGTCACTGCGATCATCCGGGGAGTTTGAAGCCGTCGACCGAGCGTCGCAGGTCGGCGGCCAACTGGGCCAGGTTGCCGATCGATTCGGCAGTCTGGCTGGCACCCTGGGATGTCTGACTGGTGATCTCCTCGATGACCGTCATGGTCGAAGTGATCGAGGTCGCCGCACCGGACTGCTGGCGGGCTGCCTCGGAGATGCTCTGAATCAAGCCTGCCAAGTCGTTCGACACCTTTTCGATCTCGATCAGGGCCAGACCGGCGTCCTCGGCGAGGCGGGCACCGCTGACCACCTCAGCGGTCGTCTGCTCCATCGAGCTGACCGCTTCGTTGGTATCGGACTGAATGGTCTGGACCAGCATTTCGATTCGCTTGGTGGCGTTGGAGGAGCGTTCCGCGAGTCGCTGCACTTCGTCCGCCACGACCGCGAATCCACGGCCGGCCTCACCTGCCGATGCCGCCTGAATGGCGGCGTTCAGCGCCAGAATGTTGGTCTGTTCGGCAATGTCGCTGATCAGTTCGACGATCGAGCCGATTTCCTGCGAGCTTTCACCCAGCCGCTTGATTCGCTTCGAGGTTTCCTGGATCTGGTCGCGAATCGAGTCCATGCCGTCGATGGTCTGACGGACCACCTCGGCGCCGTTGGCGGCGATTCGCACCGAACGCTGCGCCACCTCGGCCGATTCGGCGGAATTCTTCGAGACCTGCAGAATGCTGTTGGCGATGTCGGTGATCTGGTTGGATGCCGAGTTGATCTGCTGCGCCTGATGTTCGGCCGCCTCGGCCAGTTGCATGGCGGTCGCCTGGGTTTCCTGGGCGGCGGCTGCGACCTGCACCGAGGTCTCGGTGATGGTTCCGACCAGTCGTCGCAACTCATCGACCGTGTAGTTGATCGAGTCCGAGATTGCCCCGGTGATGTCCTCGGTAACGGTCGCCTTCACGGTCAGGTCGCCTTCCGCGAGCGACCCCATTTCGTCCAGCAAGCGCAGAATCGCCTCCTGGTTGCGCTGGTTGTCTTCCTGGGTCTTGCGGAATCGGCGGGTCTGATCGCGGAACAGCGACACCACCAAGCCGAACAGCGAGACCAGGGCGGTACCGCCGACGATGATCGCCACCAGCAGACTGGGGAACAGACGGGTCTCAGGCAGGGCGCCGAACGCGGCGTTGAGTTCCCGCGCGCGGGTGAGCAGCATTTCCGAATCCTGGAAGATCAGGCTGGCCGCTTCCTTCACCTCGAACAGGTCGGCCGAGGCTTCCAGCATCATCGCCACATTGGGCTGCATCTGGCTGAACTGGGTACGGGCGTCGTCGAGCACCGGTCCGGCCTCGGCGGCACCGACCCGGCGAATGTTCATGGCATCGTTGCCTTCGGCCAAGCCATCCAGCACCTGCCCGAATCGGGCGCTGTCGCGCGACAGGCGGTCAGCGGCCGAGACCGCGCTGGCGCCACCCTGAAGGATCTGGGTGACGTAGCGGATCATGCGGTCGGCCAGGACGAGTTGCTGGGCGCCGATGTAGATCTGCGAACTGGCGGCACCGGAGATCGACATCGCCCGGACCACTTCGTCCATCTTGGCCTGAAGCACCGGAATCGCACTGGAGAATTCGGTCGCGGTATCGGACAGATTGAGAACCAGTTCCTCACGATCGAGGATTCGACCGACGTTGTCGTCGATCGGAACCCAAGTCTGGTTGAGGCGGGACAGTGGTTCGGCAACACCCGGTGTCTGAGCGTAGGACGGCAGGCCAGTGGCGGCATCGCCTTCCTTGAGGCTGGTCAGAATGGCGGTCGCCCGCTCGCGGGTCTGGCGAAGACCGGCGAATGCCTCGAAGCCACCGGCTGCCGCTTCCGCCGAGAACTTGGCGACCTGCTGGGACAGCACCTGAAGCTCGGCGATGAGATCGCGCGCCTGGCTTTCCTCGGTATTGCGCTGACCGGTCAGGTAGAAGTTGAGACCGAACAGCAGCAACGCCAGAGACAGCGCAGCAGCCCAGAAGTTGATGCCGGATCGCCCTTCGGGATCCCTGATGCCGCCCTTGACCGTGCTCATCTTTCAAACTTCCTCATCTGTGATGACCGACCGACCGGCACTAGTGCGCCGCCTGCCTGAACTCGGGGGTGCGCGTCAACCGCGCGAGATCGAAAACGCTCCAATCGTGCCCGCCCACCTGATAGCTCCGGGCGACGAACCCGGTCAGACGCGGATACCGCTCCTGTTCCGTCGGCGCATCAATGCGCTCATCCTCTACGAAGCCACGCTGGCCGAAGAATTCATCGACCAGCACCGCAACATTGCCACCCTGCTGACGGATCAACAACATTCGCTGGCCGTCGAAGACCAGACTGCGCTCACCCAGCAGGAATCGCCGCAGATCGACCACCGGCACCAGATTGCCGCGTACATTGGCGATGCCCAGCATCCAGTCGTCGGCGCCGGGCACCGGGGTGATCGCTGGAACCGTGAGAATTTCCAGGATGTCGGAGAAGTCCGACACCAGCCGGAAACCGCCGATCCGATAGGCAACCCCGCGATAGTGACCCTCGGCCTGGACCAGATCGGGGCGACCCGGCCGGTGCGCCAGACTGAGCCGCTCGAATTCGAGCAGGGTCGCGAACGGTCCCGTGATGGCGGGAACCGATTCCGGCGCAGCCAGGTCTGCCGCGATCATGGCCACATTCGCCTCAGACCTGGCCGATCAGGGTCTGGATGCGGTTGATGAGATCCTTCTCTTCCGGTGGCTTGACCACGTAGTCCTTGGCACCCTGGCGCATGCCCCAGACCTTGTCGGTCTCCATGCCCTTGGTGCTGACGATGATGACCGGGATATGGCTGGTGTCGGGATCGCGCGACAGCGCGCGCGTCGCCTGAAAGCCATTCATGCCCGGCAGAATGATGTCCATCATCACCAGGTCGGGCTTGACCTGCTTGGCGAGTTCGAGGCCGTCCTCGGCAGTGCCGGCAACGCTGACCTGATAGCCGTTGCGCTCCAGCATGGTGGTGAACACCCGGGTATCGGTCGGCGAGTCTTCAATCAAAAGTATGTGAGCCATGGATTTTCCTTCAGCTCGCCGCCGGCAGGGCGACGTGTTTGCGAATCGCGGACAGAAGCTCGTCGCGCGTGAACGGTTTGGTCAGGTACTCCTGGGCGCCGACGATGCGGCCGCGTGCCTTGTCGAACAGGCCATCCTTCGAGGAGAGCATCAGCACCGGTACCGAACGGAATTCGCTGTTGCTCTTGATCAGGGCACAGGTCTGGTAGCCATCCAGGCGCGGCATCATGATGTCGACGAACACGATCTGCGGCTTCTGGTCGGCGATCTTGGCCAGCGCCTCGAAGCCGTCGGTCGCGGTCGCGACCTGACAGCCCTCGCGCGCCAGCAAGGTTTCTGCGGTGCGCCGAATGGTCTTGGAGTCATCGATGACCATGACCCTGAGACCCGCCAGGCTGCCGCTTTGGTTTGTTTCCATCTGACCTCCTAAATGGACCCTGCCCTGCGGGCCGACAGCACCGCAACAGCACGAATTACGAACGAATCCGTCCGCTCGAACCGCTCACCCTTACCCCCGATTTCGAGACTTGACTGATGACCAACCAAAACAGGCACTTCCCGGATAGTCATATCATCCAACTCGAAGCCAGTGTGTCAAGATGGCCACAAAAAACTGTTAAGCCCGTCACACTTGCTCGCACGGAACACGCCTGTGTGCGCCGACACCCGCCGTTCCCCGGAATCGACCCTCACCACCCGAGATCACCACACCATTTTCAGCGCATCCTCTGCTGCAACGGTGAGCGCGGCGTCCGAGCAACCTCGATCGGTTCGGGCTAGCATAGCGCAGGTCATCGCCAACAGTTGCTCGACATGCCGATTCGCTGCGCCATCGTGATGGATCCGATCGCGTCCATCAAACCGATCAAGGACACCAGTTTCGCCCTTCTGCTCGAAGCCCAGCGCCGGGCCTGCGAGCTGACCTACATCATCCCCGGCAGTCTCGGGCTCGACCAGGGCGATCCGGTCGCGCTGGCCGCGCCGATCGTCGTCCACGACACGCCACGTGACTGGTTCCGACTCGGCGATGTGCAGCGCGTTGATCTGTCGACGTTCGACGTGATCCTGATGCGCCTGGATCCACCGGTCGATGACAACTACATTCACGCCACCCAGATTCTGGAGATCGCGCAGCAGCGTGGCGCCCTGGTGGTCAACGATCCGCGTGGACTGCGCGACCTCAACGAGAAACTCGCCGCCCTGCTGTTCCCTGATCTGTGTCCGCCGACTCGGGTCAGCCGACGCGCCGATGCCCTGCGCGAGTTCGTCGAACTGCACGGTCTGTGCGTGCTCAAGCCGCTCGATGGCATGGGTGGCCATTCGATCTTCCGCACCGCGCCAGATGATCCCAACCTGGCAGTGATCCTGGAAACCCTGACCGCTCGGGGCAGCCGAACGGCGATGGCACAGAAATTCCTGCCCCGCATCGTCGATGGCGACAAGCGCGTCCTGCTGATCGACGGCGAGCCGGTTCCCTATGCGCTGGCACGCATCCCGCAAGGCAGCGACTTTCGTGGCAACCTGGCGGTCGGAGGTCGGGGCGAGGGTCGGCCGCTGACCGATGCCGAGCGTCGGATCGCCAGCGTGGTCGGGCCGGAGATGCGCCGTCGCGGCATGCTGCTGGTCGGTCTGGACGTGATCGGCGAGCACCTCACCGAAGTCAACGTCACCAGCCCGACCTGCGTGCGTGAACTGGATGCCCGGTTCGGGATCAACATTGCCGGTCTGTTGTTCGATGTCATCGAAACACGTCTCGCGCGGGCCTGATCCGACCGTGGCTGCGGCGGTGGCGCCCACCCTGCGCCAGCCTGGGGTCGCCGATCGCTTCGGTGCCACCCTGACCCTGGCCCTGATCGCCCACGGCATCCTGATCCTCGGGATCGGCTTCGCGGTCGATCGACCGGCGACGGTGCGGCCGACGCTCGATATCATCCTCAGCCACACGCGCAGCGAGAGCGAGCCCGAGCAGGCCGATTTCCTGGCCCGCTCGAACCAGCGCGGCGGCGGTGAATCGGAGCGCGCCGAACGACCACGGGCGCCGCAATCGGCGGCAATCGAAAGCCTGGAGCCGGGCGCCGCACCGGAACCGACGATCGAGCAGGCACCAACCCCAAGCGTGACCGAGCTGACGACGATCGTCAGCACCGAGGGACAGACTCGCAGCCCGGACGCCGAGGCCGAACCGACCCTGGAGACCGATCTGCCGCGCGGTGCGGAACTGGCCGAGATGCGCCTGGAAATGGCCCGACTGGCCGCCGAGATCGAACGCGAACAGGAACTGCTGGCGAAATCGCCGAACCGCAAGTTCGTCTCGGCCAGCACCCGCGAGTTCGAATGGGCCGGCTACGTCGGCGACTGGGTTCGCCGAGTCGAACGGATCGGCAATCTCAACTATCCCGACGAAGTGCGCCGACGGCGGCTGGCCGGCAGCCTGGTGTTGACGGTCGCGGTCGCACGCGACGGCTCGGTGCAGTCGATCGATGTGGTCCGATCGAGCGGCCAGCCGCTGCTCGACGAGGCGGCGATCCGCACCGTGCGTCTGGCCCAACCGTTCGCGCCCTTGCCGCAGAACAGCGAGAACGTCGATGTCCTGCACATCACCCGAACCTGGCAGTATCTGGCCGACGGCCGACTCCAGCAACGTCCCTGAGTGCGGGATTCTCGGCCTCTACGACTCACGCATCCCAATCTCCGGACCCACGTCCCCGCTGCAACCAGACTCAGCCCCCAGCACCCACTCCAGCACCG
>DIHI01000005.1:116675-121644 GCA_002420085.1 Lysobacterales bacterium UBA5700 | reverse complement strand
GAGCGGATCAGATCGCGGGTGGCGGCGCGGCCCCACTCGCCCGCCTCCTCGTCGGTCTTGTTGAGCACGTCCAGGTTGTCGTCCAGCGCGCCCATCCAGGGGTGCATTTTCTCCTCTTCGGTACCGGGCAGGAAGCCGATGTCCTCGCCGACCGGCACGGTGACCCGGGTGACGATGATTTCGGAAAACAGCTTGTCTTCCAGCGTCTGAACCAGACCGGCGGCGAGCGTCAGCAGTGTCTCGCCGCTGCCGGCCTGGCCGAGCAACGTGATGAAATCGATGGTGGGATTGAGCAGCGCATTGAGCGCGAAGTTCTGTTCACGGTTACGTGCGGTGATACCCCAGACGTTGTTGCGGGGATGCGAGTGGTCCTTCAGTGTCTGCAGAATTGCGGTCCTGCCGCTGACCTCGCGGACCTGGGCCTGGAAGGGCTGATCGCCTTCCAGGTAAACGAATTCGTTGACCAGCAGATCCGTGCACAGCGGGCCGTGCACACGGTAGTAGGTGTGGCCTGCCTGCTGCCAGGATTCCATGTCCTTGCCATGGGTGTTCCAGAAATCGGCCGACAGCGCACGGACGCCGGTATAGAGCAGATCGGTGTCTTCAAGAACCTTGTCATTGAAATAATCCTCTGCAGCGAGTCCCAGTGCACGCGCCTTGATGCGCATGTTGATGTCCTTGGACACCAGTATGACCTGTCGTTTGGACTGTATTTCCTGCAGATGCTTGACGACGCCGATGATCTGGTTGTCGGCTTTGCCGCCGGGCAGGCGCGCCGGCAATTCGCCGCTGATGGCTTCCGTCTGCAGAAAAAGCTTGCCGCTGGCGGATTTGTCGCCATGTGTTGCCAGCGGAATGCCGGCGGAGATATCAGCCTGCAGTGCGCCGACTATTTCATCCAGGTAGCGGCTGGCCTGGCGCGCATTGCGCGAAACTTCAGACATGCCTTTTTTGTTGCCATCGAGTTCTTCGAGCGTGGCCATGGGAATGAACAGATCATGTTCTTCAAACCGGAACAGGCTGGTCGGATCGTGCATCAGGACATTGGTGTCGAGCACGTAGATGCAGGTGGCCTGGGCGGCCTCCTCACGCGCGCGACGCGGCTTGCGACGGGCGGTGCCGGCGGTCGTTTCCCGGTTGCTGCCGGGCAGGCCCTGAGTGTCCAGGTTCATGGCGTGCGCTTGAGGCGATCCAGGGTTTCCAGAACGGCCGCCGCATGGCCTGCCACCTTGACCCCGCGCCAGGCATGGCGGAGCACACCGGCCGGATCGAACAGGAAGGTGCTGCGTTCAATGCCCAGCACCTTGCGGCCGTACATGTTCTTCTCCTTGATCACCCCGAAGTCCGAGCACAGGGTTTCGTCGGTATCGCTGATCAGCGGGAAGGGCAACTCCTGCTTGCTGCGGAAATTGCGGTGCGAGCGGGTCGAGTCGCGCGAGACCCCGACGATCGCCGCCGACGCCGCCCGGAACGCATCGTGCAGGTCACGAAACTGCCGGCTTTCATCGGTGCAGCCGGGCGTGCTGTCCTTCGGATAGAAGTACAGCACCAGCCATTGGCCGGTGAAGGTGTCGAAACCGACCTGACGGTCGTCGTCGAGGGTGATGGTGCGCTCGGGCAGCGTGTCGCCGATGTCCAGCATCGTGGCTCCGTCGGGTCGGGCAGTGGCGGCGGGCAGGGTCCGATCAGAACTTCATCGGATCCATGATCGCGTCCAGGTTGAGGTGGTCGCAGAATTCCAGGAAATCATCGCGCAGCGCAGCGATGTGCATGGTCGCCGGCACCCCGATCGTGATCTGCGCCGAGAACATGTCGGCGCCGGTCTGCATGGCGCGATAGCGCAGGCTTTGCAGGTTCTCGATGGTGATGTTCTGGCGATCGAAGAAATCGGCCAACTGAAACAGGATGCCCGGCTTGTCCTGGGCGATCACCTCGACGATGTAGGGCAGCAGGTTGGACTGCGGCTCCTTGGCGCCGGTGCGATACCAGTTGAGCTTGAGCCAGTTCTCGCGTTGCAGCCGGGTCAGCATCGCCTCCAGTTTGGCCACCGCATCCCAGGAGCCGATCGCCAGGGCGGTCAGCGAGACGTCGCGGCCGACCGTGCTCAGGCGGGCATCGGTGAGATTGCAGCCGCTCTCGCTGATGCGCCGGCTCACGCTCAACAACGGCGACGCCGGATGCGTGGTGTAGGCGTTGATGAGGAGATGGTTCTCGTTGGGGGAGGGGCGTGCAGCCGAGTCGCTCAAGAGGGTGATCCAATGAAGGGCGGGAGCCGTCACTATACCGGCCGACGCGGATGGCCGCGCATCACGCGCCACCAGTCCGGCATCAGAATACTTGCGACCGTCTTCACGCCGCAAGTAACATGCCGCGTCCACCTGCTGCGGCCAACCGGGATCGTCGTTGTGAAGCTAACAGGCAGTATCACCGCCCTCGCCACCCCGTTCGATGCCGCCGGTGCGATCGATCTTCCGGCCTGGCGGCGTCTGATCAGCGACCAGATCAGCGCCGGCAGTTCCGGTCTGGTGGTGGCCGGCTCGACCGGCGAGGCGGCCGCCCTCGAAGTCGATGAGTTTCGCTGGATCCTGGCCGACGCAGTGGCGATTGCCGCCGGGCAGGTGCCGATCCTGGCCGGGACCGGCCACTCGGCCACCGCCGCGACCATCGCCCGGACCCGGATTGCCGCCGAGTGCGGTGCCGATGCCGCCCTGGTGGTGACCCCGCCCTATGTTCGACCGACGCCAGACGGCCTGATCGCACACTATCGCGCGGTCGCCGAGCACGGTGGCCTGCCGGTGCTGGCCTACAACGTACCGACCCGGACCGGGTGTGACATGCAGCCAGAGACGGTCGCCGTGCTGGCCGAGCACCCCGGCATCGTCGGACTCAAGGAATCGGTCCCCGATCCGTCCCGCTGGGCGCGCCTGCGCCGACTGCGCGGCGCCGAGTTCGCACTGCTCAGTGGTGACGACCCGACTTTCTGCGAAACTGCACTGGCCGGTGCCGATGGCGTCATTTCGGTGGCCTCGAATGTGGTGCCGCGCGCCTACCGCCGGCTGGCCGACCTGGCCTGTCAGGGCCGAAGCGATGCCGCCAGAGCGCTCGATCAGCGTCTCGCGGCCCTGTATGTGTTTCTTGCGATCGAACCGAATCCAATCCCGGTTAAGGCTCTGTTGGCCGCGCTCGGCTATGGTCACGGCCTGCGTCTGCCCCTGTTGCCGTTGTCCGATGCACATGCCGATCGTGTTCGGGCTATGCTCGGCACGCTCACGGAGATCGAATCGGGGCCGGATGCCCAGGCTACGGCCTGACCCGGCCGCGTTCACTTCGCACCATGATTTCTGGACTGGAGATGTCGATGTTTCATGCAAGCCGGACTCTTTCCCGCCGCCTGCTGTGGCTGGCGTTGATGCTGGTTCTGGCCGCCACGGCCGGATGTGGTTGGTTCCGCGGCAAGCGAACCGCCGCCTACGAGCTGAGTCCCGAAGAGCGTCCGCTGGAATTGCCGCCCGACCTCGATTCGCCGCGCGCCAATCCACAGATGGTGATCCCGCAGGTCGCGGGGGGGCGCGCACCGGCCGCCGTCGGCTCGTCCGCACCGCCCACGCGCGCGGCCAGCCAGACCAGCCTGGCCGGGTTTGAACTGGATGACGAGAAAGACAGTGCCTTCCGCCGGATCGGTCTGGCGCTCGGTCGTATCGAGGGCGTCGAACTGGGCACCGCATCGGCCCTGATCGGCAGCCAGGAGGTGCGCTACCAGGGCCAGGCGTTCCTGGTGCGCGTCGAACCGGCCGGCAATGGCGTTCGAGTATCGGCAGTCACCCCGGAAGGCAGCGCGATCGACAGCGGCCCGGCCGCACACTTGCTCGCGCAATTGCGACAACGGCTCAACTGATCGGGCTCGGCAAGCCGCGACCCATACCTCCGATCCGCGCCGGTGTCTGGCGAGCCAGTCGCCGCCTGAATCCTGTCGCCGATCGCGTATGGGCGGTGTTGTCCGATCGTGGTCGCCAGTGGCAGGGTGACCGCCGAACCGCTCAACGACCGCCCCCGAAAGGGGCCCGGATGGAAAACAGCGGCCGCAGCCAGGCGCAAAGTCATCCGCCAATCCACCACACCTGTCGCACGCGATTCTTGAGAGCACACTCCACGGCTGCACGCTGAAGGCGTGAGATCAGCGTCACCGCAGCAGATGCACGGGTGGCATCGGTCGCCTCGCCCAGCCGTCCGTGTTCCCGCCTGCCGCACGGCGGGTGGATCACAACACTGAACGCGATTCGGGGAATCCTGAATCGTGTGGCTGCTCATGTTTTCGGGTGGCGCCGCTCCTGCCCGAGGCATGCCTCTCCCAGGTCAACGAAGAGCCTCTGGACAAGGGTCGTGGACCCATCCACAGCATCACACGCCGCCTGCCGTAGCCCTCGAACGATGTCCGATCACTGGCTGAACGTGATTCAGGATACGGCGATCGGTTCGGGCTAGATTCGCCGCAGGGTCCGCTCGGCGTCCGTGCCGATCGCGGCCGGTCGAGACAGCCCGATGAGGCGGTTGTCTCCCGGCGACACTCCGAGTTGGGGTGTTGGCGCGTACTTGGCGGCAGGTGAAGGGAGGCTCGGCGAACATGATCGGATCGGCGTGGGTGAGGCGGTCGGGATACCGGCACGGATTTCGATCGCGGGGTCAGGGCCGCTCGGTCGATCGATTCGGATGGACCCCCTGCGGTGGGAGCACGGGTTCGGGAGAGCAGCCATGAACCTCGCCATCCTGGATGTTGCCATCGGCCTGGTGTTGATCTACCTGCTGCTGAGCCTGGTCTGCTCGGCCGTGCTGGAGGCGCTCAGTCACTACCTCAACCGCCGTGGCTACGCCCTGGAGCGGCATCTGGTTCGTGTCATGGGCCGGGCGACCCTGGACGAATTCTGCCGCCTGCCCGGATTTGCCGCCCTGAAGACGCGCGGTGACCCAAGCA
>DIHI01000005.1:110177-116578 GCA_002420085.1 Lysobacterales bacterium UBA5700 | reverse complement strand
GCCTACATCCCGACCGAGACCTTCGTGTCGTTGGCATTGGACTGGCAGGCTCTGCGCAATCGAGGTCGGGAGTGGTGCGATGATCACGAATTCGGTCGGGTGGTGTGCCTGGCCAGCCATGATCTGGCCGGTCACCGAGATCTGCTGGAACGGCGGATCGGCGACTGGTTCGACACCGCGATGGCGCGCATGGCTGGCCCGTACAAAGCGCGCACCAACCTGTACATGGTCGCAATTGCCCTGCTGGTCGTGCTGGCGGCTAATGCCAACAGTTTTCGGCTGGGCAACGAGTTGTATCGCAATCCGGCGATCCAGCAGGCAATGGTATTGCAAGCGCAGGCCGTGGTTGAGCGAGGCCAGCCACCGGCCACGACGGAAGCCGCGCTGCGCACGGAACTCTCGGCCATGCCCCTGCTCGGCTGGTCGGAATCCGGTCCGTCACTGGGTGAGGCGCTCACGGACTGGGATGCCCTGGGCTATCTGCTGACCGTGTTCGCCCTGATGATGGGGGCCGATTTCTGGTTCAACGCGCTGCAGAAACTGATGCGCATCCGGACCTCGATCAAACCCGCCGAGACTGCCGAGAAGTCCACTGCTGTCAGCGGGGCAGCGGTACAGACCGAACCGGCCGGCTCGGTGATCGCGGTTCGGGCGGCGCGCGACCGACGTGCCGGTGCCCCGGACGAACGCGAGTTGCCCACGCGCGTGCCGGCGACCCCAGTGCCGATGCAGGCTGTCGCCAGCCTGGCACGATTCGCCTATGTGCCGCACTCGGATGACACGTCAGCCGAGGTGCCGGCCGAACTTGTCGATGATCGGTATCAGCGCAGGCTGTGGCTGTCCGGCCCGAAGACCGGAACCCAGGGTGTGGTCTTCGAAAACGAGCATTATCGTCTGCTGGCGTTTCGTGGCACCGAGCCGACCCAGGTACGCGATATCAAGACCGATCTCGATCGAAAACTGATCCCGATACCGGATGAATTGCGCGCGCAGAATCAGAGTGATGATGTCAGTCAGGTGCATCAGGGCTTCGCGCGAGCGCTTGAGGAGGTCTGGCTCGACTTGATTCGCTACCTCGACGACAGTCAGGCATTGCCACTGGTGATCACAGGGCACAGCCTGGGTGGCGCCCTGGCGACGCTGGCTGCCCATGCTCTGTCCGAGCGCACAGTTTCTCCGGAACGCAAACCGATCGAGATCGTCAGCGTGGTGACCTTCGGCCAGCCGCGAGTCGGCGATGGCGGATTCGCCAGGCACTACGATCGTCGGTTGGGTCCGCTCCATTGGCGCGTGGTCAACAACCGCGACATCGTGCCCAGGCTGCCTCCCCGCGAAATGGGCTTCCGCCATGTCGGCAGGCTGCTGTATTTCGACGCCGAGGGCAAACCCTCGCTCGATCCAAGCCAATGGCTGCGCCTGCTGGATCGGTTCAAGTTTGATGCCCAGGCCGATTGGACTGCCCAGATGCGCGAGTACGCCGAAGATCACAGCATGGATCGATACATCGAGCAGGTGCGAGGGTAGTTGGAAGGGTGTTCGTGAATTGACACAAAACAGGAGTGACGATCATGCCGCAGAGATTTCTTCAGTTCGATATCGACAGCCTCAATGATGTCAATGTGTTGGATATGGATGAGGCAGGCTCTGATTTGTTCGATGGCCTGATTAGCCCTCTCCCACAGCCATGATGGTTGTTCGCCAGTCGCAATAGCCGCTCGGGACGTGGCATGCAACGCATCATCGCGGTGATCAAGCGCGGCAGCATCTCGCGCAGGGCAGCGCCACCGCAGCAATTCGTTGTTCCTGCTAGGATTTTTATTACCCCGTCGCCCGCTAAGCCCGACTTGGGCTGCGGGCATACACGGCGATTCGCCGCCGGATAGAAATTCGGCGTTTGATCACAAGTAAAGCGGAGGGCAGATCATGGCAATCGAATGCGTTGAAACCCAAGAATGGATCGAGGAAAAAATCTCCAAGCCGGTCGAAGAATGGGTCAAAAAGACCGAGGAGAAGTGTAAGAAACGCCCCTGGTGGCATCCGTTGCGCTGGCTATGCTGGCTGGTAACGACATTAGTCAAAGTCGTTCACTGGGTAGTCGTCAAAGTCGGCAAGTGGGTGGTGCGGACTGTTTGCAAAATTGTCGCTTCGGTCCTCGGCTTCATTCGCGATTTCTTTACCGGCTTGTGGGATGTGATCGCCGGCATCTTTACTTTGGACTGGCGCCGCATTCTGGACGGGCTTATCCAGATCGGGACGGGGCTTGTCGATTTTATCGCTACGCTTGCGCGCATTGCTTTTTTGGGAGACACGCTGGACTACATTATCGAGGAATACAACCGCAGGCAACTCAGGGATTACGTGCGCAAGCTACTCGAAGCCAAGTACAGCGGCGGAGAACTCCAGAACATTAAAGACACTCTGCGTGTCGACCACGGGGCCTTCGGCTACCGCATCTCCATGCGCGCTGTACGCACATTTGTGGATTCCGAGACGCCTTCACCCGATGAAATCGGCATACCTAATCTGGTGGTGTTGCACGAACGTGGCGAGATCAATCTGCGAGAGATGTGTGGATTTGAATTCACCGAAGGCTTCTGGAATCGGAAACGCTACAAGACCCTGAAGAAAGGCATGGTTGTGACCGGTGGCGGTGGGGGTGAGTTTGACAATCCGATTTCGGAAGACGAACTAAACACCTACTTGTCGTCGCGCGGCGCGGAAGGGCCAAAATTTATTATTCTGTGCATGCGAGATGGCGTGCTCAAGACGAAGCTGAGAGCTGCGGAGTTGAAAGGCCGAGAACTGGGACTCATGCCGCAATGGAGCGAGGAAACTCAGGAGGTGACGCAGGCGGACCACATCAAACACAATGGCTTCGATACCGACGTTGCATCCAGTTCTCTGGTACGCTTTCTGATCGACATCATCCTTCGGACCAACGCCCAGGTGGACGAGCCCGGCGCGCGCGCCGAACTATGCACACCCGTTGCAGTCGGCGTGTTCCGTTACACGGACAGTCTGCGAGGAATCGCCGCCTGCCTCAAAGGGAGTTCCTGCCAGCCGACGCACAATGCTTCGGGTGTGACCTTCATCGACAACAAGCCGGACATCGTCTGGAAGTATGTACCGATTCACGAACTGGGTCATTACTTTGGTCTGTGCCATGTGGATGGGATTGACCGGATAATGTATTCCTCGCGACAAAATAGTTGGATCGACTGGTTGACATTACCGAAACTGCTTTACACAAAAGGTGAGCCAAGCTTTACCCTGGATGAGGCGAAGCAAGCCTGGGATTACATCGTTGCGCATTTCCCAGCCCGTTGCTTAGGCGCAATCCCGAACCTTCGGTAACCCGATCAAGCCAATTCGAGTGAATGTATTGTGTGCTGCATCGCATGAATATCTTCGGCGAAAAAAAGCATGGAGCCGACGCCTTGCGGCGTCCGCTTCGCTCTCGCTCCCAGGTGCGACTCACGCCGGGCGTTAGCCGCCGAGATTGGATGCCCTCATGACCCGGTATTTGTCAAAGAAGTTGTCCGCTCGATCGTGCAACCAGGTGTTGGGCCTGATCGCGGCGGGTGATCGCCGATGGTGGCGGATGCGGCGCGTGTGGTTCGTGTTTCGGCGATCGCGCGATCGGGCCGGTAAGATGGGCCGGTCTGATTCCGGGAGCGTGTCATGGGTCGTGTGGTTTCGGTCGTGGTTTCGATGTTGTTCATGCTGCTGGCTGCCGGGTCGCTGGCGGTGCCGGTGCTGGCAGGTGAGTCGGTCAGTGTGCTGCACAATGCCCGCATTCACACGCTGGCCAGCGATGCGCCGGGCGATAGCGGTCTGGTCGAGGCGATGGCCTGGGATGGCACGGGCCGCATCCTGGCGGTCGGGGCCGAGGCCGAACTGCGACGACGCTATCCCGATGCCCGGTTGATCGATGCCGGGGGTGGGGTGGTGGTGCCGGGCCTGATCGATGCCCATGCCCATGTGATGGGCCTGGGGGCGGCGCTGATGCGGGCTGATCTGGTCGGTGCCGACAGCGTCGAGGCGGTGCTGGCGCGCGTGCAGGCATTCGCCGAGACGCTGCCGGAAGGGGCTTGGCTGCTGGGCCGTGGCTGGGATCAGAACCGCTGGCCGGGCAAGCAGTTTCCGACGGCGGCTGATCTCGATGCGGCGTTTCCCGATCGGCCGGTCTGGCTGGAGCGGGTCGATGGCCACGCCGGCTGGGCCAACAGCGCGGCGATGCGGGCGGCGGGGGTCGATCTGTCCGGTGACTGGCAGACGCCGGGTGGGCGGATCCTGCGTGAAGGTGGGGTGGCCACCGGGGTGTTCGTCGATGCGGCGATGGTCCATGTCGAGCGGGCGGTGCCGCCGGCTGATGCGGCGTGGCGTGAGCAGGCTCTGACCCGGGCGCTGGCCGAGTCGGCCGAACTCGGGTTGACCGGCATCCATGACATGGGTGTGTCGCTCGATGATCTGGCCTTGTTCCGGCGCTTTGCCGATGCCGGGCGTCTGTCGTTGCGGATCACCGCTTATGCCGATGGCGACAATGCAGCGCTGACGGCGCTGTGTGGATTCGGTCCGCTGCACCATGGCTCGGGGCGGCTGCGCATGGCTGGGGTCAAGCTGTATGCCGATGGCGCGCTGGGTTCGCGCGGGGCGGCGCTGATCGAGGACTACAGCGATGAGCCGGGCCATCGTGGTCTGCTGGTCACCGATCCGCAGGATCTGGCGGCGGCGATGCGCAAGGCGCGCGACTGCGGGATCCAGGTCGCCACCCATGCGATCGGTGATCGCGGTAATCGGGTGGTGCTCGATCTGTACCGGGAGGTGCTGGGTGAGGCCGCCAGCAGTAACCATCGCTGGCGGGTCGAGCATGCCCAGATCGTGGCGCTGCAGGACATCGCTCGCTTCGCCGAGTTGGGTCTGCTGGCGTCGATGCAGCCGACCCATGCGACCTCCGACATGCCCTGGGCGGAGGCGCGGGTGGGCGCCGAGCGCATCCTCGGCGGCTATGCCTGGCGACGGTTTGTCGAAGCCGGTGTCCGGCTGCCGCTGGGCTCGGATTTTCCGGTCGAGCGGGTGGCGCCGGTGCTGGGTCTGCATGCGGCGGTCAGTCGCCAGGACACGGGCGGTCAGCCGGCTGGCGGCTGGTATCCCGATCAGCGTCTGAGCGCGCTGGAGGCGTTGCGCGGCTTCACGATCGAGGCGGCGCATGCCGGTTTTGCCGAGGCCGAGGTCGGGCGGCTGGCACCCGGATGGCGGGCCGATTTCGTGATCTTCCCCGATGACCCGCTGACCGTCCCGGCGCAGCACCTGCATGCGTTGCCGGTACGTTCGACCTGGGTCGATGGCCGGCCGGTGTTCGAGGCGCGCTGAGTCAGGGAATACGCCTGGGCGCGATGGTCGGTCGGATTCAGCGGGGACGCAGGCTGCCGTCGATGACCGTGACGGCGCCGCCGCCGACCCAGATGCCATCGCTGGCGGCGGTGACGATCACCCGGCCATCGCGACCGACCTCCCGACCCTGGCTGGCGATGTAACGGTTGCCGATGCCGATTCGTCCGGCGTCCAGAAGTCGGGCGCCGATGCAGGCATTGACGCTGCCGGTGACCGGGTCTTCGGGAATGCCATCGGCCGGGCACCAGGCGCGCACCACCCGATCACAATCATCATCGCGAGCATCGGCGAAGGCGGCCAGGCCGACCGTGCCGGTGGCTTCGGTCAACCGGGCGATCGCGGCCAGGTCGGGGCGATGCCGGCGCAATGCATGGGCGTCGGCGATCTCGACCGTCCACCAGATCGGCCCGTTGTCGATCCGGCATGGGCCCAGTGCCGCCAGGGGTAGGCCGGCCAGGGCGGCGTCGAGCAGGCTGCGGAGCGCGGCCTCGGCGATGCCTGGCTGATCGGGCTTGGACTGCGATTCGGACTGCGATTCGAGCCACGATTCAGGCTGGATGCGGGCGGTCGGTGCCCGGACCGAGATGATCGGCCCGTCCGGGCCGGGTTCGACCGTCAGCGGCAGCAGGCCGGCACCGCATTCCTGGATCAGGCGGCCGGATTCGGCCGAGACACGCGCGAATTCGAGCGCGGCATGGGCGGCGCCGACGCTGGGATGGCCGGCGAACGGCAATTCGCGGCGCGGGGTGAAGATGCGCACGCGGTAGCTGGCCTCGGTAGTCGTCGGGGGCAGCAGGAAGGCGGTTTCGGAGAGGTTGGTCCAGGCGGCGACCGCCTGCATCCACGCGGCTTCCGGTTCGTGATCGAGGGCGATCACGGCCAATGGGTTGCCTTGCAAGGGCCGGTAACAGAAGACATCGACCTGCTTGAACGGGAGGGAGGGCATCGGGCTGTCCTGGTGCGGTGTGATTCAGCGGCGTGATTCGGCGTGATTCGGTGGCGGGATG
>DIHI01000005.1:100979-110034 GCA_002420085.1 Lysobacterales bacterium UBA5700 | reverse complement strand
GGGATGATGCCCGATCGGGAGCTTCAGGTCATGTCGCTTTGGAATGGCCAGGGTGGCCGCAGGTCTGCCGTTGTGCCGGCGTATCGTCGATAATTGCCGCTGCCCCCGCCCTTCTCCAGCGTCCATTCCCTAACCATGAGCGCGACTCCATGAGCGCGACCGCGCCATCCTCGGCTGCCGGTCCCGACCCCTCGCCACAGCCCTGGGTCGTTCTCAAGTTCGGTGGCACCAGTGTCAGTCGGCGCGATCGCTGGGACACCATCGGTGCCCTGATCCGACAGCGTGCGGAAACCGAGCAGGCCGCCGTGCTGGTGGTGGTCTCGGCCCTGTCCGGGATCACCAATGCCCTGTTGGCGCTGATCGATGCGCGGGTGGCCGGCGATTCTGTTCTGGCCGACCAGCGCGCCGAGGCGATCGTCACTCGGCACCGCCAGTTCGCCGAGGAGCTGGGCCTGGAGCCGGAGGCCGTGCTCGGAACACGGTTCGCTCATTTCGGCAACCTCTTGGCCGATCCGCGCGCATCTGCGGCGCCGGCCGACTGGCGCGCCGAGGTGCTGGCCGAGGGCGAATTGCTGTCGTCGGCGTTGGGCGTAGCCTATTTGCGCGCCGGAGGGCTGGACCTGAATTGGATCGACAGCCGCGACTGGCTGCGTGCCGAACCGCAGCCGCTGCGGGGTGAGGAGGCCGAGCGGATGCTGGCCAATTGCGATCTGCGCCCGGATCCCGATCTGTCGGCGCGCCTGCTTGGACATGGCCGGCTGTTGCTCGGTCAGGGCTTCATCGTGCGGGCGGTCGGCGGTGGCACCGCCTTGCTCGGGCGCGGGGGGTCGGACACGTCGGCGACCTGCTTCGGTGCCGTGTTGAAGGCGCTGCGCACGGAAATATGGACCGACGTGCCGGGCATGTTCAGCGCCAATCCGCGCCGGGTTCCGGAGGCGCGATTATTGGCCCGGCTCGATTACGAGGAGGCGCAGGAAATCGCTTCCACCGGGGCCAAGGTGCTGCATCCGCGCTGCATCCATCCGTGCCGTGAGGCGGGTGTGCCGATCTGGATCCGCGATACCGATCGCCCCGATCTGGCCGGAACCGTGATTGCTGCGGCGGCCGATTCGGTGCCGGGCGTGAAGGCGGTCAGTTCCCGGCGGGGCATCGTGCTGGTGTCGATGGAAACGATCGGCATGTGGCAGCAGGTCGGATTCCTGGCCGATGTGTTCGCCCGCTTCCGCACGCACGGGCTGTCGGTCGATCTGATCGGTTCGTCCGAGGCCAATGTCACGGTCTCGCTCGATCCCAGCGACAACTTGGTCAGCACCAATGTCCTGGAGGCACTGAGCGCGGATCTGGCCGAGGTCTGCCGGGTTCGGACGATCGCACCCTGTGCCGCCTTGACCCTGGTCGGACGTGGCATGCGCTCGCTGCTGCATCGGCTGTCGGACGTGCTGGCCGAGTTCGGTCGCGAGCGGGTGCATCTGATCTCGCAGAGTTCCAACGATCTGAATCTGACCTTCGTGATCGATGAGGCGCTGGAGGACGCACTGCTGCCGCGTCTGCACGAATTGCTGATCGGCTGCGGTGCAATGCCGGTCAATGAGTCGGCGGTGTTCGGCCCGAGTTGGCGTTCGATCCAGTCGCCGCCGGGTGCCCGACCATCGCCATGGTGGCAACGGCAGCGCGCGCGGCTGTTGCATCTGGCGACCGCTGGGACACCCCGCTACGTCTACGATCTGGCCACGGTTCGGGCGCGTGCCGAGGATCTGCTGCGGGTGGCGGCGATCGATCGGCGTTTCTATGCGCTCAAGGCCAACCCGCATCCGGCGTTGCTGCGGGTGCTGGCGGCGGCCGGCTTCGGGTTCGAGTGCGTCAGCCTCGGCGAGTTGCGCCATGTGTTCACGGTGCTGCCGGAACTGGCGCCGGATCGGGTGCTGTTCACGCCCAGCTTCGCGCCTCGCCACGAGTATGCCGAGGCGCTGGCGCGTGGGGTCCACGTCACGATCGACAACACCGAGGCCCTGCTTCGCTGGCGTGAGATGTTCGCCGGCCGTGCGTTGCTGTTACGGCTCGATCCGGGATTCGGCGGCGGGCATCACGAGAAGGTGCGCACCGGCGGTCGGCAGGCCAAGTTCGGGCTGGCGCTCGACGCTCTGCCGACCTTTCTGGCCGCTGCGCGGGCTGCCGAGGTCAGGATCGTCGGCTTGCATGCCCATATCGGCAGCGGTATCCACGACGCCGGCCACTGGCGTGAGGTGTACGGTCGGCTGGCGGCGATCGCCGAGGGCATCGGCACGGTCGCTGTCATCGATATCGGCGGTGGTCTCGGTGTCGCCTACGATCCACAGGCCGAGCCGTTCGACATGGCTGCCTATGGCCAGGTGCTGGCCGAGGTCAAGGCGGCCTATCCGCACTATGCGCTGTGGGTCGAGCCGGGCCGCTATCTGGTCGCCGAGGCCGGTGTCCTGCTGCTCGGCGTGACCCAGACGGTCGAGAAGGCCGGGCTGCGTCGGATCGGCGTCGATGCCGGCATGAATGCCATTCTGCGGCCGGCGCTGTACGACGCCTGGCACGAGATCGTCAATCTCAGCCGGATCGATGCGCCGGACGGGGCAGCGGCGGATGTGGTCGGGCCGATCTGCGAGACCGGCGATGTGCTCGGGCGCCGCCGGCACCTGCCCGATGCCACCGCCGAGGGCGATATCGTCCTGCTCGGTCATGCCGGCGCCTATGGTGCCAGCATGGCCAACGCCTACAATCTGCGGCCACTGCCGGCCGAGGATGTGCTCGATGTCTGACCCGTTGCCCGACGACCCGAAGACCGGATGGCGTTTCGATCGCGATGCGATCGGTACGTTTCGCTTCCTGCGTGCCGACTACGACCCGGATTCGGGTGTCGTGCGGCTGGTCTATGCCTTCGACGAGGGTCCGGAACTGGTCGAGACCCTGCGCATTCCCGATCCGCCCCGGATCGTCGATCCGGCCCGGATCGAGGCGATCGAACGGGCCTTGCACCTGCTGCACCTGATCGCTGGCATCAGCTATTTCAAGGCGGCGGTGCCGGAGCGGATCAGCATCGAATCCACCGTGATCGACGTCGAGACGGCGGCCCTGCTGACCTTGATCTACGAGAATGGCCTGGGCGAGTTCGCCTATCGCAATGGTCTGTCGCTGCGCGGTCGTATCCGATTTCCAGTGGAGGCGTCCGATCGTCCCGAGGCGGTCGCGCTGGCCGGCAGTGCCGGCAGCCTGGTCGCGATCGGTGGCGGCAAGGACTCCCTGGTCAGCATCGAGGCGCTGCGGACGGCCGGGGTGGCCCAGACCGTGGCCTGGATCGGCTCGTCCGGGCTGATCGCCGAGTGTGCCCGGCGCACCGGTCTGCCGACCCTGGCCATCGAGCGGCGGCTGGCGCCGGAACTGTTCGAGTTCAACCGGCTCGGTGCCTGCAACGGTCACATCCCGGTGACGGCGGTGAATTCCGCGATCCTGGTGTTGGCGGCGCTGATCCACGGCCACGATCAGGTGGTGTTTTCCAACGAGCGTTCGGCCAGCTACGGCAGCCTGATCCCCGGCACCGGCGAGGTCAATCATCAATGGTCGAAGGGCTGGTCATTCGAGCGTGCCTTCGGCGAGTACGTCGAGACCCGGATCGCCAGCGGCCTGTGCTACTACTCGCTGCTGCGGCCGCTGACCGAGCTTGCGGTGGCGCGGGCGTTCGCCCGGCTCGACCGCTACGACATGCATTTTTCCAGTTGCAATCGTAATTTCCATATCCTGGGCGAACGGCCGACCGCGCGCTGGTGCGGCCAGTGCCCGAAGTGTCGATTCGTGTTCCTGGCGCTGGCGCCGTTCATGCCCAAGCCGCGCCTGACCGCGATCTTCGGCCGCAATCTGCTCGACGAACCGAGCCAGGCGGCCGGTTACGATGCCCTGATCGAATTCGGCGAGCACAAGCCGTTCGAGTGCGTCGGTGAGGGCCGCGAGTCGCGGGCGGCATTCGCGGCCCTGGCGGCCAGTTCGGCCTGGCGTGAGGATGCCCTGGTTGCCCGTTTCGCTCGTGAGATCGCGCCACGACTCGGGCCGATCGCGTCTGTGACCGAGTTGCTGCATCCCGACGGCGAACAGCGCATCCCGGAGCCGATTCGCGAGCGCATCGATGCGTATTTCCGACCTTGACGGGCGACAGGTCGCGATCTGGGGCTGGGGCCGGGAAGGGCAGGCCGCCCATGCCGCCGTGCGTCGCCGGCTGCCGAATCAGCCGCTGACCCTGCTGTGCCGGCCGGAGGAGGTGGCGGCCGCGTGTGCGGTCGGTGATCCGCTGCTGGTCATCGAGACGGCGATCGACGGCGATCGGCTGGCGGGTTTCGACGTGGTCATCAAGTCGCCCGGCATCAGCCCGTATCACGAGCCGGCAGACACGGCGCTGCGCCGAGGTGCGTGCCTGATCGGCGGCACCGGCCTGTGGTTCGCCGAGAATCCCGAGGCCCGGACCCTCTGTGTCACCGGCACCAAGGGCAAGAGCACGGCGACTGCACTGATCGCCCACCTGCTGCGTGCGGCTGGCCTGCGCACCGCCCTGGCCGGCAATATCGGCCTGCCCCTGCTGGAACTGCTGGATGTCGAGCCGCCACCGCAGGCGTGGGCGATCGAACTGTCCAGCTTCCAGACCTGCGAGGCGCGCGCGCCGGAGGTGGCGGTCGTGCTCAATCTGTTCCCCGAGCACCTCGACTGGCACGGCTCGGTGCAGCGGTATTACGCCGACAAGCTGGCCCTGATCGAGCGCGCCCGGCCGCGCATCGCGGTGCTCCCGGCCGACCCGTCGATGGCAGTGCAGGTGCCTGCGGGGGTCGAGCCACGGTGGTTCGGCACGGGCGATGGCTGGCACATGTCGGGCCAGCACCTGCATCGCGGGCGGCAGAGGGTGGCCGATCTGGCCGGGCTGGCCCTGCCCGGTGGCCACAACCGCAGCAATGTCTGTGCCGCACTGACCGCCGTCGAGGCGTTCGGTCTGGATGCACGGGCCCTGGTGCCGAGCCTGTTCGATTTTCGAGCACTGCCGCATCGTCTGCAAACGCTCGGCACCTGCGGTGGAATCGTCTGCATCAACGACTCGATCGCGACCACCCCGCACGCCAGCATTGCCGCACTCGATACGCTGGCCGGCCAGCCACTGGCGGTGATCGTCGGCGGTTTCGACCGAGGCGTGGATTGGACGCCGTTCCTGACCCGGATCGAACAGGCGCCGCCGCTGGCAGTGATCACCCACGGCCAGAATGGGCCGCGCATCCACGCCCTGCTGGACTCGGCCGCCCGCGCCGGACGGTTTCGGCTGATCGCTGCCGAGGATCTGGTGGCTGCCGTCGCTGCCGGTCGCGGCGTGCTGGCCGGTGCCGGGGTTCTGCTGCTGTCGCCGGGGGCGCCGAGCTTCCCGCGCTATCGCGATTACGTCGAACGCGGCCGGCACTTCGCGGCCCTGTGTGGGTTCGATCCGGATGCAATCACCGCGATTCCCGGCCTGGGCATCGCCTGATCGCGGATCCGTGCCGGGGCTCCCGGTTTGCGGCAGTGCCGGGTTCAGGAGCGCCGTTCGACCGCGTAACGGGCCAGGGCCCGCAGGGCATCGAGGTGCTCACCCGGCGGCAGTGCCGACAGCGCCGCCTCGGCAGCGTCGGCATAGCCGGTGGCCAGACGCTGGCTGTAGGCCATGCCGTCGCAGGCATGGATCGCCTCCAGCACTTCCGACATCGCGCGGGTGTCGCCGTTCTGGATGATTTCCTTGAGTCGGCGCCGGGTTGCACCGGTGCTGTGGTTGAGCGCGTGGATCAGCGGCAGGGTCGCCTTGCCTTCGGCGAGGTCGTCGCCGAGGTTCTTGCCCAACATTTCCGGATTGGCCGTGTAATCGAGCACGTCATCGGCGATCTGGAAGGCCAGGCCGAGCAGCCGGCCGTAGTCGGCGAGGGCGTTCTGGATACGGGCATCGGCACCGGCCAGCAGACCACCCAGCCGGGTTGCAGCCGAGAACAGCACGGCGGTCTTGCGTTCGATGACCCGCAGGTAGGCGGCCTGGTCGATATCCGGGTTGTGGATGTGCAGCAGTTGCAGCACCTCACCCTCGGCGATCGCATTGGTGGTGTCGGCCAGCACCTGCATGATGGTCATCTCGCCCAACTCGACCATGAGCTGGAAGCTGCGCGAGTACAGGAAATCGCCGACCAGAACGCTCGGCGCGTTGCCCCACAGGGCATTGGCGGTCTTGCGCCCGCGCCGCATGTCGGACTCATCGACCACATCGTCGTGCAGCAGGGTCGCCGTGTGGATGAACTCGACGATCGCCGCGAGTTGGTGGTGGGCGCTGCCCTGATAGCCCAGCGCGCGTGCCGACAACACCACCAGGATCGGCCGCAGCCGCTTGCCGCCTCCGGTGATGATGTGCTCGGCGATCTGGTTGATCAGCGCCACCTCGGAGGTCAGACGGTTGCGGATCAGGGCATTGACGCCGCGCATATCCTCAGCGGCGAGTTTCTGTATCGCCGCCAGGGCGAAGGCCGGGTGGGTCTGGGCCGGGGCGGTCTGCGGGGTCGCGGTTGGCATGATCCGGGCATTATACGGTCCGGCCGGCGGATCGGACATGCGAACTTTTCCTACCCGAAATCGGGCAAGATGCCTGCCCTGGTTCGCGTAAGCCGCCCGATTTCCGGCGCCCGGCTATAATTCATGCTTCGGTCCGAACCCACCGATCCGTTCACCAATCGAGGACTGCCATGGCACGCGGCATCAACAAAGTCATTCTCGTCGGCAATCTTGGGGCCGACCCCGAGGTTCGTTATGGCCAGTCCGGCAATGCGATCACCACGATCAGCCTCGCGACCAGCGAGCAATGGGTCGACAAGCAGGGCCAGAAACAGGAACGCACCGAGTGGCACCGGGTGAAGTTCTTCGGCAAGCTGGCCGAGATCGCCGGTGAGTATCTGAAGAAGGGCCGGCAGGTCTATGTCGAGGGCAGCCTGCGCACCGACAAATACACCGACAAGCAGGGCGTCGAGCGCTACACCACCGACATCATCGCCAATGAGATGCAGATGCTCGGCGGCATGCCTGGTGACGGTGGCGACGGCCCGCGCCGTTCGGCCCGCAGCGGCGAATACGACGACGGCCAGCAGCGTCGTCGCGGTCCGGCCCCGAGCACGTCCGCGTCCGGCCAGAATGAGCCGCCGTCGGACTTCCTCGACGACGACATCCCGTTCTGAACCGGCGCCGCCGTGACCTTTGCCCTTAATCCCGCGCTCGACCTGGGCGCAGCGGCGACCGAGTTCGCCCGGCTCGGCCGCGTGCAGATCCGCGATGTCCTGAGCGATGATGGTGCCCGGCGTCTGGCCGAGTGCATGCAGCGCGAGGTGCCATGGTCGTTCACCTATTACGACGACAACGGCGCGGCGGTGATCGAGCACGCCAACCTGAGCAGGCTGTCGGGCCAGGAGATGTCCGATCTGCAACGGCGGGTGTTCAGCCATGCCAGTGGCAAGTTCGGGTATGCCTACGGCCTGTACCACATGGACCCGGCGGCTCGGCCGACGACGGTGCCATGTCCGGTCCTGCATGAATTCTTCGATTTCCTCGCCGGCGATGCCATGCTCGGCCTGATCCGGACGGTGCTCGACGATCCCACTCCGATCGCGGTCGATGCTCAGGCGACCCAATTCGGGCCGGGCAATTTCCTGTCCTATCACAATGATCTGATGCCGCGTGCCAATCGCCGCTGTGCCTACGTCTTCAACCTGACCGAGGGCTGGCGTCCGGACTGGGGCGGCTACCTGCATTTCTTCGACGCGCTCGGCAATCAACCCGGAGCCTTCATGCCGACTTTCAATGCGCTCAACCTGTTCCGCGTGCCGCAGCCGCACGCTGTCGGCTACGTTCCGCCGTTCGCGCGCGGCATCCGTCGAGCGGTGTCGGGTTGGTATCGCGGACCGGCCCTCGACGGCGGTGTCGAGGACGTCCGATGACCACCTGGCTGGTTACCGGCGGGGCCGGTTTCATCGGCGGCAATTTCGTTCTGGATGCCGTGGCGGCCGGCATCCGGGTGGTCAATCTCGATGTCCTGAGCTATGCCGGCAATCTCGATACGTTGGCGACCCTGGACGGCAATCCGGCGCATCTGTTCGTCCGGGGCGACATCGGTGATCGTGCCCTGGTCGATCGCCTGCTGGCCGAGCATCGACCTGAGGCGATCATCAACTTCGCGGCCGAGAGTCACGTCGATCGCTCGATCGACGGTCCGGCGGCATTCGTGCAGACCAATGTCGTCGGCACCCTGGGGCTGCTCGAAAGCGCCCGCGACTACTGGCGTTCACTGGCCGGCGAGGCGCGCGAGCGGTTCCGGTTCCTGCATGTCAGCACCGATGAGGTCTACGGTTCGCTGGGTGCCGAGGGCCGGTTCAGCGAGACCACACCCTACGCGCCGAATTCGCCGTATTCGGCGTCCAAGGCCGCCTCCGATCACCTGGTGCGGGCGTTCCACCACACCTACGGCCTGCCGACCCTGACCACCAATTGCTCCAACAACTACGGTCCCTACCAGTTTCCCGAGAAGCTGATCCCGCTGATCATCCTGAAGGCCCTGCGCGGCGAGCCGCTGCCGGTCTACGGCGACGGCCGCAATGTCCGCGACTGGCTGTACGTCGGCGACCATTGCGCTGCCATCCGGCGGGTGCTGGCGGCCGGCCGGGTCGGCGAGACCTACACTGTCGGTGGCGATGCCGAGCGCGAGAACATCGTGGTGGTCCGCACCATCTGCGCCCTGATCGATCAGCGTCGGCCGCGCCCGGACGGCGTGCCGCGCGAGACGCAGATCAGCTTCGTTGCCGACCGCCCCGGCCATGATCGCCGCTACGCCATCGATGCCGGCAAGATTCGGCGTGAGTTGGGCTGGACGCCGAGCGTCGATTTCGAGCAGGGCATCGTCCGCACGGTCGATTGGTATCTGGCCAACGATGTCTGGGTGCAGCGGGTGCTGGATGGCAGCTATCGCCTGGAACGGATCGGACAGCAGCACTAGCCCGATGGCTGA
>DIHI01000005.1:93184-100872 GCA_002420085.1 Lysobacterales bacterium UBA5700 | reverse complement strand
AGCATCAGCATCAGCATCAGCATGACCCCGCCATTCAACCTGATCGAACGAACCTGATCGTGTGAGCCTCATCGAGTGAACCCGATCCAGCAACCTGGGATGTTCCGTGACCACATCGTCGAATGACTCAACCCTGCGCACCACACCGGATCCCGATCGGGACCGGCCGCGCAAGGGCATCATCCTGGCCGGCGGCTCAGGAACCCGGCTGTATCCGATCACCCGGGCGATCAGCAAGCAACTGCTGCCGGTCTATGACAAGCCGATGATCTACTACCCGCTGTCGGTGCTGATGCTGGCCGGGCTGCGTGACGTCCTGGTCATCAATACGCCGCACGAGCAGCCGCTGTTCCAGGAACTGCTCGGCGATGGCCAGCGCTGGGGCATGAACATCCAGTACGCAGCCCAGCCGAGTCCGGACGGGCTGGCCCAGGCGTTGCTGATCGCCGAACGTTTTCTCGATGGCGCCCCGAGTTGTCTGGTGCTCGGCGACAACATCTTCTACGGCCATGGTCTGACCGAACTGCTGGCGCGAGCGGATGCCCGCCGCCAGGGTGCTACCGTGTTCGGCTATTGGGTCAACGATCCGGAGCGCTACGGCGTGGCCGAGTTCGATCCCGACGGCAGGGTGATCGGTCTGGAGGAAAAGCCGGCCCGGCCGCGCTCGCACTATGCCGTCACCGGGCTGTATTTCTATGACGGCCGGGCGCCCGGCTTCGCGGCCGAGTTGCAGCCTTCGGCCCGTGGTGAGTTGGAGATCACCGACCTCAATCGCCGCTACCTCGACGATGGCAGTCTGGTGCTCGAACGGATGGGTCGAGGCTTCGCCTGGCTCGATACCGGCACCCACGAGTCGCTGCTGCAGGCCGGCAATTTCATCGAGACCATCGAGCAGCGCCAGGGTCTGCGCATCTGCTGTCCGGAGGAGATCGCCTTCGGCAATGGCTGGATCGATGCGGCGCAGTTGCAGGCGCTGGCCGAGCCGCTGGCCAAGAACGGCTATGGCCGCTACCTGCTCGGCGTGCTCGAACACGGGAGCGTGCGATGAACGTGCGCGAGACCGAACTTGCCGGCTGCCTGCTGATCGAGCCACAGGTGTTCGGCGATGATCGCGGCCGGTTCTTCGAGACCTGGAACCGCAGCCGGTATGCCCAGGCCGGCATCGATATCGAGGTCGCCCAGAGCAATGTCTCGACCTCCCGACGCGGGGTGCTGCGCGGACTGCACTATCAATGGCCGAACCCGCAGGGCAAGCTGGTCTGGGTGCTGGAGGGCGAGGTGTATGATGTCGCGGTCGATCTGCGCCGCGATTCGCCGACCTTCGGGCAGTGGACGGCGGCCTACCTGAGTGCCGAGAACCATCGCCAACTCTGGATTCCAGAGGGCTTCGGCCATGGCTTTGCGACCGTCAGCGCGCGTGCCGTGTTCTGCTACCTCTGCACGCGGGAATACGACCCGGCAGCCGACGCCAATGTGCTGTGGAATGATCCCGATCTGGCGATCGACTGGCCGCTGTCGGAACCGATGTTGTCGAACAAGGACGCGCGCGCACCGCGACTGAGCGAGATTCGAGCCGACCGCCTGCCCAGTCTGGCCGGCATGGAGGCATCGGCATGAAGCGCATCCTGCTGATCGGGGCCGATGGCCAACTCGGTTTCGAGTTGCTGCGGGCCTTGGCGCCGCTCGGTCTGGTTCTGCCGACCACGGTCGCCGGTCGGACTGGCCGGGCGCTCGATCTGGCGCAGCCGGGCGCGGCGACCGAGGCGGTGGCCGAACTGCGCCCCGACATCGTCGTCAACGCCGCCGCCTACACGGCCGTCGATCGCGCCGAGGACGAGCCGGACCTGGCCCGACGGATCAATGCCGAGGCAGTCGCCGAACTGGCCGAGGTCTGTTGCCGGGTCGGTGCCCGATTGGTGCATTACTCGACCGACTATGTGTTTCCCGGTGAGGATGCCCGCGCGCGCAACGAATCCGACCCGGCCGCGCCGATCAATGTCTATGGTCGGACCAAGCACGAGGGCGAACGCGCGATCATCGCCAGCGGCGCCGAGCACCTGATCTTCCGGACCGCCTGGGTCTATGCCGCGCGCGGTCATAATTTCCTGCGCACGATGCTGCGACTGGCTCGCGATCGCGATCAACTGCGGGTGGTCGCCGACCAGATCGGCAGCCCGACCCCGGCGCGCTGGCTGGCGACGGTCACGGCTCTTGCTTTGGCTCGGCCGCCGGCCGGTTCCGGACTGTGGCATGTGGTGGCGTCCGGTCGAACGAGCTGGCACGGTTTCGCCGAGGCGATCGTAGCCGAGGCGGTGGCGGCCGGGCTGCTCGCGCGCACGCCGCAGGTGGTGGCGATCGCCAGTGCCGATTTTCCGACTCGGGCACGACGCCCACCACATTCGGCGCTCGACTGCGCTGCCCTGGCACGCGACTTCGGGCTGGTCCTGCCGGATTGGCGCGAGGGGGTGCGTCAGGTGATCGCCGAGTTGACCGAGGCGGTCGCGATCGAGCGTTGACCATGATCGTGCCGGCA
Organism: Lysobacterales bacterium UBA5700; assembly: GCA_002420085.1. Taxonomy (GTDB): domain Bacteria; phylum Pseudomonadota; class Gammaproteobacteria; order Xanthomonadales; family Xanthomonadaceae; genus UBA11164. The sequence goes on along the minus strand of DIHI01000005.1, from coordinate 98,339 downwards.
ATGCCACGCTGAGAATGATCCAACCGGACCGGCCCCGGTGATTCGGTCGGATCGCGATACGGTCCGACCGTGTCGAGCTACGTGTGAATCGTCGAGAGGAGATGTGCAATGCAGCCTTCCATGCAGTACCCCTACGGCAACTGGATCGGACGATCGGTGGCCGTGCTCGTCGTCGTCGTTGCCGCCCTGGTCGCCGATGCCACTGCCTTGGCGCAGAGCACCGGCCACACGATGGACGACTTCCTGCGCAAGGACAAGTTCCAGGCCATCAAGATCTCGCCGGATGGGCGTCATTTCGCCGCCACCGTGCCGATCGAGGACGGCGGCAACATCCTGACCGTCATCGACATGGAAAACATGAAGATGACCGGCTATTTCAAGCCGGCCGGCAAGATCGTGGTCGCCGATTTCACCTGGGCCAATCCGGACCGGATCCTGATGTCGGTGGCGCGCACGTTCGGTCAACTCGATCGGCCGCAACTGACCGGCGAGATCTACGCCATGAATGCCGATGGCAAGCGCCAGGCATTGCTGGTCGGGCAGGGGGGTGGAGCACCGACCATCGGCCGCTCGACCGGCAAGGGCGAGTCGATCGTGGCCGCCTTCCTGCTCGACGACGCACCGGAAGATCCCCGCTCGGTGCTGGTCTCGACCTTCCCATTGCTGGGCGGCGAGACGCCGTTCACCAAGGTCGAACGGATCGATGTCATGTCCGGTCGGCGCAGCGTGGTGGCGTCGGCGCCGGTGCAGCGAGCCAGCTTCGATCTCGACCACCAGGGCAAGGTGCGTTTCGCGGCCGGCCAGGGCGTCGATAATCGTGTCCTGACCTACTACCGCAAGACCGAGAAGAGCGACTGGCAGTTGTTCAACGATGAGGGCGAGTCCGGGCGGGTGGTGGTGCCGCTTGGCTTCGCGCCGGATGGCTCGGTCGCCTACATCGCCGTGGAAACGGAACGCGGCCCGACCGCGATCCATGCCATGAATCCGGAAACCCTGGAGATGACCGAGGTCATGCGCAGCGAGTTCGCCGATCCGGTCGCGCCGATCCGCGAAATCGGTGGTCGTGGCGTGATCGGTGCCTGGTTCTACGAGGGCCGGGCGGTCATGCGTTTCTTCGACCCCAACCATCCCGATGCCATGCTGCTGCGCAGTCTGGAGGCCAGCTTTCCCGGGATGGTGGTGGCGATCGACTCGGCCACCGTCGATCGCAGCAAGGCGGTGGTCTCGGTCAGCAGCGATCGCGCGCCGACCGACTACTTCCTGTTCGACATCCCCGGCAAGAAGGTCGGTCATTTGGTCGCCCGCCGCGATTGGATCGATCCAGAGCGCACCGCTGCCATGCAGCCGATCCAATTGACCAACCGTGACGGCATGACCTTGCACGGCTATCTCACCCTGCCGCATGGCGTGGAAGCCAAGAACCTGCCGATGGTGGTCAACCCGCATGGCGGCCCGATCGGCATCGCCGACACCTGGGGCTTCAACAGCGAGGTGCAGATGCTGGCTGCCCACGGCTATGCGGTCTTGCAGATCAATTTCCGTGGCTCCGGCAACTATGGCCGCGCCCACCGTCAGGCCGGGTTCGGCCAGTGGGGCGACGGCATGATCCGCGACATCACCGACGCCGCCCGCTGGGTGGTCGAGCAGGGCATCGCCGATCCAACTCGGATGTGCATCTTCGGCGCCAGCTACGGCGGCTATGCCTCGCTGATGAGCGTTGTCTCGGAGCCCGACCTGTACCGCTGTGCGATCGGCTATGTCGGCATCTATGACATCCCGATGATGTTCGGTCGCGGCGACATCCAGGAGCGCCGTTCGGGCATGACCTACCTCAATGACATGTTCGAGGGCGTCGATCAGGAAGCGATCTCGCCGGCCCGGCAGGCCAACCGGATCAAGGTGCCGGTCATGCTGGCGGCCGGTGCCGAGGACGAGCGCACCCCGCCGGAGCACACGGTGGCGATGGCCAAGGCGCTGGAAGCCGCCGGCGTGCCGGTCACCAGCCGGATCGTCCCGCGCGAGGGCCATGGCTTCAGCATCGAAGAGAACCAGAGGTGGTTCTACGGCGCGTTGCTTGAGTTCCTCGATCGGCACATCGGTGCCGGTGCGGCGAAACCGGCGGACGCCGCCCGTGAGCCAGCCGCGAGCAACTGATCCGATCCCCCGATGACCCGACTCGCCGGCACGGGTTGCACCGTGCGGGCGAGCACCTCCGAGAACGAGAACCGCCATGGCCAGCACCCTTCGTATCCCACACACCCTGGTGCTGCTGTTCGGCATGATGGTTCTGGCCCTGGTGGCGACCTGGACCCTGCCCCAGGGTCGGTTCGAGACCCGCCCCGATGACTCCGGCCATGAACTGGTCGTGCCGGGCACCTATGCCCAGGTCGAGCAGCGGGCGACACTGTCGCCCCTGACCCTGGTTACCGTGGTTCCGCGTGCCCTGGCAGCGGCCCAGGACATCATCTTCTTCGTGCTGATCGTCGGTGGTGCGATCGCCGTGTTGCGCGCCACAGGCACCATCGATGCCGTGCTCGGGTGGATTCTGCGCCGGATCGGCGGTCACGCCGGCTGGCTGATCGTGCTCGGCATGGCGGTGTTCGCGGCCGGTTCCAGTGCGATCGGAGTAGCCGAGGAGTACATCCCGTTCACTGCGATGCTGGTTGCCCTGTGTCTGGCCATGCGCATGGACGTGATGACCGCGATGGGCATCCTGATCGGCGGTTACGGCATCGGTTACGGGGTGGCCGCGCTGAATCCGTTCACGGTCCAGATCGCTCAGGGGGTTGCCGGACTGCCGCCGACTTCCGGCTGGGGCTTTCGGCTGGCCCTGTTCGTACCGTTCGTCGCGATCGGCGTCCATCACGTCTGGCGCTATGCCGAGCAGGTTCGGCGCGACCCTTCGAGCAGCCTGATGGCCGGCGTCGAGGTCGCCCATGCGCCGCCGACCGAATATCCGCCACTCAGTGGTCGGCGACTGGCGGTGTTCGTCCTGATTCTGATCGCGCTGACCCTGATGGTCTGGGGCATCTCGCTGCGTGGCTGGTATCTGGTCGAGTTGGGCGCGCTGTTCGTCGCACTCGGTCTGGTGGCCGGTCTGGTCGGTGGGCTGGGGGGGGATGGCACCGCCCGGCATTTCTCCAATGGCGCCGCAGAACTGGCGACTACCGCGATCCTGATCGGGTTTGCCCGCTCGATCGCCCTGATTCTCGAAGACGGTCAGGTGCTGCATACCATCGTCAACGCCCTGGCCGGGCCGCTCGGCCTGGTCGGCTCCGAACTGGCAGCGGTCGGCATGCTGCTGGTCCAGACCCTGCTCAACCTGTTCATTCCTTCCGGCAGCGGCCAAGCCTTCGTGACCATGCCGATCATGGCGCCGCTGGCCGATCTGCTCGGTTTCAGCCGGCAGGTGGCAGTGCTCGCCTACCAGTTCGGCGATGGCTTCTCGAACATGATCGTGCCGACCAATATCGTGCTGATGAGTATCCTGGGCATGGCCGGCGTGCCCTACGATCGCTGGTTCCGATTTGCCTGGCCGCTGTTGCTCAAGTTGACCGTGGCGGCGGCGGTGGCCCTGGTGATTGCGGTGGCGATCGATTACCGCTGAGGGCTCGGCATGCACGGCGCTCGATCAGCGGGGCCGATCGGCGGCCATGCTGCATGCACGGCGGATCGGGTTCCAGAATTCAGGTTGGATGAGGAGTTGGAGCATGACGATGGCTGATTTCACGAAACTGTGTGGTTTGTGCCTGCTGAGCCTGACCACCACCGCCGGTGCCGGCGAACCGGCCGCCGGACGAGGTTTCGATGTGCGTGATCTGGTCGCGCTCGATCGCGTCTCGGCACCGACCCTGGCGCCGGATGGCCGACACCTGGTCTACGCCATGCGGGAGGTCGATTCGACGACCGGCGCCGCCCGCTCCGGACTGTGGCGGATCGACCTCGATGCCGAAGCGGCCACGCCGGAGCGACTGACCCCGCCGGAAATGACGGCCAGCGCTCCGGCATTCGATGGCGAGGGTCGGCTGTACTTCCTGTCCGGTCATTCCGGTAGTTCGCAGATATGGTCGGTTCGGATCGATGCTGGGCAGGCGGTTCAGCCACCCGCCCAGGTGAGTGCGTATCCGCTCGATGTCGGCAGTTTCCGGATCGCGCCGGACGGTCGCCGCCTGGCACTGACCATGGCGGTGTTTCCCGATTGCTCGACCCTGGCCTGCAGCCGCGAGCGTATCGACCGCCAGGCCACGGTCAAGGCGAGCGGACGCAGCTTCGATCGCCTGTTCGTGCGGCATTGGGATGCCTTCGCCGATGGCCGCCGGAATCAGATGTTCGTGGCCGAGATACGGATGGGCAAGACTCCAGGCGAGCCGCTGCGAATCGCCGGGCTCGACGGCGATGTGCCGCACCGCCCGTTCGGCGATCGGGCCGATTACGCCTGGTCGCCGGACAGTCGCAGTCTGGCGGTGAGCGTGCGCCAGGCTGATTCTGGCGAGCCCTGGTCCACCGATTTCGACCTCTGGCTGGTCGATGCCCGCGGCCGACAGGCTGCACGCAATCTGACCCCCGACAATCCGGCCTGGGATGCCGACCCGGTGTTTGCTGCCGATGGTCGTACCCTGTACTACAAGGCGATGCGTCATGCCGGTTATGAGGCCGATCGGTTTGCCGCGATGGCGCTCGATCTCGCCAGTGGCGTTCATCGAGCGATCGCCCCCGACTTCGATCGCAGCCTCGAAAGCCTCGTGCTGGCCCCGGACGGCCGGCTGTTGGCCCAGGCACTCGACCTCGGCCGGCGCAGTCTGTTCGCCATCGATCCGAGCAACGGCCAGGTCGAGACCCTGCTCGATGGCGGCAATATCGCCGGCTTTGACGTGCTCGGTGAGACCCTGGCCTTCACCCGTGACCGGATCGATGCCCCGGCCCAGGTCATGGTCCGCGCCCTGGCCGGTGGTCCGGAGCGGTTGCTGCACGACCCCAACCGTGCGCGGCTGGATGGCATCGTGTTCGGTGGTTACCAGCAGTTCGAGTTTGCCGGCTGGAACGACCAGACCGTTCGTGGCTATGTGATCAAGCCATGGAACCATCAGCCGGGGCAGCGCTACCCGATCGCCTTCCTGATCCATGGCGGACCGCAGGGCAGTTTCAGCGACACCTT
>DIHI01000005.1:91616-93044 GCA_002420085.1 Lysobacterales bacterium UBA5700 | reverse complement strand
GGTTACGGCCAGGCGTTCACCGACGCAATCCGCACCGACTGGGGTGGCAAGCCGCTGGAAGACCTGCGCAAGGGCCTGGCGGCGGCCGTGCAGCGCTTTGACTTTCTCGATGGTGAGCGCGCCTGTGCCCTGGGTGGCAGCTATGGCGGCTACATGGTCAACTGGATCGCCGGGCAGTGGCCCGATGGCTTCCGCTGCCTGGTCAATCATGCCGGCCTGTTCGACAACCGGATGATGTACTACGTGACCGAGGAACTGTGGTTCCCCGAGTGGGAGCACGGCGGCCCCTACTTCGACAACCCGGAAGGCCACGAACGCCACAATCCGGTCCATCACGTCAATGCCTGGCGCACGCCGATGCTGGTGATCCATGGTCAACTCGACTATCGCGTGCCGGTCGAACAGGGCCTGGCGACCTTCACCGCCTTGCAGCGGCGCGGCATTCCGTCGAAGTTTCTGTATTTCCCCGACGAAAACCATTGGGTTCTCAAGCCGGATAACAGTATTCTTTGGCACGATACCGTCAATGCCTGGCTGCACCAGTGGACCGCTGCACCCTGACTGGCGCGATCGTCGTGGGTTGCCGATCGGCCAGGGTCGATCGGCACCGTCTCACCTGGAGGACATCATCGTGATCGAAGCGGCCGTCATCGACCTCAACCGGCTCCGGCATAGCTGCGGCCAGTGCAGCCTGCACCAGCTCTGCCTGCCGGAGACCATGGCCAAGGCCGACATGGAGCGGCTCGACAGTCTGGTCAAGCGACGCCGGCCGTTGACCCGGGGTGGCGTGCTGTTTCGCAGCGGTGACGCCATGAGCGCGTTGTTCGTCGCCCGCGACGGTGCCTTCAAGACCACCGCGCTCGGCGAGGATGGTTCGATGCAGGTGATCGGCTTTCATCTGCCTGGCGAACTGATCGGTCTCGATGCACTCGGCGACGGCGCCCATCGCTGCGATGCCGAGGCCCTCGGGCCGGCCAGCGTCTGCGAGATTCCTTTCAACGATCTCAGCCGCTTGGCGGCCGAACTGCCCTCGCTGCAACGGCAACTGCTGCGGATCATCGGGCGCAGCGTCGGTCGCGATCAGGACCATCTGGAAATGATGGGCCGACGTCACGCCAGCGAGCGGCTGGCCCTGTTCCTGTACTCGCTGTCGGAGCGCTATCAGGCACTCGGCCACTGCGAGCGGGAATTCAGCCTGCCGATGAGCCGTGAAGACATCGCGAGCTATCTCGGCATGGTCATCGAGACCGTCAGTCGCACCTTCTCCCGATTGCAGGAAGACGGGGTGATCGCGGTTCGTGGTCGTCAGTTGCGCATCCTCGACGGAACTCGCCTGGCCAAACTCGCCCACGAGCCGGAATCGCAGCGTCTGCGCGGTTGAGACGACCGGACCGGTGTCCGGTGCGGGTGGCCGGATCGCGGCAGGAT
>DIHI01000005.1:89324-91567 GCA_002420085.1 Lysobacterales bacterium UBA5700 | reverse complement strand
GCTGGCAGGATCGCTCGCACGCGACGGCATTCCCGGTTATGCTGCGTCGTAGAGGGGTTGCCGATGCGTCTACGTCGATACCGGCCCGTGTTGCGAGCACTACACGCGACGGCGGTGCAGCGGTGTCGGTTGTGGCGGGGCGGTGCCAGCCCCCTCGGACTCCAGGTTTCTCCGGGCTAGAACGGACGCATGCGTACCCGAATAAAGTTCTGCGGATTCACACGGCCGGGCGATGTCCGGCTGGCGGGTGAGTTGGGCGTCGATGCGGTGGGCTTGATCTTCGCGCCACGCAGCCAGCGTCGCCTCGAACTCTCGACCGCGCTGGCCGTGCGGGCGGCGGCACCGCCGATGCTGTCGGTGGTGGCCCTGTTCATGGACAACACGGCGGCAGAAGTCGAGCGGGTGGTGGCCACGCTGCAACCGCATCTGTTGCAGTTTCATGGTCAGGAGAGCGAATCGTTCTGTTCGCGCTGGGGGTTGCCCTGGTTGAAAGCGGTGGCGATGGAAACCCCGAATGCCGAACAGGCCGCCCTGGAATGGATCAAGGCTTACCCGCGCGCCGCCGGCTTCGTACTCGATGGCCATGCGCCGGGTGGCTCGGGTGGTGCCGGCCGGCGCTTCGACTGGTCGAAGGTGCCGCCGGTACACAAGCCATGGCTGCTGGCGGGTGGCCTGCACCCCGGCAATGTCGGCGCGGCGATCGCCAAGTTGCAGCCGTGGGGGGTGGATGTGTCGAGTGGGATCGAACGCGCTCCGGGCATCAAGGACGGGGCGATCATGGAACAATTCGTGATAGAGGTGAGACGTGCTGACGGCGCCAGAGGCAATTGAGGATTTCCACAGCTACCCGGACGTGCGAGGCCGCTTCGGGCGTTATGGTGGCGTGTTCGTCTCGGAAACCCTGATCGAGCCACTGGCCGAACTGGAAGCTGCCTATCGCCGCTACCGCGACGACCCCGAGTTCCTGGCCGAACTGGCGCGCGACTACCGTGACTACGTCGGCCGTCCGAGCCCGATCTACGAGGCCGAGCGTCTCAGTGCCCATGTCGGCGGTGCCCGCATCCTGCTCAAGCGCGAGGATCTCAACCACACCGGTGCCCACAAGATCAACAACACCATCGGCCAGGCGATGTTGGCCAAGCGGATGGGCAAGACCCGGATCATCGCCGAGACCGGTGCCGGCCAGCATGGTGTCGCCAGCGCCACCGTGGCCGCACGGCTGGGCCTGGAGTGCGTGGTCTACATGGGCTCGGTCGATGTCGAGCGGCAGGCGCCCAACGTCTTCCGCATGAAACTGCTCGGCGCCACCGTGGTGCCGGTCGAGTCCGGCTCGAAGACCCTCAAGGACGCACTCAACGAGGCGATGCGCGACTGGGTCAGCAATGTCCATGACACCTTCTACATCATCGGCACGGTCGCCGGCCCACATCCCTATCCGATGCTGGTGCGCGATTTCAATGCGGTGGTCGGTCGCGAGGCGCGTGGCCAGATGCTGGAGCGTTACGGCCGACTGCCCGATGCAGTCACCGCCTGCGTTGGCGGCGGCTCGAATGCGATCGGCATCTTTCACGCCTTCCTCAATGACCCCGAGGTCGCCCTGTGGGGTGCCGAGGCGGCCGGTGACGGCATCGAAACCGGCCGTCATGCGGCCTCGCTGGTCGCCGGTCGACCGGGGGTTCTGCATGGCAACCGAACCTATGTCATCTGCGACGACAACGGTCAGATCATTGAGACCCATTCGATCTCAGCCGGCCTCGACTATCCTGGCGTCGGTCCCGAGCATGCCTTCCTGAAGGACAGCGGACGTGCCCGCTACGTCGGCATCACCGATGACGAGGCGATGGCCGCCTTCCATCTGCTGGCGCGCAAGGAAGGCATCCTGGCCGCCCTGGAGTCGAGCCACGCCGTTGCCCAGGCGATCAAACTGGCGCGTGAACTGCCCAAGGATGCCCTGGTTCTGTGCAACCTGTCCGGACGCGGCGACAAGGACATCTTCACCATCGCCCGCCGCGAGGGCATCAGCCTCTGAGCGACATCCGGGCTTCCGGGCAGCCGGCGGCTGCTCGGGGCGCGTGCATGCGGGTTGTGGCTGCCGGGCCGAGTGGCCTCACGACCGCTGGTCGGCCCGGATCCGGATCGGCACGGGCATGGCTGCGGGGTCGGCTCGATGGCGGCCATCAGGCCGCTCCGAGCGGGATTGGTCGGAGCGGATGGCCCAGCGGGTGGGCTCAGCCCTGGGGCAG
>DIHI01000005.1:86307-89198 GCA_002420085.1 Lysobacterales bacterium UBA5700 | reverse complement strand
TCCTGGTCCTTGGTGGTGACCAGGATGATCGGAATGTGGGCGGTGTCCGGATCCTTGCTGATCTGCCGTGTGGCCTGGAAGCCGTTGAGGTTCGGCATCACCACGTCCATCAGGATCAGATCGGGTTTTTCCGCCTTGGCCACTTCGACCCCGGCTGCTCCGTCCTCGGCAGTCAACGCGGAGTGTCCGATCTTTTCGATGATCCGCTTCATGCCCATCAATTGGGATGGCGAGTCGTCGACGATGAGAATTCGGGCCATGAGTCTCGCCTTTGGGGAAGGGTCGGGGAATTGTAGTGCGGGTCGCTGTCGATGTGCAGCACTTGTTTCGGAAGAAACGGGAAAACTCAGAATTCCACCACGGTTCGGCCGAACGAGCGACCGGCGAGCATGGTTGGGAAACAGTCCGCCAATCCATCCAGATCGACCGTGCGAGTGTGGATGACATCCAGATGGGCCGGTTTCCATGGGCCGGCCAGGCGGCGCCAGACCTCGTCACGCAGGTTGCGGGCGGTGCCGGAGGAGGCGATGCCGAGCAGGGACACGCCCCGGATGATGAAGGGCATCACCGTGGTCGCCAGTGAAGCGCCACCGGCCAGGCCACAACTGGCGATGTTGCCGTAGGGTTGGATCACCCGGGTCAGTCCGTTCAACATCTGATCGCCGACATTGTCGATCGCCCCGGCCCACAGTGCATTCTCCAGCGGCCGTTGACCCCAGTGCAGATCGGTGCGGGAAACCACCTGGCGAGCCCCCAGGCCGGTCAGGAAGTCCAGATGCTCGAATTTGCCGGTGATGGCGTGGGCCTGATAGCCGGCCTGGGTCAGGATGTCGATGGCCAGCATGCCGACGCCACCGGTGGCGCCGGTGACCACGATCGGCCCCATGTCCGGAGTCTGGCCGTTCTGCTCCATGCGCAGCAGCGCCAGCCCGGCGGTGAAGCCGGCGGTGCCGAGGATCATGCTTTCACGCAGATTCAGGCCGGATGGCAGCGGGATCGCCCAGTCGGCCTCCAGGCGCGCGTACTCGGCATAGCCGCCATCGCGGGTTTCCGACAGGCCACAGCCGGTGCAGAGCACGGCGTCGCCCTCCTTGAAGCGCGGATCACGCGATTCGACCACGTAGCCGGCAACATCGATCCCACCAACCAGCGGAAAGCGTCGAAGGATCTTGCCCTGGCCGGTGCCGGCCAAGGCATCCTTGTAGTTGATGCTCGACCCGGCGGTCCGGACCGTCAGTTCGCCGGCACTGAGGTCGGCCAGGGTGATGCGCTCGATCCCGGCACGATGACTGCCGGCCTCGCTGTGGATGCGAAAGGCACGAAACCCGTCGAGTGACATGTGCGGACTCCTTGTGCAACGTGGGGCCGGGTCGATCATGACGGCCGGACATGCCGGCCGATGGTCGAGCGTCCGAACGACTCAGTTGGCCTTGTGGATGGCCCGCTTGTCGACCGCGAGGGCGGCCTCGTGAACCGCCTCGGACAGGGTGGGGTGGGCATGGCAGATGCGGGCGAGGTCTTCCGCCGAGCCCTTGAACTCCATCGCCACCACACCCTCGTGGACCAGTTCGGAAACGTTCGGTCCGACCAGGTGCATGCCCAGGATGCGATCGGTCTCGGCATGTGCCAGCACCTTGACCATGCCGGCGGTCTCCGCCATCGCCACCGCCCGCCCGATCGCGGCGAACGGGAAGCTGCCGACGTTGTAGGGGATGCCGGCGTCCTTGAGGTCGCGCTCGGTCTGCCCGACCCAGGCGATCTCCGGTTCGGTGTAGATCACCCAGGGCACGGTGTTGAAATCGACGTGGCCGGGCAGGCCGGCGATCCGCTCGGCCACCGCGATGCCTTCCTCACTGGCCTTGTGCGCCAGCATCGGCCCGCGCACGCAGTCACCGATCGCCCACACGCCTTCGACGCCGGTGTGGCAGTGCGCATCGACCGCGATGAAGCCGCGCTCGGTGAGGCCAACGCCGCTGTCATCGGCCAACAGGCCCTTGACCGCTGCCCGTCGGCCGACGCTGACCAGCAGCCGATCGACCTTGAGCGCCTGTTCGCTCTTGCCGTCGTGGTAGCTGACCGTGACCTCACCGTCCTTCACTTCGACGGCCGAGACCTTGCAGCCCAGCCGGATGTCGAGGCCCTGCTTCTTGAACTCACGAGCGGCCAGTTTGGCGACGTCGGCATCGGCAGCGGCCAGGAAGTCGGGCAGGGCTTCGAGGATGGTCACCTCGCTGCCGAGGCGACTCCAGACGCTGCCCATCTCAAGACCGATTACTCCGGCACCGATGATGCCAAGCCGTCCGGGCACCGCATCCAGGTCGAGGATGCCAGCATTGTCGAGCACATGGCTGCCGTCGAACTTGGCGAACGGCAGTTCGACCGGAATCGAACCAGCCGCCAGGACGACGTTCACCGCCGTAAGCGCGGTCTCGCTGCCATCGTGCAGCTTGACCGTGACCCGCCGTCCGGCGTGCAGGGTGGCGAAACCATGCAGGGCGGTCACCTTGTTGGCCTTGAACAACTGCGCAACACCGCCGTTGAACTGGCTGACGATGCGGTCCTTGCGGGCGATCATCGCCGCCACATCGATGCGGGCATTGTCGGCGGCGATGCCGTGCTCGGCGAAGCGGTGGCTGAGATTGTGGAACTGGCGCGACGAATCCAGCAGCGCCTTGGACGGAATGCACCCGACATTGAGACAGGTGCCGCCCAGCGCCGGCGCGTCGCTGCCCTTGGCGGTGAACGCATCCACGCAGGCCACCTTCATGCCAAGCTGGGCGGCACGAATCGCGGCGACATAGCCGCCCGGTCCAGCGCCGATGACGATCAGGTCGTAGTGTTCGTTCATTTCAATTGCTCTATGCGGGATTCGAGATTCGAGATTCGAGATT
>DIHI01000005.1:83200-86070 GCA_002420085.1 Lysobacterales bacterium UBA5700 | reverse complement strand
CCGTCGATGATGCGGTGATCGTAACTCAGGGCGATGTACATCATCGGTGCGGCGACCACCTGACCGTTCTCGACCACCGCGCGCTCCTTGATGGCATGCATGCCGAGGATGGCCGACTGCGGTGGATTGACGATCGGGGTGGAGAACAGGGAGCCGAAGGTGCCACCATTGGTGATCGTGAACGTGCCACCCTGGAGATCATCCAGGCCGAGCTTGCCGTCGCGGGCTTTCCGTGCGTATTCGGCGATCGCCAGTTCGACATCGGCAAAGCCCATGCGTTCGGCATTGCGCAGCACCGGGGTGACCAGGCCCTTGTCGGTGGCGACTGCGATCGAGATGTCGGCAAAGCCGTGGTAGATGATGTCGTCACCATCGACCGAGGCATTGATGATCGGATGCCGTTGCAGTGCGGCAGCGGCGGTCTTGACGAAGAAGCTCATGAAACCGAGCTTGATGCCGTGGGTCTTCTCGAACTGCTCGGCCATCGCCTTGCGCAGCTTGACCACTTCGGCCAGGTTGACTTCGTTGAACGAGGTGAGCATGGCGATCGAGTTCTTCGACTCCATCAGCCGTTCAGCAATGCGCTTGCGGATGCGGGTCATGGCGACCCGTTGTTCCGGGCGGGCGCTGGCGACCCGATCGAGATGGCCGAGCAGATCGCCCTTGGTGACCCGGCCGCCACGACCGCTGCCTTCGACCGCTGCGGCGTCGATGCCATGCTGTTCGGCGACCCGACGTCCGGCGGGCGACAGATCGGCGTTGGCCGACGCCGGCTTGCCGGCGGACGTGCTGGCAGCGGCTGCGGTCGGCGCGCTCGATGCCTTGGCAGGCGCCTTGGCTGGCGCTGCGGTGGTCGCCTTGGCCGGTTGCTCGACCGCAGGCGCAGCCACTGCACCTTCCTCGATCAGGGCGATCACCTGCTGGCCGGTCACGGTGTCGCCGGTCTGGAAGCGGATTTCCTTGATGATGCCAGCCACCGGTGCCGGGACTTCCAGAACCACCTTGTCGGTTTCCAGATCGACCAGATTCTCGTCGCGAGCGACGGCATCGCCGACGTTCTTGTGCCAGGCGGCGATGGTGGCGTCGGAGACCGACTCGGGCAGGACGGGGACTTTGACTTCGGTGGACATGGCGTGGCCTGTGGCGGGATTCGATGGATGGGCGTTCGGATCGGTTGGGTCGGTCGGTTCAGTTCGGAGCGGATCGGACCATCACTCGCTGGTGTGATCGCCGTTGAGCGATCCGACCAGGGCCTGCTCGACCAGGGTCGCCTGCTCTTCGACATGGGTGTTGAAGTGGCCGGCGGCGGGCGAGGGCGAACGGGCGCGGCCGGCGTAATGCAGGTGCTGGGTGTTCCGGAGGCAGACCCGCAGGTGGTGCTGGATCTGATACCAGGCGCCCTGGTTCTGGGGTTCCTCCTGACACCATACGACCTGATTGGCCGAATCGTGCCGCTTGAGTTCGGCCTGCAATTCCTCGCGCGGGAACGGATACAGTTGCTCGATCCGGACCAGGGCGACATCGTGCAACTCGCGCTTCTGGAGGTCTTCCAGCAGGTCGTAGTAGACCTTGCCCGAGCACAGCACGATCCGCTGGGTCTTGCCGGTATCGGTCGAGCAGGTGTCCGGGATCAGCCGCTGGAACCGGCCATGGGCCAGGTCGTCGAGGGTCGAGACCGAGAGCTTGTTGCGCAGCATCGACTTCGGCGTCATCACCACCAGCGGCTTGCGCGCGGCGCGCTTCATCTGCCGGCGCAGCATGTGGAACATCTGGGCCGGTGTGGTCGGTGCGCAGACCTGCATGTTGTCGAGCGCGCACAGTTGCAGGTAGCGCTCCAGACGCGCCGAACTGTGCTCCGGACCCTGACCTTCATAGCCATGCGGCAGGAACAGCACCAGGCCGGACAGCCGACCCCACTTGGCCTCGCCCGAACTGATGAACTGATCGATCACCACCTGGGCGCCGTTGGCGAAATCGCCGAACTGGCCTTCCCAGATCACCAGGGTGCCCGGATCCGTGGTCGAGTAGCCGTACTCGAAGGCCATCACCGCTTCTTCGCTCAGCAGCGAATCGACGATGGTGACATCGTCCGGATCATCGACCAGTTGCCGCAGCGGCCAGTAAGTCTCGCCATTGTCCTGGCGATGCAGCACCGCATGGCGGTGGAAGAAGGTACCGCGTCCGGAGTCCTGACCGACCAGACGCAGCTTGAAGCCTTCGTCGAGCAAGGTGGCGTAGGCGAGGTTCTCGGCAAAGCCCCAGTCCATTTCCAGTTCGCCAGCGGCCATCTTGATTCGGTCGGCGTAGACCTTGGCCACCCGTGGATGCAGTTCGATGTCGGCCGGCAGGGTGTTGATCCGGTTGGACAGGGCATCGAGACGATCGCGGGCCAGACCGGTCTCGACCGGATCGGACAGGCGGGCGCCGAGGTAGGGCGTCCAATCGACCGAAAACGCATCCGGGGTCGGCAGGGTCAGTTCCACGGTCACCTCGCCGGCTTCCAGTTTGGCGCGGTAGCGGTCATGGATGGCATTGACCGCGTCGGCATCGAGCACGCCCTCGGCGATCAGGCGTTCGGCATACAGCTCGCGCGGCGACTTGTGCTTGCGGATGGTCTGGTACATCAGCGGTTGGGTGGCCGCTGGTTCGTCGGCCTCGTTGTGGCCGTGCTTGCGATAGCAGACCAGATCGATCACCACGTCCTTGCCGAAGGTCTGCCGGAATGCGAATGCCAGATCGGCGCAGAACACCACGGCATCGGGATCGTCGGCATTGACGTGCAGCACCGGCGCGCCGACCATCTTGGCGACATCGGTGCAATACAGGGTGGAGCGGGCATCATCGGGCCGATGAGTGGTGAAGCCGACCTG
>DIHI01000005.1:67658-83039 GCA_002420085.1 Lysobacterales bacterium UBA5700 | reverse complement strand
ACCACGCCCTGGCCGGCGAATGCGGCATCGCCGTGGATCAGGATCGGCATCTCCATCGTGCGGGCATGATCGCCGCGACGAACCTGACGAGCACGAACCGAGCCGGCCACCACCGGATCGACGATTTCCAGATGCGAGGGGTTGAAGGCCAGGGCCAGGTGCAACGGCCCACCTGGGGTCGCCACGTCGGCCGAGAAACCCATGTGGTACTTCACGTCACCGGAATGGGCGGGATCATTGGGATGATCAAATTTGCCCTCGAATTCCTGGAACAGCTTCTGCGGCGGCTTGCCGAGGATATTGACCAATACGTTCAGGCGCCCGCGATGGGCCATGCCGATGACGATGTCCTTCATGCCATCGCTGCCGGCCCGCTGGACCAGGGCATCCATCAGCGGGATCAGGCTGTCGCCACCTTCCAGCGAGAAGCGCTTCTGGCCGACGTACTTGGTGTGCAGATAGCGTTCGAGACCTTCGGCGGCGGTCAGCCGTTCGAGGATCCGGGTGCGGCGGGTCGAATCGAAACCGGGCTTGCCGGCGGCGGCTTCCAGCCGCGAATACAGCCACCGGCGCTGCTCGGCATCGGTGATGTGCATGAACTCGGCACCGATCGAACTGGAGTAGGTCGCCTTCAGATGACCGAGCAGGTCTTTCAGCTTCAGTCGATTCGGGCCGCCGAAGAAATACGCCTGGGTGTCGAACTCGCGGTCCAGGTCGGCCGCATCCAGCCCGTGGAAGGCGATCTCCAGGTCCGGTGCCGGGGACTTGGTCGCCAGGCCGAGCGGATCGAGATTGGCTTGCAGATGGCCGCGTGAACGATAGGCGGTGATCAGCTTGGCGACGCCGCCGGGCTGCTGGCTGTCGTTGCCGGCGATCAGGCCCCGAGCGGCGGCTTCTGCGGCGACCTGAATGGCATCGCGAACCTGGGAATGGGCCACCTCGCCCGCGCCGCCGCCCAGGCCATCGAAGTAGCGCCGCCAGTCGGCACCGACCTGATCGGGATCGCTGAGATAGCGCTCGTAGAGGTCTTCGACGAAATCGGCATTACCGCCGGAAATATGGGAATTGTTGGCGAACTTCTTGATCAGGCTGTCCACAGCAGTCGTTGCGCGTCCGGGAAAGGGGGAGGAGCGTAGCTCGGAGAGCAGCGATCCTGCTGCACCTCGGGAGCCGGAAATTATAGCCGGCCGATCAATGCCTTCGATAGTCGCTCGTGGCTCGATTCGACCAAAGTTCAGTGTTCAGTGGGCATTTCGACATCGGAAACGGCGCTGCCACCGCCCGCGACGCTGCCAAGAGCGGTCTCGATGCGCGACAAACCAGACCCGAGCCGGACATCGGACGGCTCGCGGCGGGCAGGGGCGCGATGGGATCAGATGCCCAGTGCCCGGAATTCGGTACAGGGGCGGGCACGCTCCCAGACGGCGTCGAAGTGCTCGATCAAGGGCCTTGCCCGAGCCGGCAGACAGGCACTGGCCTCGCCCTCGAAACGTCCAGCCAGTGGCCGGTACAGAAGGCCACCCCGATCGCTGACCAGATAGGCGGCCGGAAAATCGAGATCCTGGGCCTCGACCGCCGCCCGGAATTGGAAACAACTGCTCAGGCGCTGGGCCAGGTCGAACAGACCGTTGCGGCGGCTGCGTGCGGCGTCCACGTCCTGGATCAGCACTCGCACCTGGGCTGCGCGCCGATCGATCGCGAAGGTCTTGAGGGCCGCCAGGACATCGGCATGGCCGAGCAGGGCCGGGTCGAGATCACGGCTGTGGATGCGCAGCAGTTGCCGACCGCCGGCAATGGCCTCGGTCAGGGCAGTGACCGCCTCGGCCAGCGTCGCAACGACCCGCAGTGGTGCGCTGGCCGGCAGGTCGGATGCTGCGCGCGGCGGCGCCGGTACCGGCGTCAGATGCAGGCGCATGGCCTGATGCTCGATGCCGGCCTCCATGAAGCGCGGACCGACCGACTCGAATCCGAAGCGGTGATAGAAGGCCAGCGCCGCGACCTGGGCATTCAGACGGACCTCCGGCAATGCCTCCGACCGCGCCCGATCGAGCAGGGTGGTCAACAGGGCGGCACCAACCCCCTTGCCGCGCCAGTCCTTCAGTACCGCGATCCGGCCGATCTTGCCATCGCGGGTCATGCGCGCCGTGCCGATTGCCCGTCCCTCGCCGTCGCGTGCCAGCACGTGCCGACACAGTGGATCGAGTTCGTCCCATTCCTCTTCGATCGGCACGTTCTGTTCGAGCACGAACACGGTCTCGCGGACTGACCGCAATGCCTCGAAATCGACCCGGTAATCGGCTGGCGCGATGTAGAAATCGCAGGTCGTGGCCAGACTGTCGGTCATCATGTACTCCGGCGCGATCCGGCCTTGCGCGGGCCGGCGGGGGTCAGGCGGTACAGGCCGCGCCGCACCAGATCCAGCAGTGCTGCACGGGCTGGTTCGCCGAAGCCAGTCAGATCGGTCGCATCGAGCGACTCGGCGGCAGCCAGTCGTCGTGCTGCCGACACCGGCAGGACGTAGCTTCGGCCATGTCCGTACAGGCGTGCCGAGCGGCCGGCGCGCGCCCAGGCCAGGCGGGCGAAGGGGTTGCGTCGCAGCCGGCCGCCGCCGGTCAGTACCGCCTCGATGCGCGCCAGATTCGGCGGCCGGGAGGGTGCCAGCGGCTCACCCGCCGCACGGTAGGTGGTGATGAAACACCCGAACCAGTCACGCAGCCCGGCCGCATCGAGCATCGCCAGCATCGGCACCTGGGCACGCAGCCGGTTCAGTGCGGCCGCGTCGATCTCGAACGGATCGGCAGCCGGTCGCAGGTCGGCATCGCTGTAGCGCTGCGCGTCCGGCCAGCGGGCCGCCAGATGCTCGGCGGCATCAAGCAGCAATTCGGCATGCGATGGCGCACGCATGCCGAACGAGAAGGTCAGGCAGTCGCCGAGCCGCTCACCATCGGCACCGACGGCCGCCTCGGCAATGCCATGGTGCGGCACGCCGGGCGGCAGGTAGAGCATGTCGCCGGGCGCCAGCGACCAACTGCGGGTCGGTCGAAACCGTTGCAGCAGGCGCAACTCGCTGTCGGCACGCACGGCGTCGTCCGGCCGGGGGCGATCATCGATCGCCCATCGCCGACGCCCGGATGCCTGGAGCAGGAACACATCGTAGCGATCGACATGGGCACCGACCGAACCACCGGGGGCGGCATAGCTGACCATCACATCGTCGATCCGCCAGCGCGGCAGAAAATCGAATGGCGCCAGCAAGGCCCGGACATCGGCATCCCAGGAGTCCACGTCCTGCACCAGCAGGGTCCAGTCGCGCTCGGGCAGATCGGCAAAGCGCGACTCCGGAAACGGCCCATGCTCGACCGTGTAGTCGTCACCGACCTGCCGCACCAGACGAGCCAGGGCAGTGTCCTCGCAGGCCAGCCCGGCCAGATCATCGGCGCCGAGCGGGCTGGTGAATTCGGGAAACGCCTGGCGAATGAGCAGCGGCCGCTTCTGCCAGAACTCACGCAGAAACCGGTCGGCCGGCATGCCCAGGGGCGGCAGGCCGGCGCCGTCGATCTCGAAAGCCTGTGTCGATCGGGTCATGTCGGTGCGATCATGGAATTTCGTGCTGCGCAAACCGCGCGCATCCTGCGAGGCTCGGCCGGGGTGTCGTCATTGTAGATCGGAAGCCATGGATCGGAAGCAGGCGCTGCCGGATCGATCGTCCGGCGCCGGCTCGGGATCGCCGCCGGCCGGGCAGGGCACACACCCACGAGCGGCTCAGTGCGTGGGCGACGCGCTGTTTCGGTGCAGCCGCCAATCCACCGCTGCATCGCTGGCATTTTCGCCGCCGAGGTGCAGTGCAACTGGTGCCGACGGACGCAGGTCCAGACGCTCGACCTGGGCCGGGTCGATCCGCAGCAGATAGCGACCCGGCACGACTCGGTCGAAGACATAGAAGCCATCGAATTCGCTCGCGCGTTCCATCACTACGGCGCCTTGCTCGGTGGTCAATTGCAGCCGAACCTTGCCGGCCGGTCGCTCGCCTCGGGCATCGACGATTGTGACCTTGCCGTAGACCTCGACCGTCACCAGCACCGGGAAGCTCAGATCGACCGTTTGTCCCGGACCTGCCAGCACCTGCTGGTTCGTGTGGATCGGCTGCCAGTAGACATCCTCAAGGCTGTTCTCGACCAGGTGTACCGGACTGGGTTCGCCGGCCAGCAGGTGCGGCAACAGGGCGCGACCCTCCGGGTCGGTGGTGGCCAGCTTGCCGGCGAAACCGGCGCGCAGGTTCACTCCGGGCAAGGGCTCGTCGCCCGCACCGAATCGACCATCGCCATCGTGGTCGAGGAAGACCTGGGCCGATGCCGATGCCGAAGTGGTTGCCGAGCGTGCCGAGGCCAGCCAGTGATCATCGACCCGCTGCAAGGATGTGAACAGGCTTGCGCCCAGGGTGTAGCCGCTGGTGCTGTCGTAACCGAGCGTCGCGCTGGCGGTCCAGGTGTCGGCGATCCAGATCGCACTCAGGGTGGCTCGGCTGTCGGCACCGTCCTCGAACGCCCGCCGCAAGGTCGAGCGCAGCCGCATCCGGGGCGAAAACGTCCAGGTCGCATTGACATTGATGTCGCGCAGTTGGGTAGCGGGAGCCAGGCGATACGACCATTGGCTGGTCAGGTCGAGGTTGGATCGACGGTAACTCAGCAACAAACCCCCATCGATCAGATCGGCCAGACCCGTCTCTCGCTTGGCGGCGACGCTGGTGCTGGTCGAGAAATGACCGAAACGGCGCGAAAAGCGGATGCGCGCGGCGTCCAGGTCGCGGGCCGGGCGGTCACCGTTCTCGCCATAGCGGCGCCGCTCCAGTTCAGCGGTCATCGGCAGGCCGGCGATGGCCGTGCTGTTCCAGCGCAGCCGCAGGCGTTCAAGCAGCCGGTCGCTGTCCTCGATGCCATTCACTTCGATACTGGCGAAATCGGTGAAGCGCTCGGCATCGAGCAGCAGGTCGTTTTCCGTGCCAAGTGCCTGGACAGCCGCCCGGACCGCGACGCCGCCGGTCACATCCTTGATCATCCGGCTCTCGAACAGCCAATTGTCGATGCTGTTCTGGCTGTGCAGTGCCAGATAATGGTGCTGTCGGCCATCATCGAGGCCGGCCGACATGGCGTCCAGACCGAGCAGCCAGCGTTTGCTCAATGCGCGCTGGTAGCGGCTGCCGGCCATCAGGCTGTCGCTGGCCGCGAGCATGCGTCCAGCGGCCAGTGCGTCGCTGCCCGGCAACAGCCGACGATCGCGCAGCACCGCGAACGACTGCCAGCGTTGCTGGCCCTTTTCCAGCATCCGGTCGCCGATCACGATCCGTTCCAGCCGTTCACGACGCTGCCCCTGTGGGCCGTACAGCACGATCCGGAACAGATTCAGTCCGGGGCGCAGCGGGATATCGTCGAACTGATAGCGATTGCTGACCTCGATCCTGGTGAAGGCCAGCAGTTCCTCGTTGCGATAGACCTCGACATCCCAACCGTTCAGTGCCTCACCGGTCAGGGTGGTACGGGTCAGGTCGAGCGTCTGGCGATCATCGAGATCGCCGAAGGCAATGCCGACCCCTTCGGACTGGCCGGACAGCAGGGGCAGCAAAGGCGACAGGATGTCGCCGGCAGACCAGCCGAAGCCCGTGCCACCCTGGCGATGATTGTCGAGCCGCAGCCGGGTATCGATGCTTGATCGTCCCAGCGTTCCGCCATCGCGATAGTTGAGCGACAGGTTCCCGGATGATCTCAGCAGATCGCCGGCTGCCAGCAGGTCGAAGCCGAACGAGGTCAATGTCGTCGGTTCGCTGCTGTCGTTGTCATCATTGCGCCCGTCGTCGGCGCCATCGCCGGGACGATCGATCGGTGGCGACACTGGCCGAAGCCCCTCGTCCACGCCCGCCGAGAGGTTGAGATCGACCACTGGCCATGCCAGCCAGGCCGGCTCGGCACTGACGATCGGGCCGTTTGTCGACATCAGATCGCCGGTCCGCGACTGCAACGCCCAGCGCCGCTCGCGCTCGATCCGCTGCTCGATCACCAGGCCCTGGCCAGTACCGATGTCGAGTCGCGAATCGTTCAGGCGCAGTTCGATGTCGAGATCGAACCAGTCGCGCAGCCGCTCCAGCGGGACATAGAAATCGCTGATGTGGCGCTCGATCGATGCGACCTCTCGACTGCGGTCGAAGCCGTTGACACTGAGCAGGCCAGTATCCAGGTCGAGCACGAACCGCCAGCTTTCCGATCGGAACCAACCCTCGGCTCGACCCTCATCCACCGAGCCCTCGATCGGGATGTCGAGTGATTCGGCCCATTCCAGCAGCGGCACGTGCAGGCGCTCGCCGTCCCAATAACTCAGCATGCCTTCGTTGAGCGTGTTGCTTCCGAGCATCACGGTGACGATCAGCAGTTGATCGTCCGGCCGCTCCACGAATGCCGGCTGCGCAGCCAGCGTGCCAGCCAGCAGCGCGCCGATCACCAGCACGCCCGCAGCCGGCATGGTCACGAGCGCCAGCCGCCCACATGCAAACCGGGACACGGATGCCCTGCTGCTGATCGTGGATCGAGGCGATCTGCCCGGATCAGGGCAGCGGCAGTCGCGCCTCGGCCAGCAGTTCTGCCTGCTCGGTGTCGCTCCGGCTGTAGCTCACGATCAGACTGCCGCCGGCAAGACGCACATCCTCGGGCACATCGAGTGGCGTTCGCAGGCGTCGGATGTCGTTCGAGGTGTAGATCACGAAGTCCTTGAGGTAGCGCAGCAGCCGTCGCTCGCCACCGCCGACCGGCTCGTAGTGGACGTGGATATCGCCATATACCGAGCGCCGCCCGGTGCGCTTCATGGTCAATGCCAATTCCGGCGGGTTGCCGGGATGCAGGGCCAGGTCGGCGATCTCGAACTGAACCGGCAGGTCGCCATGGCGGACGATCACCGGGATGCTGATCCGGAAGATGGCACGGATATCGACCTTGAAGCCCTCACCCGCCTGCTCCGGGTTGGCCTCGACATCGACGTCCGGGGCATCCGGCGGGATGGCATAGAACAGCAGATGTGAACGGTACTCGCCAGCCGCGAGGTCGGCCGGCTTGCGCAGGGCCAGACGAATGGTCTGACTGGCGCCGGGTTCGAGGGTTACCTGGCGTGGCGAATAGCGAATCAGTGGATCGGCAAACAATTCGCGTTCGTTTGGTTCGGAGACCTCGGCCATGACACCGTCCTCATCCATCCGCATCTGCACGAATTCGATGCGGAAGGTCGCTCGGGTCTCGCCACGATTGACCAGCAACACCTGGGATGAGCGGTCACGATCCTCGAAGATGATCCGGGTCGGTGTGACCGTCATGTCGCCTTCGGCGGCGTGCGATTTCGAGTTGCCGAACACCAGGATGGACAGGACGATTGCAAAAAGAATGATTCGACCGATCTTCATTGAGTTTTCCATTGCACGCAAAAAAGCCCGGTCCGCACAGCGGACCGGGTGAGGAAGGACGAACACGGATTCAGTTGTAGGCGACGGTCACATCGAAACTGCCGGTGTAGGTTCCGGCTGCCTGATTGGCATTGACATTCAATGTTGCACCAACGGCGAATTGGAGGCTTCCTGCCGAGTTCAATACCAATGGTGTGGCTCCACCGGTTCGGGTGAACTGGTTGACCAGCATCGATTGACTGCCATTGCTCAGATTGACCGATGGCGGGATGGTGACCGTGAATTCGGCAAACGGATTGCCGACCACGTTATACGCTGCGGAACGGACCGTCGTGGTGTTCGACGTGAGCACATTGGCAGTCGACAGGTTATTGCTCAAACCGACCGTTGCGGTTCCGGCAGCACCGAGGGAAGGCACGATGGTGCCAAAGTTCAAGTCCACGATCTTGGTGATTGCGATCTGACGATTGTCGATGATCACCGAGGCGGCGGTGCTGGCGGTCTGGGCCATGCTGGCCTGGGCCAGCAGCAGCCCGGTGAGCAGGGTGAGGAGCGAAGCTCTCATGATGCAGATGCCTCCGATAGGGATGTCGGATGGTGAGTTCGGCTGTGCTCTGAGTCGGTCATGGTCTGAACCAGGCCGAGCGGCTCGACCTGGTTCAGAGTGAGCCAGGACGCGATCAGTTGTAGTTGACGGTCACCGAGAAGTTGCCGCTGTAAACGCCCGCCGGCTGGTTGGTGCCGACCACCAGGGTCGCACCGACGTTGAAGCTGGCGTTGCCGCCGGCATCCAGGCTGAGTTGCGTGCTGCCGCCGGTGCGGGTGAAGGCGTTGACGGTCATGTTCTCGGTGCCATTGGTAATGGTCGCGCTGCCGGGCAGGGTAACCTGGTAGGGGGCATTCGGAACACCGCTCACGGCCCACGAGGAGGCACTGATGTTGGAGGCATCCGTGACGTGAGCACTGTTGACGCTGACCGCGCCAGCAGTGTTCACAGTCACTGAGCCGACCCGGCCGAATGGCAGGATCACGCCGAAGTTCAGTCCCTGAACGTTGGTCAGTGTAATTGCCCGATTCTCGACCTCGACCGCAATTGTGGAGGTCGCGGTGTTGGCCATGGCCGACGAAGAAGCCAGGGCTGTCACCACCAACGCGAACAGAGTCTTGCGCATATTTTTTGTCTCCTGAGATAGTGTAAGGCGCGTCCTGCGATGATATGGGTGCGGTTCCTTTTCACCCATGCTGCGATCTGGTTCGTATCGAGTGTCGGTGATGGTGAGACCGACCGGTCTTGAATGCTTTCAATGACGCCCTCTGGCGTGACTGATTCTCACCTTGACAGCCCGCTGCTACCCAGTGCAGGCGCGTCTTGCAATGACTGGTCTGATCGCATGTGCGTGCGCATGTCATGCCTTCGCTTTCCATCGTGCTGATGACTCATGTTCAGGGCTGAGCCTGTCGGTGTTGCTGGTGCGTGGGTAGCCAATCTCGCACAGATCGGGGTGATAAAAACAGGTCTTTTCAACTGGGAATAAAAATTTGAGATTTATATCACGATTGCTGTTTTTGTCGATAACGGCACGACCCTGCCCCGGGGTACTCACTCGACAAAGGCTGGAAGTCATTGTGGCAAAAGAAATTTTTATCACTTAGGTGGGGTTGCGTCAGCCGTCACTGGCGGTTGTCGTATGCTTGCCGATCGGTCCCGATAGCAACCCGATGGAATTCAGCGATGCCCTTGTCCTGGAACGAAATTCGCGATCGTGCGTTGCGCTTCTCGCGCGACTGGAGCACCGAGGTGGCCGAGCGAGCTGGTGCCCAGACGTTCTGGAACGAGTTCTTTGAAGTGTTCGGCATCAGTCGGCGCCGGGTGGCGGCGTTCGAGGCGCCGGTGCGCCGCCGCGCCGATGGTGGCCGCACCGCCACCGGTTTCATCGATCTGTTCTGGAAGGGGCAGTTGCTGGTCGAGCACAAGTCGCGCGGTGCCGATCTCGACCGCGCCTATGCCCAGGCGATCGACTACTTCCCCGGTATCCCCGAGCGCGACCTGCCGCGCTACGTGCTGGTGTCGGACTTCGCCCGCCTGCGGCTGTACGACCTCGAACTCGACCAGCACTGGCAGTTCCCGATCGCCGATCTGCACCGTCAGGTGCGCCTGTTCGGCTTCATCGCCGGCTACGAGAGCCATGCCTTGCGCGAGCAAGACCCGGTCAACCTCAAGGCCGCCGAGCGCATGGGCCGGTTGCACGATCGACTCAAGGCGGCTGGTTACGACGGCCACCCGCTGGAACTGTTGCTGGTGCGGCTGTTGTTCTGCCTGTTCGCCGACGACACCGCGATCTTTCCGCCGCAGAGCTTTCGCGAGTGGGTCGAGAGCGCCACCCGCGAGGATGGCAGCGACCTCGGTGCGCGACTGATCGAATTGTTCCAGGTGCTCGACACGCCGCCCGAGCGACGGCTGAAATCGCGCGATGAGGTGTTACTGGCGTTTCCCTACGTCAACGGCCGGCTGTTTGCCGAGCGGTTGCCGATTCCGGCCTTCGATACCGTCATGCGTGAAGATCTGCTCGACGCCTGCGCGCTCGACTGGGGCCGGATCAGCCCGGCGATCTTCGGCGGCCTGTTCCAGTCGATCATGAATCCCATCGCTCGCCGCAATCTGGGCGCCCACTACACCAGTGAGCAGAACATCCTCAAGCTGATCGAGCCGCTGTTCCTTCATGCCCTGCGCGCCGAGTTCGAGCGCTGCAAGGGCAATCACAACAAGCTGTTCGAGTTGCAGAAGAAGCTGCGCACGCTGACCTTCCTCGACCCGGCCTGTGGCTGCGGCAACTTTCTGGTGGTCGCCTACCGCGAACTGCGCCGGCTGGAACTCGACATCGTGCGCATCGTGCGCGACAGCCACAGCCGGTTTCTCGATATCTTTGGTCTGGTGCAGGTGAACGTGGATCAATGCCATGGCATCGAGATCGAGGAATTTCCGGCCCAGATCGCCCAGGTGGCGTTGTGGCTGACCGACCACCAGATGAACCAGCAGGTCAGCGCCGAGTTCGGTCAGTATTACGCCCGCCTGCCACTGACCACCGCGCCCAGCATCGTCCACGGCAATGCCCTGACCATGGACTGGCGCGCGCTGATCGATCCCGAGCGGTTGAGCTTCATCCTCGGCAATCCGCCGTTCGTGGGCTCGAAGATGATGAGTGCCGGCCAGCGTGACGAGTTGCTGGCCCTGGTTCCGCCCGGCACCCAGGGTGCTGGTGTGCTCGACTACGTGACCGGCTGGTATCTCAAGGCGGCGGAACTGATCAAGCCGCATCAGGGGCAGGCCGTGGCTGCCACGCGCGAGAAGGGCAGGGCAGAGAGCGCGACGCCAGGCGATGACACGCATCAGCGGGCGGACGCTGTCTCCGATGCCTTCGGGAAAGGCGAGGGCAGCCACATCCGCTGCGCCTTCGTGTCCACCAATTCGATCACCCAGGGCGAGCAGCCGGGCATCCTGTGGCCGCTGCTGTGGCGTCACGGCATGTGCATCCGGTTCGCCCATCGCACGTTCCAGTGGAACAACGAAGGCCGAGGCAAGGCCGCCGTGCATTGCGTGATCATCGGCTTTGGTGCGCAGCCGGCAGCGACGCCGGTGATCTACGACTATGAGCACATCAAGGGCGAGCCGCACGCGCTGGTCGTCAACAACATCAATCCCTATCTGGTCGATGGGCCGGATCTGGTGCTGACCAGTCGCCGACTGCCGCTCTGTCCGGACGCGCCAACCATCGGCATTGGAAACAAGCCGATCGACGGTGGCCACTACCTGTTCAACGATGAGGAGAAGGCCGCCTTCCTGGCCATCGAGCCACAGGCGGCACCCTGGTTTCGGCGCTGGATCGGTGCCGACGAGTTTCTCAACGGCTATCAGCGCTGGTGTCTGTGGTTGGGCGATTGCCCACCGGACCATCTGCGCCGGATGCCCGAGTGCATGAAGCGAGTGGAGGCGGTGCGCCGACTGCGGCTGGCCAGCAAGAGCGCTCCGACCCGTGCTTTGGCGGCGACCCCGACGCGCTTCCATGTCGAGAACATTCCGGAGGGCAATTTTCTGGTGATTCCCGAGGTATCTTCCGAACGACGTCAGTGGATTCCGATCGGCTATCTCGGGCCGGACACACTGGCCAGCAATCTGGTCAAGATCGCACCGCATGCCACGCCCTATCATTTCGGCATCCTGCATTCGACCATGCACATGGCCTGGGTGCGTGCGGTGTGTGGCCGCTTGAAGAGCGATTTCCGCTATTCCAAAGACATCGTCTACAACAACTACCCCTGGCCCAACCCAGCCAACGACACCCGGCGCGCCGCCGTCGAAACCGCCGCACAGGCCGTGCTCGACGCCCGTGCCGCCTTCCCCGACAGTTCGCTGGCCGATCTGTACGACCCCTTGACCATGCCGCCAGCCCTGGTCAAGGCGCATCAGCAACTGGATCGCGCGGTCGATGCCAGCTACGGCTTCAAGGGCCGGACCGATGCCGAGCGGGTCGCCGTTCTGTTCCAGCGTTATCAGGCGCTCACTTCGCTGCTGCCGGCCGAACCCGTGTACCCGAAGCGCGGTGTGCGCACGCGGAGGCGGTCATGATCGTATTGATTCCGGTGCTGCTGATGCTGGCGCCGGTGGCACTGGTGGTGTTCGTGGTGTGGCTCGGGCGGGATGTGCTGGTTCGCAAGCACCGGCATCCGATTGAAATGCGACTGGTCCACTTGCCCGGACAGCGATTGCGGCAGCGGCTCGATGCCGAGGCGCGCGACATGATGGGCAACACGGCCATGCTCTTCGTCATTCCGCTGCTGACCGCGCTGATCTGGTTGCTGGATCGGCTGCGCGGTCTCGACTGGACGACGGTGCAGTTCGGGCTGGGCGATGCGCTCTTGGTGTTGGCCACCGTCATTGTGTTGGTGTACTTTGCTGTGCTGTTGGTTCGGGCGGCGATCCGTCGTCGTCGCTATCGTGAAGGGCTGTACGCCGAACTCGCCACCGCCCAGCAGTTGCAGCGCCTCATCCCGCGTGGCTGCATGGTGTTTCACGACGTGCCGGCCCGCGAGAATGGACGGGATTTCAACATCGACCATGTGGTGATCGGGCCGCATGCGGTGTTTGCGGTGGAAACCAAATCGCGCCGCAAGCCGCCGCACGGTGGAAAGGACTCGGCACGGGTGATCTACGACGGTGTCCGGCTGAAATTTCCCGAGCACAGCGAAACCCGACCGATCGAGCAGGTGAGGGCACAGGCGCGCTGGTTGCAGCGCTATCTGGCCAGTGAACTCGGAGAATCGGTGCCGGTGGTCGCGGTGCTGTCCCTGCCGGGTTGGTGCGTGGAACCGGTGAAGGAGATGAAATCGCCCGATGTCTGGGTGCGCAATTTGCGCCATCCAGGGCTGATGCTATGGGACCGCTTCGGACCTGTCTTGGACCAGCCCAAGCGTCGGCGCATCGCCAACGCCATCATGAAGCGTTATCCGCAGGTCGTGCCTTGGAAGCACGGCGACTGAGGCATTGTCCGATCGCTCGGGCATGTGGCTTGTCACGAGTCCAAAAAAGGACTATTATCCGAATATGGTCCGTAAAGAGACTAGCGCTGCTGCCACAACACGGTCCACCGGGGCCTCCGGGTCGGCCCGATCGGCGGGCGGGGTCGCGCTGCCTGGTGCCGAGCGCGATCACCGCGATCTGGTCGAACCCGGCCTGCGCACCTTCTTCCGGATCGCCGAGCGCTGGCGGCTGGACAACGAGCAATGCCGGGTGCTGCTCGGGGCGCCGGCCCGCAGCACCTACTTCCGCTGGAAGCAGGGCGATGTCGGTACGGTGTCGCGCGATCTGGTCGAACGTCTCAGTTATCTGCTCGGCATCTACAAGGCATTGCAGATACTGTTGCCCAATCCCGACCACGCCGATGGCTGGCTGCACCGGGCCAATTCGGCACCGATCTTTTCCGGCGACCCGCCGCTGGCGCGGATGCTGGCGGGGCAGGTGGCCGATCTGTACGTGGTGCGCCAGTACCTCGACGGTGAACGCGGCGGATGAGCGACGCGGAGATTACGCTCAGCACGGTGGTCTGGCGGCCGTCGTACCGGATCGTTCCATCGCGGTTTCCGCCGGTCGGGCTGTTCGATGCGGTCGCCGATCCGGCTGATCTGGAGCCGGTGATGGCCCTCGAAAGCCTGACCAATGATCGTCTGCGCGAGCAACTCGGTCATCTGCGCCGACTGCCGCCCGAGCGCCGGATCAGTGGACCGGGCACGACGCCGATCATGAGCGCGTTCACCCATGTTCGACCGGACGGTTCGCGTTTCGGCAATGGCCGCTTCGGGGTCTACTACGCGACCCGCGATCGAGCAACCGCGATCGATGAGACCGTGTTCCATCGTGAACGCTTTCTGCGCGATGCCGGACACCCGCCGACCGATCTGCAAATGCGCTGCTATCTGGCCGATGTCCGCGCCCGATTGCATGATGTTCGTGGTGGCTGGCCCGACCTGCACCGCCCGGACAGTTATGCCGCAGGTCAGGCGCTGGCCGAGCGACTGCGCGCTGCCGGCAGCGACGGCATCGTCTACGACAGCGTGCGTCGGGTCGGTGGTCAGTGCGTGGCGCTGTTCTACCCGGACCTGATCGCACCGTGTCGGCAGTCCGAGCACTACATTTACCGCTGGAACGGCAGTCGCATCGACCAGATCGTGGTCGCCAGCGAAGCCTACTCGCGGCCGTGACCGCCGGGTGCGATCGCGCTGGCGCGTGATGGCATGCGATGGCATGCGATGGCCGGACCGAGTAATTCCAGTCACTGGTCTGCCACCGGTGGTCAGCGGGTGAGGCTGGATGGCGGAGCCGGCTGCGGTGCGGAGGGGATCGTTTTCGATGTCTGGCTCGACCCGGCTCCGTTACAATCGACGGATTGGTTCGATTCGAGGAGTGCAACGTGGATTTTCAGTTCACCGAGGAGCAACTGGCGATACAGGACATCGCCCGCAGGATCGCGCAAGAGAAGATCGCGCCGAGCGCCGAGGCGTTCGATCGCAGCGGCGAGTTTCCGATCGACAACATCCGCCTGCTTGGCGAGAACGGCCTGATGGGCATCGAGGTGCCGCACGAGTATGGCGGCGCCGGTCTGGATGCGATCGGCTATGTGCTGGCGATGATCGAGATCGCGGCCGCCGACTGCGCCCATTCGACCATCATGTCGGTCAACAACACGCTCTACTGCAACGGTCTGCTGAAATTCGGCAGCGAGGCACAGAAGCAGAAGTACGTCACGCCGATCGCCTCGGGTGCGGCGATCGGGGCCTATGCCCTGACCGAGCCCCAGTCGGGCTCGGATGCGGTGGCGATGCGCACGCGGGCGGTGCTGTCGGCCGATGGCACGCACTACGTGTGCAACGGCAAGAAGAGTTGGATCACCTCGGGGCCGGTCGCCAAGTACATCATGCTGTTCGCGGTCACCGATCCGGGCAAGGGTGCCAAGGGCATCAGCGCCTTCATCATCGACACCGAGCGCGAGGGCTTTCATCGGGGCAAGACCGAGCCCAAGCTCGGCATCCGGGCTTCGGCCACCTGCGAGATCGAGTTCGTCGATTATCGGATTCCGGTCGAGGATCGGATCGGCGAGGAAGGCCAGGGTTTCATCAATGCCATGGGCGTGCTCGATGCCGGTCGGATCGGCATCGCTGCCCAGGCGGTCGGCGTCGCCCGTGCCGCCTACGAGGCGACCCTGTCCTACGTGCGCGATCGCAAGGCGTTCGGGCAGCCGATCGGCAGTTTCCAGATGACCCAGGCCAAGATCGCCGACATGAAGTGCCGGCTCGATGCCGCGACCCTGCTGACCTTGCGGGCCGCCTGGGCCAAACAGCAGGCGCAGCAGAACGGTGGTCGGTTCACCACCGAGGCATCGGTGGCCAAGCTG
>DIHI01000005.1:66334-67528 GCA_002420085.1 Lysobacterales bacterium UBA5700 | reverse complement strand
TATTTCCGCGATGCCAAGATCACCGAGATCTACGAGGGCACCAGTGAAATCCAGCGGCTGGTGATCGCCCGTAATGAGACCGGTCTGCGCTGAGCCGTGACCCCGTCACCGCCGCTGGTTACGGCGGCGGTGAGTGGCTTACAGCAGGACGATGACCGCCAGCACCAGGGCCAGGCAGCCGGCGCTGGCCAACAGGTAGCACAGCCGAGCCAGCAGCCGACGCGGGCCGGCTCGGCGAACGCCGAGATCCTGGCCGGCCATGCGCAGGCGGTGGCCGGCATGCCAGAACGCCAGGGCCAGGATCACAGCGAGTGCGAGCAGCAGGACCGGGGTGTCGGTCAGGCGGCGCATGCGCTCGAATGCCAGTGCGTCGGCGGGCAGCAGGCCGAGCGCATCCAGCAGCAGAACCAGGGCGAATGCCGGAAACAGCAGGGCCGCCAGCATGCCTCCTGCCGCGAACGGCAGCCAGATCAGGGGTTTGTTGGAACGTGTCATGTCACAACCCCGCCAGTCGCACGATCGCGACACTGAGTGCGATCCAGACCAGATAGTGCCCGGCGGCGATCCAGGCCGATGGCAGCCGTCGGCTGCCGATCCACACCGGCATCGTGCTTGGCGCCAGCGCGAACCAGCTCAGGCTGTGATAGCCGAGGGCGAGGGTGAGGGCGCTCAGCAGGGTGATGCCGAGCGGTGTCGCCAGGGCGGCGCGGAAGTCGTCCCAGGCAGCCGGTCCCTGGGCCAGGCGCAGCAGGCCGATGGTCATCAGGCAGGCGAGGCCGGCGACCGCGATCGAGGTCAGTTCGCGGGCCATGTAGCGGCGATAGCCGGGCTGCCGGAGCCACCAGGTGGCCGGCAGGGTCGGGCGATGGGCGGGAGGGCGGTGCTGGGCGGGGTGCATTCAGGACTCCTTGCCGCCGAGCAGGCGGCCGAACCAGTCGAGACTGGCTGCCAGTTTCATCTGCTGGATCGCACCGGCCGGATCGACATGCTTGGGGCAGACCTCCGAGCATTCGCCGACGAAGGTGCATTCCCACACGCCATCCTCGCTGGCGGTGCTGTCGAGCCGCTGGCGGGCGCCGCCATCGCGGGAATCGAGGTTGTAGCGCTGGGCCAGGGCCAGGGCGGCCGGACCGAGGTAGTGTGGATTCAGGGCGACCTGCGGGCAGGCGGCGTAACAGAGCATGCAGTTGATGC
>DIHI01000005.1:62821-66258 GCA_002420085.1 Lysobacterales bacterium UBA5700 | reverse complement strand
CAGAGCATGCAGTTGATGCACATGCTCAGGTCGCGATAGCGGGCCAGTTCGGCCGGTGACTGGCGGCCGGCGGCGCGGCCGTCATCCGGATGCCTTGGGATCAGCCAGGATTTGACCGCCGACAGGCTGTCCATCAGGCGATCCTGGCGAACCACCAGATCGCGGGTCACGTCGAGATTGTCGAGCGGGCCGACCCGGATGCGGTCCGGCAGGTCGCGCAGGAACGCCTTGCACGACAGCATCGGACGGCCGTCGATCATCATGCCGCAACTGCCGCAAACCGCCATGTGGCAGGACCAGCGGTAGCTCAGGCTGCCGTCGATGTGGTCCTTGATGTAATTCAAAGCATCGAGTACGACCCACTCCGGCTGGCACGGTACCCGGTAGCTGTGCCAACGGGGTGTGGCATCGGTCTCCGGGTGGAACCGAAAGACCTCGAACAGAACCATGCGGGGGGGCGAGGTGTTGCTCGCCGGTGCGGGAATGGCTGCCGGATCAGTCATGGCTCGGACCTCCGTAGACACGGGCACCAGGGGGTGAGCGGGTGATGACCACCGGCTTGCGGCCGATGATCGGTGCGCCCTCGCCGGTCCGGGTCGCCAGGCTGTGGTGCAGGAATCGCGCATCATCGCGCTCCGGATGATCGAGCCGCTGGTGCGCGCCGCGCGATTCTTCGCGTGCCAGTGCGGCATGGACCATGGCTTCGCCGATCTCCAGCAGCATGCCCAGTTCGAGTGCTTGGAACAGGTGGGTGTTGAACACGCGGCTGCGGTCGGTGATCGCGATGTCCCGGTAGCGACGGCGCAGATCGGCCAGGGTCTGGCAGGCGTCGAGCAGGGCGTGCCGCTCGCGATAGATGCCGGCCGAACCCTCCATGACGGCATGCAGTTGGTCGCGCAGTCCGGCCAGGCTTTCGCTGCCGTCCCGACCATCGAGCAGGGCCTGGACACGTGCCTGCGAGGCCGTGGCCTGGCCTTGCCAGGCGCGCGCGTCCGGTCGCCGCCGATCGGCCGCACATTGCCGGGCGGCGGTGCGTCCGGCGCGGGCACCGAACACCAGGATCTCGGTCAGCGAGTTCGAGCCCAGTCGATTGGCACCATTGATGCTGACGCAGGCGCATTCCCCGGCAGCGTAGAGGCCGGTCAGGCTGGTCGCGGCATTCAGGTCGGTATCGATGCCGCCCATGGTGTAGTGGACCACCGGCCGCACCGGGATCGGGGCATGCACCGGATCGACGCCGACATAGGCGCGTGCCAGTTCGCGCACGAATGGCAGGCGCTCGTTGATCCTGGCCTCGCCCAGATGGCGGATGTCGAGGTGTACGACATCGCCGGCCGGGCGAGTGATCGTCCGGCCTTTGCGCTGCTCGTGCCAGAACGCCTGACTGAGCCGATCGCGCGGCCCGAGTTCCATCGCCTTGCGCCGTGGCCACGGGTCCGGCGGGCCGAGGCCGTAGTCCTGGAGATAGCGATAGCCGTCGCGGTTGACCAGGATTCCGCCTTCACCGCGTGCGCCCTCGGTGATCAGGATGCCGGTGCCGGGCAGGCCGGTGGGATGGTACTGCACGAACTCCATGTCCTTGAGCGGCACCCCGGCGCGATAGGCCATCGCCATGCCGTCGCCGGTCTTGATGGCGCCATTGGTGGTGAACGGAAACACACGACCGGCACCACCGGTGGCGATGATCACCGCCGGTGCGACGAACACGGTGAATTCGCCGGATTCGATTGCGATCGCGGTCAGGCCGATCACCGCGCCCTGATCGACCAGCAGGTCGAGTGCGAAATACTCATCGAAACGGTGGATGCTCGGGAAGCGCAGCGAGGTCTGGAACAGGGTGTGCAGGATATGGAAGCCGCTCTTGTCGGCGGCGAACCAGGTCCGGCGGTTCTTCATGCCGCCGAACGAGCGCACCGCGACCGTGCCATCCGCGTTGCGGCTCCAGGGACAGCCCCAGCGTTCGAGTTCGGCCAGGGCATTCGGAGCCTCGGCCACGAACATCTCGACGGCATCCTGATCGCACAGCCAATCGCCACCGCTGACGGTGTCCATGAAGTGGTCGTCGAGGGTGTCCGGTGCCTGGACCACGCCGGCAGCGCCACCTTCGGCGGCGACCGTATGGCTGCGCATCGGATAGACCTTGGACACCAGGGCCACATCCAGACTTGGATCCTGCTCGGCGATCGCGATCGCTGCCCTCAGTCCGGCTCCACCGGCACCGATCACCACGACATCGGCTTCGATCACGCGCATGCTCAGGCCGCCTCGATCCGGTAGCGGTTGATCCGATAGAAGCCGTCGAACACGGTCGAGTGGGCATCGACGATCGCGCGCTTGCCGAGTGCGGCGGCCTGCTCGACGATCAGACGGTCGAGGTCCAGTGCCCACAGCGTGGGCAGGAACGGTTCGGCCGTGCCGAACAGCCAGCGCAGTGGCCGCCAGCGGTGGAACGGATGCCGGTCGGTCTCGGCGCCGTACTCGGCCAGCACCAGCCGACCTCCCGGACGGGTCACCCGCAGCGCTTCGGACACCACCCGTCGGCGCACCGGCGGTGGCAGTTCGTGCAGCAGCAGGAAGAACACGCTGGAATCGAAGCGGTCATCACCGTAGCTCAGGCATTCGGCATCCATCAGCGCCAGATTCACGCCGGATGCCAGTTCGGCCTTGAGCAGTTTGTTGCGGGCGCGCTCGATCTGGATCGGCGCCACATCGATCACGGTCAGGTGATCCGGGCCGACCGTGCGCGCGAGCCCCGGAACCACATCGCCGTAGGCGGACGCGATCAGCAGGGTGTCGCCGGCCTGGTCGCCGTCGAGCAGGGCCAATGTCTGCTCGCGCAGGGCGGTGTACTGGCCGAAGACGATGCAATCGATGATCGGCTGATGGTCGAAAAACCACACCGCCGGGCGCCACAGATAGGCCCACCAGTAATGTCGGACCAGGTAGTCGGGCAATGCTGGCGCCGCCGTCGTCTTCGGTCTGCGGTCGTGTGATCGGCTGATCGAACCGGCCGGATTGGGGGTGGTCGGTGCCAGTGCGATCGAATCGGCACTCGACCCCGAGCAGGAAATCTGCGAACCATCGCCCTGCATGACGCGCCTCCTGGTTGAGCGGGGCATTGGCTGGGTGATCCTGCCCCGGTAGGAGCAGCATGGCTCGACTGTCGGCTCCGGCACTTGATGACGATCAAATCGCGGCCCGATGCGGCGATCGTGAAACGCGCGATGTCCGGGTGCAGGTTCGGCGGCTGGTGGCTTCGGGCGGGCCGGAGCTACAATGATGGCCCGCCCGCTCGCCCATCGGTCAGGACCAGAATGGCTCCGGAATCCAAGCACTTCCCTTCTTCTCCTGTCATTGATGCGCTGGTCCGGGAACTCCCGGAATCGGAGCGGTCCGGGGCCGGACTGGCGGCCTTCGTCCGACTGTTCTTTGCGCGG
>DIHI01000005.1:60068-62577 GCA_002420085.1 Lysobacterales bacterium UBA5700 | reverse complement strand
GCGCTGAACGGTTTCGATGTGCAGTTGCATGCCATCAACCATCCCTTGGCCAAGGTCCGGCGTGATGCCGAGGGGCGTCTGCTCGGCTTCGATGGCGATACCTGCGAGTCGTTCATGCACATCGAGATCGATCGTCAGGTCGATCCCGAACGGATGCGACGGATCGAGGAGGCAGTGCGTGCCACCCTGGCCGAAGTCCGGGCCTGTTTCCTCGACTGGCATGCCATGCGCGAGCGCATGCTGCGGATCGCCGATGAACTGTACGACCGCCGGATGCCGGTCTCGGCCGAAGGGCGCAAGGAGGCCCAGGCTTTCCTGCGCTGGGCAGCCGACGACCATTTCACCTTCCTGGGCTATCGCGAGTACGTGGTCGATCGAGACGGCTCGGAAGAGGTGCTGCGCGCGGTCAAGGGCACCAGCCTCGGTCTGCTCAAGGCCAGTGAGGCCAGCCATCGGCCGCGACCACTCAAGGCCATGGCTGCCCACTACATGCCGCAGTCGGGTTCGGTCGATGCCCTGATCCTGACCAAGACCAATGCCCGCTCCACGGTGCATCGGCCAGGCTACATGGACTACATCGGGGTGCTGCATTTCGATGCCGAGGGCAGGGCGATCGCCGAGCAGCGCTTCATCGGCCTGTACACGTCCAGCGCCTACACCCGGCGGCCCTGGGATATCCCGCTGGTCCGCGACCGGCACAACTACGTGATGCAGCAGTCCGGCTTCGCCCCGCACAGCCATAGCTGGAAGGCGCTGCGCCACATCCTTGAGACCCTGCCGCGCGACGAACTGTTCCAGTCCGGCGAGGACGAACTGCTGCGGACCTGCCTCGGCATCCTCAGCCTGCAGGAGCGGGTGCGGGCGCGCCTGTTCTTGCGCCGCGATCGCTACGGTCGGTTCTTCTCGGCCCTGGTCTATATTCCGCGCGATCGTTTCAACACGGATGTCCGCCTGCGGATCGGCGCGCTGTTGCAGGAGGCGCTGCACGGCGAGCGGCTGGATTCGACGGTCGCGGTCAGCGAGTCGCCGCTGGCACAACTGCACCTGATCGTTCGTCCGCGCAGCGGCGAACCGATCGACGTCGATGCTGCCGCGCTGGAGCAGGCGATCGTTCGGATCGTTCGCAACTGGCATGATGAATTGAGCGAAATCCTGGTTCGCCGGCATGGCGAATACGACGGTCTGATGCTGGCATCGAACTACGGCAAGGCATTGCCGGCCGGCTACATCGAGGATGTTTCCCCGGAAATCGCCGCCGACGACTGTGCCCGACTGGCGATGCTGTCCGGGCCGGATGATCTCCGGCTCCGGCTGTACCGGCCGAACCAGGCCGGTGGCACGGCGGTGCGCTTCAAGCTGATGCGCGAGGGTTCCGACATCCCGCTGTCGGAGGCCCTGCCGCTGCTGGAGAACCTCGGTCTGAAGATCCGCTCCGAGCATCCCTACACGCTGGTGGTGGCGGGTCGGACCATCCACATCCAGGATTTCGAGGTCGATTCCGGTCGCGTCGGCGCCGATGTCGATGAGCATGCCGCGCGCTTCGAGCGCGCCTTCGAGCAGGTCTGGCGCGGCGAGGCCGAGAGCGACGGGTTCAACCGTCTGGTGCTCGGCGCGGGCCTCGACTGGCGGCAGATCGCCATGCTGCGGGCCTATGCCAAGTACCTGCTCCAGGTCGGGGTGCCGTTCTCGCAGGCGTACATGGAGGAGACCCTCAACCGCTATCCGCTGCTGGCACGCCTGCTGGTCGAACAGTTCGAGGCCCGGTTCGATCCGAGTGCTGCCGACTGCCATGATTCCGACCCCTGTCGGCAGGCCATGGCACGACGCCTGAATGCCGCCGCCAGCCAGGCCGAGCGTGCGCGCTTTTCGACCGTGATCGAAGAGGTGGCCTATGCCGCCGGACTCGATCGCGAGGCGCGCATGGATGCGGTGGCCGATGCCATCGAGATTCTGCTCGGCGAGGTCGCCAGTCTCGATGACGACCGGATCGTGCGTGCCTTCGTAGCGGTCATCGCCGCCACCCTGCGGACCAA
This sequence comes from Lysobacterales bacterium UBA5700, assembly GCA_002420085.1. Taxonomy (GTDB): domain Bacteria; phylum Pseudomonadota; class Gammaproteobacteria; order Xanthomonadales; family Xanthomonadaceae; genus UBA11164. The sequence continues at coordinate 60,544 of DIHI01000005.1, read as the reverse complement.
TTTCTACTGTCGGGTGGATGGCCGCCACCGCGACTTCATCAGCCTCAAGTTCAATTCCGCCCAGGTGCCGGACCTGCCGAAGCCCTGTCCGTACCGGGAGATCTTCGTCTATTCGCCCCGGGTCGAGGGCGTCCACCTGCGCTTCGGCCCGGTGGCTCGCGGCGGCCTGCGCTGGTCGGATCGGCGCGAGGATTTCCGCACCGAAGTGCTCGGTCTGGTGAAAGCGCAGATGGTCAAGAACACCGTGATCGTGCCGGTCGGCGCCAAGGGCGGCTTCTTCGTCAAGCGGCCACCGAGCGATGGCGGCCGCGATGCCGTGCTGGCCGAGGGGATCGCCTGTTACCGCAGCTTCATCAATGGCCTGCTCGATGTGACCGACAACTATATCGGCACCGATGTCGCGCATCCGGCCGATGTCGTCCGCCACGATGGTGACGATCCTTATCTGGTGGTCGCTGCCGACAAGGGCACGGCCA
>DIHI01000005.1:53505-59885 GCA_002420085.1 Lysobacterales bacterium UBA5700 | reverse complement strand
ACCGCGCGCGGCGGCTGGGAGTCGGTCAAGCGTCATTTCCGTGCGCTCGGCATCGATTGCCAGAGCCAGGATTTCACCGTGGTCGGCATCGGCGACATGTCCGGTGACGTGTTCGGCAATGGCATGCTGCTGTCCCGCCACATCCGACTGGTGGCGGCATTCGATCATCGGCACATCTTCATCGATCCGCAGCCGGATGCCGAGCGCAGCTTCGTCGAGCGTGAACGTCTGTTCCGACTGCCGCGTTCGAGTTGGGACGACTACGACCGCAGTCTGATCTCGGATGGTGGCGGCATCTGGCCGCGCACGGCCAAGTCGATCGCGATCTCGGCACAGGTTGGGCAGGTGCTCGGCCTCGACCCGGAGATCCGCGAACTGAGCGTCAATGCCCTGTTGTCGGCGATCCTCAGGGCGCCGGTCGATCTGCTCTGGAACGGCGGCATCGGCACCTATGTCAAGGCGGCCGCCGAGAGTCACGACGAGGTCGGTGATCGGGCCAACAACGGCATCCGGGTCGATGGCGCCGAACTGCGTTGCCGCGTGGTCGGGGAGGGCGGCAATCTCGGCCTGACCCAACGCGGCCGGATCGAGGCGGCGCAGACGGCCGGAGTTCTGCTCAACACCGATTTCATCGACAACTCGGCCGGCGTCGATACCTCCGATCACGAAGTGAACATCAAGATCCTGCTCGATGCAGCGATCGAGGCCGGCCGGCTCGACCGACCGGCGCGCAACGCCCTGCTCGCCGAGATGACCGACGAAGTGGCCGAACTGGTGCTGTTCGACAACTATCGGCAGAACCAGGCGATCAGCCTGATGGAGCGGATGAGCGTCGCTCGGCTCGGTGCCAAGCAGCATCTGGTGAACACCCTGGAGAGCCAGGGCCTGCTCGATCGCAAGCTGGAATTTCTGCCCAGCGACGCGGAGTTCGCCGAACGCAAGCTGCGCGGTCAGGGGCTGACTCGGCCGGAGCTTTCGATCCTGCTGTCCTACGCCAAGATCGTGGTGTTCCAGCAGATGCTCGATTCCGACGTGCCCGAGGATCCCTACCTGTGCAAGGAATTGCTGCGCTATTTCCCGAAACCCTTGCAGGAACAGCACGGCGATCTGATGGAGCGCCATCGCCTGCGGCGCGAGATCATCGCCACGGCGGTGACCAATTCGACCATCAATCGGATGGGCGCAACCTTCGTGATGCGCATGCAGGAGGACACCGGTGAGACGCCGGAGCAGATCGTCAAGGCGTTCACCATCGCCCGCGAGGTGCTCGATGCGCGCGCCCTGTGGACCGGCATCGATGCCCTCGATCTTCAGGTGTCCGAGTCGGACCAGATCGACGCGCTCGGCGCCATCTGGTCGCTGTTGCGGGCGATGACCCGTTGGCTGCTCAACCTGCCGGGCAGATCGCTGGACATCGCCGGCATGGTCGAGCGTTTCAAGCCCGGACTGGATGCATTGCGCCTGGCACTCGCCCAGGTGGTCACTGAATCCGAGCACGATGGGCTCGCCGCCGATGCCCAATCCTGGCGTGAGCGTGGTTTCCCGCAGGGCTTGGCGGAGCAACTGGCGGCCTTGCCCCGGCTCGCCGCCGGTCTCGACATCGTCGCGATCGCGGCACGCACCGAGCGCGGCGTCGAGGAGGTCGCCGGAGTCTATTTCCGGCTTGGTGCGGCCCTGCACGTCGATTGGCTGGCGGCTGCGATCGAGCAGCTTCCGGTCGAAGGTCGCTGGCATGCGCTCGCACGCGGCACCCTGCGCGATGAGCTTCAGGCCCAGCAGACCGCCCTGGTCGGTCATGTGCTGGCGCAGTGCGGCGGCGATGGTGATCCGGTGGCGCGCTGGTTGCAGGCCGGCGATACCGCCCTGGAATTCACCCAGGCGATGTTTGCCGACATGCGGACGCTGCGCACGATGGACTACCCAACCGTCCAGGTCGGGGTGCGACGGCTCGCGCAGTTGGCATCGGCGCGAGCATGCTGAGTGGCGCCCGGTGTCGCGCCGAGGTGGTCGGCGTTCGCCCGATCAGCGCCACCGCGTCCGGCCATCCGTCCGGCTCGCGATCGGGTCGGGATGGGACAGGGCAGTGAGCGGAGTCAATGCAGGTTAAGCTGGACAGCCGTTTCACGGGAGACGCGATGTGAGCGCCATGCCGAGCCGAATCGCCTTTCTGGCCAGCCCGACCGAGCCGGCCCAGGCGGCCTTGCAGGCGCTGATCGAGCGCTATGGCCAGCATCCATCCGAACGCGCCGAAGTGTTGTGCGCGCTCGGCGGCGATGGCTTCATGCTGCAAACCCTGCATGGCCAGAGCGGACGGGTGCGCAAGTTGCCGGTGTATGGCATGCGCTTGGGCTCGGTTGGTTTCCTGCTCAACGAGTACCGACTGGATGCCTTGCCCGAGCGCATCGCCAGGGCGGTGCCGACCGTGCTGCGGCCGCTGGTGATGACGGCAAGCACGGCCAGCGGACGAACTGTCACGGCACGGGCCTACAACGAGGTCGCACTGTTGCGCGAGACTCGCCAGACCGCCCACATCCGGGTCTTGCTCAACGGCGAGGCACGCCTGGATGAACTGGTCTGCGATGGCGTGATCGTCGCCACCCCGGCCGGCAGCACCGCCTACAACTTCTCCGCCCATGGTCCGATCCTGCCATTGGATTCACGGGTGATCGCCCTGACCCCGATCGCCGCCTTCCGGCCGCGCCGGTGGCGCGGAGCGATCCTGCCCGACGGCACCGAAGTCGCCCTGGAAATCCTCGACCCGGACAAGCGTCCGGTCAGTGTCACCGCCGACTCGCGGGAAGTCCGCGATGTCGTCCGGGTCGATGTCCGCGCCAGCGCCGAACACGCCGTGACCCTGCTGTTCGATCCCGAGCACAGCCTCGACGAGCGCATCCTCAACGAGCAATTTCTGACATGATCGGTGAGTTCCCGCCCGCCCCAGGGCGCACGCCCGCAGCCAACAGGATCGGCCACCCGGCCCGGCATGACCTGCACCCGGTCGATCCCGGCCGCCGCCTGGTGGTCGCGATTACCGCCCGCGCCCTGTTCGATCTGGAAGAGAGTCACTCGTTGTTCGAGACCGAGGGCATCGATGCCTATGCCGGTCACCAGCGCCAGCACGAGAATGATCCGCTGACCCCTGGTATCGCCTTCCCCCTGGTGCGCAAACTGCTGGCGATCAAGGCACTCGGTCGTGACGATCTGCCCGAGATCGAGGTGATCCTGCTGTCGCGCAATTCGGCCGACACCGGTCTGCGCATCTTCAACTCGATCGAGCACTACGGCCTCGACATCGTTCGCGCGGTATTCACCAGCGGCGCGCCGGTCTATCCCTACATCAAACCGTTCGATGCCGATCTGTTCCTCTCGGCCAATCCGGAATCGGTGCATCACGCGCTCGACCACGGCATCGCCGCCGCCACCATCCTGCCGTCCAAGGCGCCGGAACGCCCAAGCGATCAGTTGCGGATCGCCTTCGATGGCGATGCCGTGTTGTTCGGCGACGAATCCGAACGGATCAGTCAGGAGCAGGGTGTCGATGCTTTCGCCGACCACGAGCGCAGCCGCGCAGAGGAGCCGCTCTCCGGCGGCCCGTTCCATCGCTTCCTGGCCGCCCTGCATCGAATCCAGGATGCCTTCCCGAGCGCGGCCTCGCCGATCCGCACGGCTCTGGTCACGGCGCGATCGGCCCCGGCCCACAAGCGAGTGATCCTGACCCTGCGCCACTGGGGCGTGCGTCTGGACGAAGCACTGTTCCTGGGAGGACGCGACAAAGGTCCGTTCCTGCGCGCCTTCGGCGCCGACATCTTCTTCGACGACTCCCCGCACAACATCGAGAACGCCCGCCAGCATGTCGCCAGCGGCCATGTGCCGCATGGCGTCAGCAATCGCGGCTGATTCGATTGCCTCGCTGTCAATCGCGCGACGATTGCCTGCGGCGGGCGTGTGGCGGGGCAGGAGCGGAGGGGAGGGCGGGCTTCCGGCCGGATGGCAGAGCGGGAACGACGGGCCGCTGCCCACGGCTTCAACCGGCGTGCCGACAGCGCCTGCACCACTCCGACCGATCCACTTCCCGCTGACGCAGCCTGAGGCTCCCCCGCGTCACGTCCCTTCCAATCGAACGGCGACACTTCAGCCTTGGACACAGGGGTCAGTACGGCGTTGGCTACACACGGGATCGAGCGGGACTCGCGGCCGGCCACCGGATCGGGGACACTGGTGTGATGAGCGAGCACTCCGATCAGCACCACCGGCTGCGGCATGCCCTGGGCAATCGCCTGGCCTGGCAGCAGCGTCTCAATGATCCGGGGCGGTTGACCGGAGACCGTCAGGCGCGCCTGTTGGCCTTGCGTCGATGGCAGCATGGCCGGCTGATGGGCAGTTTCGCCGACCTGCTCGACGACCCGCAGACCCGTCCGGCAGCGCAGTTCTTCCTGGAAGACCTGTACGGGGACCGCGATTTTTCCAGTCGTGATCGTGATCTGGCACGGCTGTTGCCGCTGATGGCGCGTCTGCTGCCGGTGCGGGTGCTGCGCGCGGCGGTGCAGGCGGTCGAGTTGAACGTGCTCAGCCATGCCTTCGATCTGCGGGTCGCCGATCGTCTGCCGGTGGGTTCGGGTGGCTGCCCGGTGATCGATGCCGAGGTTTACGCCAGCGCCTATCGCAGCGCCGGCTGCCGACGGGCGCGCCGACATCAGATCGATCTGATCGTTGCGGTCGGTCGTGATCTCGACTGGGCGGTCCACAAGCATGGCGTCGAGCGCTTGCTGCGGCTGTCGCGAACGCCGGCCCGGTTGGCCGGGCTGGCCGAACTGCAATCGTTCCTGGAACGCGGTTTCACGGCGTTTCGGCAGCTCGGCGGTGCCGATGACTTCCTCAACCGGATCGCCGAGCAGGAGCGGGAGGTCTCACGGCGGCTGTTCGAGGCTCATCCGGCGCCGTTCCCACCGTTCGACTCCGGGCCGAACTCCTCGTCGAGGTAACGCCGGATCTCCGCCTCGATCGGTCCCCGAAGCATCGCCAGGAAGAAGCTCAGATGGGCGCTGACCTGGATCTCCTTGCCGACCAGTTTGATCAGCCCGTGGACGCCGCTGCGGTCGAAGGCCAATTGGTCGCCGTCCCAGGCGTAGGCGACATCGAATTTCTCCGCGATGTGTTCGGCGATCCGCTCGATGGCGGCGCGGGCATCGGCTTTCTTGCGGCTGTGGCGGTGTCTGATTTCGATGTTTGACATGGGTTCCTCCGGTTCGGCATTGTCTACCTTGTCGGGCCGCCATCCAAGTGCGGCGATCGACCTGCCGAACGCCATGCCGTTTCGGTGGCCGGTGCCCGGGGCGCGCATGGTAAAGTCGGCATGGGCCAAAGAGATCCTGCCATGCGCCTGTTCTTTCCGGGCGGCGAGCATCCAGAAGTCGAACTCCGTTCCGGCGAGACCCGCATCGGTTTCGTTGCCGATGGTCGCGTGCGGGTCGGTGCCGACGTCGATGAGCGGCGCCGTGTCAGCGTGTTCCGTGGGCCGCTTGGCCTTTGGCTGCATGCCAGCGAGCCCAGCCTGTGCCACGTCAATGGTCGACCGATCCAGGAACTGGCCTGTCTGCGTCTGGGCGATCTGCTCAGTGTCGGTGCGGTTCGGGTTCGATTGAGGTCGTCGCGGATACCGGGCGTCCCGGTGGTCGAGCCGGCGACGAGCCATGGGCCGGAGCTCGGGGGCTGTCCATCGATCCCGCCCAGGCGCGCCTTGCGCGGGCTGTCCGGGAGTCATTCCGGGCGAACCTTTCCGATTACGCAGACACTCTGGATCGGTTCGGATCGGCACTGCGGGATCGTGCTCGATGAACCATCGATTCCGGCACGCTGGCTGCGGCTGGAGCCGGATGGGCACGGCCTGATCGTTCGTTCCGGCGCACCCGAGGCCGGGGTCGAAGTCAATGGTTGGCGAGTCGAGATCGCCCGTCTGTGTGGCGGTGATCAGTTGGTCTGCGCCGGTCATCGCTTCCAGGTCGAATTGCCGGAACTGGCCGAGGAAGGCAAGTCATCACCGCAGACCGGCCACGGCGAGGCCGACGTCCGTTCGGATTCCCGGTCGGCGTTCGGGCCACACTCCGAGCACGGGGGTGGGCGATCGCTTCGCCCTCACGATGGTCTGGATGCCGGATGGTGGCTGGTGATCGCGGCTGCGGTGTTCGCGGCACTGACCACCCTGCTGCTGCTTTGACCTGACTGTTCACGGCTGGCTTGCCGTTGGCAGCGGGTGCCCGTATGCTCTGTGGCGACCGTTACACGGAAGGGCAGGATGCATCACGCAGTGCCGGATGCCGGGGGGTGTTCAGGTTGCCTGTCTGGCCACCGGAGGGTACCGCCGCGTGTGGCGAATCGACGAT
>DIHI01000005.1:34750-53329 GCA_002420085.1 Lysobacterales bacterium UBA5700 | reverse complement strand
CGGGTTACCGCCAGCGTTCTGCCGACCACGCCAGCCGCCGCCAGTCAGCATGTCACCGTCCTGACCCGCAGCGATCTGGCAGCGGCGCGCGGTCAGAGCCTGTCCGAGATTCTTGCTCGGCAGGCCGGCCTGCACATCGACCGCAGCGCCGGCAATGCCGGCTTTGCCGCCCTCTACCTGCGCGGAGCCGATCCCAGCCATGTCGTGCTGCTGATTGACCATGTCCGCCAGAACGATCCGCTGTCCTCGCGCGGCAGCGCGGTCGATCTCAATACCGTGTCGGTCGAGGAGGTCGAGCGGATCGAGATCGTGCGCGGCAATGCCAGCGTTGCCAATGCCGAAGCGATCGCTGGGTTGATTCACATCTTCACCCGGCGGGATGGTGCCGGCAGCAGCGTCGGGGCCGGCGTCGGTGGCGATGGGTTGCGGGCTGGACGGGCGGCCTGGGCCGATGCCAGTGGCGTTCGCGCCAGTGCCACCTGGCGGGAAGAACAGGGCGCGGGCGGTGCCTCGCATCGGCTGCGCTCGGGCAATGCCGGTTGGCAGGGCGGGTTCGACACGGGTCTGCAGGTGCAGGCTGCGGTCCGATTCAGCGACAGTGACAACACCAGCTTCCCGGACGACAGCGGCGGGTTGCGGCATGCCGTGCTGCGCAGTCTGGATTCCCGGCGCAGCAACAGCCGACAGGTCTCGCTGCGCGGCGAGTACGCAGCCGATCCCGGTGTTCTTGAAGCACAGGTGCTGACCCTGTCGCGTAACGGTTGGGACAGCACCCCCGGTGTTGCGCCCGGTGTGCGTGATCCGTTCGGCCTGCCGGCGATCGATGGCAGCAGCGACTATCGCCGCGAGGAGGCACAACTGGTCTGGCGTCAGGCCCTGGGTCCGGACGCCGAGTTCAGTCTGGGTGGTTGGCATCAGCGCGAACGCGGCCGGTTCGACAGTCTGATCGATTTCGGCTTGTTCACCCTGCCCGCAGCCTTCGCCGTGCGTCGGACCAGCACCAGCGGCTTCGCCGAGGCCCGCTGGGAGCCGGGCGCCTGGTCGTTCCAGGCCGGGGTCCGCTACACCGATCTCGGTGGCGATGCGGCAGCCGGGGACGATCGTGCCAGTCATCCGATGTTCGCGTTCCAGCACAGCCTCGGCCCCGGTCTGGGCCGCTGGGGTGCTTCGATCGCGCGAGCATCGAAGCCGCCCAGTTTCTTCGCGCTTGGCCAGCCCCTGGTCGGCAACCCGGCACTGCGGCCGGAGCGGGTGGTTCACCGTGAACTGTTCTACGGCAATGCCGAGGACTCGTCCTGGCCGGTGCGGATCACCCTGTTCAGTGCCCGCTACCGTGATCTGGTCGATTTCGAGTCCGGTCCGCCGCCGCAGTTGGTCAATCGTGGCCGGATCGAGACCGAGGGTGTCGAATGGCGGGTTGGCCACCGTGCTGCGGCCGGCTGGAATCTGCACGTGGAGGGAACCTGGATGCGCGTGCGCGATCCCGATGGAGCGACCGAGCTGCGCCATCGGCCGAAGATCCAGTTCGGCGCTCAATTCGACGTGCCGCTCGGGCATGGTCGGGATCTGGCGCTGCTGGTCCGGCATGTCGGCCGCCGCTTCGATTCGTCGATCGCTACCGGTGATCTCTGGTTGCAACCAGCCACCCGTGTCGATCTCTCGCTGCGCCAGACGATCGGTCCGGCGCGCCTCATCCTCGGTCTGGACAACCTCGGCGATGCCCGCGACGAGGAAACCATCGGCACGCCGATGCCCGGCACTCGGGTCCGACTGTTTCTGGAATGGGATCTGTCATGACTTCGATGACCCCGTCATCGCCATCACCATCGTCGTCGGCGCTGCGATCGCAACCGATGCAATGGCTGCGCGCGGTGCTGTTGCTGCTGGTCATGCTTGCCATCGTCGTGCTGCCATTCCTGCTGTGGGGCGATCGGCTCGAACATCGACTTCCGCTGTGGTTGGCTGGGCTTGATGCCCGCTGGCTGATCGCGCTGGTCGGCATCGCCTTGCTGGTTGCCGACATCGGGCTGCCCGTGCCCAGCAGTGTCATCGCCATGACCCTGTGCTGGTCGCTCGGGCCGCTCTGGGGTGGCTTGGCGGTGGCGGTCGGCACGCTGCTCGCCTTTGCGGCTGGTTACGGTATCGGTCGTCTGGTGCCCGAATCGCGGCTGCGCCACTGGGTCGGCGACCCGGTCTGGCAGCGAATGACCGCTCTGGCCCATCGGCGTGCCCTGTGGTGGATCGTGATGGCGCGTCCGCTGCCGGTCTTGGCCGAGGTCAGTGCGGTCCTGGTCGGGGTGTGGCGGGTGCCGCTGCTGCCGGCGTTCGCTTCGGCCACCCTGGCCTCGGTGCTGCTCGCGATCGGCTATGCCCTCAGTGCCTGGCTGGGCCGACAGACGCCCGGCGGACTGTCGATCCTGGTCTTCGCGCTGGCCTTGCCGGCCCTGTTCTGGCTGGCGTCGCGGCGGCTGCTCGGTCCGGTATCCGGCGCTGCACAGCAGGCCAATCGATGAATCGCCTGCACCGATCCGGTCTGGCGAGTGCGGCCTGGCGCCTGGTCGGCGCTCGGCTGGCCGAGCGGCATCGTGATAACGCATGGCTTCGGCGCCCGAGCCGTTGCCGGGTCCAGCGGCTGACCGCTGCCGGTTTGTTTCCTGCAAGGAGGACTGCATGATCCGTCTCGATCGCAGCTTGATCCAGTGCCCATCCGACGACTTCGATACGCGCCTGGCGGCCCTGCGGGGCAAACTCCAGAAGGCGATCGAACTGGAGCACTCGACGATCCCGCCCTACCTGTACGCGCTGTACTCGATCAAGGACAACAGCAACCTGGAAATCGCCGCGTTGATGCTGTCGGTGATCAAGCAGGAAATGCTGCACATGTCCCTGGTCTGCAACGTGCTCAATGCCGTCGGCGGGGCGCCCCGGATCGATGATCCGGCCTTCATTCCGAGCTATCCCGGACACCTGCCCGGCGGGGTCGAGGCAGGGCTGGTCGTGCCACTCGCGCCGTTGTCCAAGCAGGTGGTCCGGGATGTGTTCATGGTGATCGAAGCACCGGACAGCACACTGGATGGTGATCCGCCCTCCGATGAAGGCATCACCATCGGCCAGTTCTACCGACATCTGCAGGCCGAGATCGTCGCGCTCAATCATCAGCGCGACATCTTCACCGGTGATCGGGCGCGGCAACTGCGGGTCGGTTTTGCCGAATTGCAGGATGCCGGGGTGATCGATCAGGTCTCTGCCTTGCGGGCGATCGAGACCATCATCGATCAGGGCGAGGGCACCCGGGTCAGTCCGTTCGATGGCAAGGATGAACTGTCGCACTACTACCGATTCGCCGAGATCTACCATGGTCGGGCGCTGGTGGCCAATCCGGACCCGCAGGCAGGCTCGGCGCCCTGGCTGTTCATCGGTCATCCGATCCGCTTCGACCCGGCTGGCGTCCAGCCGGTGATCGTCAACCCGTCGTCGGCGAGCTACCACGAGCACCCGCAACTGGCCGAGCTGAACCACGATTTCAATCGTGGTTATTCCGACCTGTTGCGCAAGCTGCACCAGGTGTTCAACGGCCAACCGGACTGGCTCGGTCCGGCCCTGCTGGAGATGCAGGCGCTCAAGCAGCAGGCACGGCTGTTGATGAGCCGGGAGATCGTACCCGGTCAGACCGCTGGCCCAACCTTCGACTACCTCCCGGCCTGATCACACGGAGAACGCAGGCATGACCCCGAGCAACTGGTGGATGTTCCATGGCAATACCGAACACAGCGGGCTGGTGCAGGGCAGCCGGATCCGGCGCGATACGATCGATCGCTTCGGCCTTCTGCATGACATTCCGATTCCCGGTCCGGTGCTGTCGGTTCCGGCTGTGGTCGATGGCCATGTCTATGTCGGGCTTGCCAACAATCACGATCTGCCCGGCGCGAATGGCGGCAAGTTTCTGAAGATCGATCTGCGGACCGGCGCCACCGTCGCCGAGTTCGAGTGGCCGATCGATCCGCGCGAGGGCGACAGCCATGGTTTCATGGGCATGGGCTGCACGCCGGCGGTCTGGAACGGCGGGGTCTATTTCAGTGCCTTCAACGGCAAGTTCTACTGCCTGAACCAGACCGACCTCGGGCTACGCTGGGTGGTCGATCTGCGCCATGCCGATCCGGCCTTCAATCAGCCGGTATCGAACCTCGGCGAGCCGCTGCCGAATCCACCCGCCGCCGGCTGGTCATCGCCGGTGATCGCCTCGTCCGATGGCAACAATGGCCTGGTCTTCGTCGGCATGGGTGAAGGCGAGAATCCGGGCTGCTTCGGGTTCGTCTACGCGCTCGATGCCCTGACCGGGCAGGTGCAGTGGATCCATTGCACCTGCCAGTTCGAGGAAGGCGTTGCCAATGCCCCGAACGTGCTGCCACCCAGTGTGGTCACTGGAACGCCGCCAGCCCCGTTCTCGGTCGGGCCGCGCGACCCGGTGATCCGGGGGGCCTCGGTCTGGTCATCGATCGCCTACGATGCCCGACTCGACCGGCTGTATTGCGCGACCGGTAATCCGGTGCCGGACGGCCCGCTGCCGACCAAGGGCTTTTCCAATGGCATCCTCGCGCTGGATGCCAGCAGTGGTGAGTTTCGCGGGTTCTTCCAGCCGCCACCGGATAGCAGCTACCGGGCGACCGATGTCGATGTCGATTTCGGTGGCTCGCCGACCCTGTACACCCTGAACGGCCGCCGGGTGGTCGCCGCAGGCTGCAAGAACGGGGGGTTCTTCGTGCTTGATGCCGCGACTCTGGAGCTGCTCAACTGGCGACAGTTGCTGCCCTATTACAACGATGGCCGTCAGATTCCGAGCGTCGATCCCCATGTGGGTCCGAATGATCAACGCATGGATCCATTTGTTCCGAATCGGATGTCCGACGACATCGATCAGGAAAATTATTCCGGCACCTACAGTACCGCCGCCGTTCACGTCGGCCTGGGTCGTCTGTTCGTCGGGGTCGGTGGCAACAACTACCACAATGTCCAGGCCGGCATCGACTACGCCACGACACCCTTCCTGCGAGCGCTCGACTGGCAGAGTCTGGCCGATGCCTGGCCGATGGATGACGGCGATCCACGCCGCTACCGGGAGGCACAGCCGCCGATGTACCGCACGCCGGGCGAGTCCGGACTCAGTTCGCCGGCCGTGGTCAACGATGTGGTGTTCTGTTCGACCTCGAAGATCGCCGTCTATGCCTTCGATGCCTACAGCGGGCGGATGCTCTGGCAGGACGATCTGGGCGAACAGACCGGCGGCATGAATGGCGGTTACGGCTACTGTCTCGGTCCTGCCGTCAGCGGCGATTACGTGGTCGCAGGTGCCCTGGTGTTCGGTCGCCGGGGCGGTGTGTTGCGCATCTACGGTCTGCGCGAGTGAGGCGGCCATGTTGGAACTGATGATCTTCGGACTGCTTGCCGGTCTGGACAATCTCCAGGTCAGTGCTGCCCTGTCGCTGTTGCCGCTCGAACGCCGCCGCCTGCATCTGCTGGCGGCGGCGTTCTGCGTCGGTGAGATCGGCGGTGCCCTGCTTGGCTTGCTGCTCGGTCGAACCCTGCTTGCTCTGTTGCAACCCACCGCCGAGTGGTTGGCGCCCAGCGTCATGCTCGGCTGCGGTCTGGCCCTGCTTTGGCTGGCCCTGCGTCGGGAGGGGCCAGACCCGGTCCGGTTCATCGATCGGCCGGCCCTGCTGATCGCCCTGCCGTTGACCTTGAGCATCGATAACGTCATCGCCGGTACCGCGATCGGGGTGGCTGGATACCCGCTGGTGATGGCGGCCCTGGTGGTCGGCTCGATCAGCGCTGCAATGGCCTGTGCCGGCCTGTATGCCGGTCATTGGGCGCGCCGTTTCCTGCCCGATCGGATCGAGGCCGTGGTCGGCATCTATCTGAGCCTGCTCGCCGTGCGTGCGTTCTGGATGGAGGTCTGATCCGGTGACCATGCAGGTTTTCGTCGATGGTTTCAATTTTCCGACCAGCATCGCGGTCGCCCTTGATGGCACGCTCTACCTGGCCGAGTCCGGCCTGGCCTTCGCGGGCGCGCCGCCGGGCGGGGTGATCTGGCGGATCCTGGCCGATGGTCGTCGCGAGCGCGTGTTCGATGGTCTGCGGGCACCGGTCAACGGACTGCTCTGGCATGCCGACGGTCTGATCATTTCAGAGGGCGGTCACCCCGGTCGGATCCTGCGCCTGGATCTGGACCGTGGCGACTGCCAGGTTCTGGTCGATGGCCTGCCCGGATTCGGCAACTATCACACCAACATGGTTGCGCTCGGTCCGGATGGTCGGTTTTATTTCAGCCAGGGCGCGATGACCAACACCGCCGTGATGGGACCGGATTCGATCGATCTGGCCTGGCTGGGCGAGCGTGAGCACAACGCCGACATCCCCGGTTACGACATCGAACTGGCCGATGTGGTCGGAATCAGCCCAGGACCGGATGGTCAGCCGACCCGGACCGGTGCCTTTGCGCCGTTCGGCAGTGTCCATCCGCCCGGAACCCGGTTGCCTGGACGGACCCCATGCACCGCTGCGGTGCTGCGCTGCAATCCCGATGGCAGCGGCCTGGAGTTGTTCGCCTGGGGGCTGCGCAATGCCTATGGCCTGGGTTTCCTGCCCGATGGCCGCTTGCTGGCAACCGATCAGGGCGCCGATGTGCGCGGCCTGCGACCGGTCTGGAATTGCCCGGATTTTCTGTATGAGGTGAAGCCGGGCGCCTGGTATGGCTGGCCGGACCATTTCGGTGGTCTGGCCATCGACCATCCGCGTTTTCGCGGCCCCGACGGTCGCGCCCAGTCACCGGTGCTGGCTCGGCATGACCTGCTGCCGCCCCCGGAACGTGCCGTGCTGGAGTTCGACGTCAATGCCTGCGCGGTGAAGTTCGCGGTGATTCCGCCGGGTGTGGCACATGCCGGTGATCTGGTGGTCGCCCAGTTCGGCGACGAGCGGCCGATGACCGGACCGGCCGGCCCGCAGGTCGCACGCAATCTGGTCCGTGTTGCGGTGGCTGACTGGAGCCTGCATTCGGTCACCGCCGATGGTCCGCTGCGTCCGCTCGACGTGGCGTTTTCAGCCGACGGTGCATGGCTGTATGTGGTCGATTTTGGTGCCTTCGAGTTCACTGCGGCCAAGCGCATCGAGGCCCGTGCCGGCAGCGGCCGGCTGTGGCGCATGCCGGCCGCCACATTGGAGCAGACGACGATGATGACCCGGGTTTCGTTCGAGCGCGATATCGCGCCGCTGTTCGTGCAGTACCGCGCCTCGATGTTGTGGCGATTGGACCTGTCGAACTACGAGGACATGAAGTTGAATGCCGACATGATCCTCTCGCAGATCGACAGCCAGAGCATGCCGCCGCCGCCGTACCCGCCGATGACCCCGACCCAGATCGTGCTGTTCAAAGCCTGGATGCAGCAGGGCTTCCCGCCCTGATCGGCGAACCCAGAACTTGCTCATTAACGAGAGGTGCAGTGCCATGACACGCCACACGACGCGCAAGAAACCAGGCAGCAAAGGGACCGATGATTCCGGAACATCGCCTTCGATCATCGGCACCTGGGCCATGATCGAAGCCTGGGACATCGGTGACGATCCCGCTCATCCGAAGAAGAAGACCTGGCCCTGGGGCCGGCCGCCGGCGGGCTATTGGGTCTACGACCGCAGCGGCCATTTCAGCCTGATGATCTCCCGCAATCCACCGCTGCCGATTCCGACCGATCCGTTCAGCGGCCAGCCCCAGCCGAGTTGGCTGAGTCCGGCCGCGCCCTGGCAGGTGCCCGAGTCATTGCTGATCGAAAGTTTCAGTACCGCACAGCCCTACGCCTACTTCGGCACCTATCAGGTGATCCCGGATGCCACCGACCCGGAGCACGCCGGGGTCATCGAGCACACGGTAGTGGCCGATCTGCTGCGGGCCTACACCGGAACCGTGCAGAAACGACCCTACAGATTCAATGGCAACGATGTTCTCGATATCGGCGTGCCTGGTCAGTACCTGCGCCGCCTGCAACGGCTGAGCTGAGCCAGTGCTGATCGTTCGGCAGCGTGCTGCCACCACCACCCTCCCAGCCCGTCCACCCTCCGGCCATCAAGCCCGCCACCGAGTCGAGACAGGAGATCCGTCATGAGTTATCTGGGTGCATTGCGACTGCATTTCGCCGGCCGCTTCCAGGCCAATGTGTCGACCGTCAACAACGATCCGGGGCATTTCGACAATGCCCTGTTCAAGCCGGAATACCAGCAGTTGCAGGGGGTCAATTTCATGGCCCAGGCCAATGGCTGGTTCAATCCCGAGGGCGATGCCGCCTGGCGTCTGCTCGGCTGTACGGTCACTTCGGCCTGGATGCCGTCCGGCAGTTCGGTGTCGGTATCGGTGTCGACCTCCGATCCGGTGCTGGCCTGCATCGTTGCCGATTCCGACGGCTTGCCGCCGGCCAAGCTGTGCGACCTCGACTCGGAGCAGCAACTGGTGTCGGAAATCTGGGGTTTGCAGGTGCGCATCGCCGATCGTCAGGGCAACACCCTGCTGTGCGGCGATTACGATCCGGCGGCGTTCATCGACATCTGGGATCGTGCCACGGTCTCGGCCGGTGGCGATGCCGACGCTGGCGCGATGTACCAGTCGGTGCTGCGCAATCTGGTCTGGTCGGATGTCTCCGGCTCGCCCTTCCTGACCGCCCTGAAGGCCGCTGCCGGCGATGGCCTGCTGTCGATCAAGTTCAATGTCGATAGCTTCAATCTCGATTACACCTCGCCCGATTTCATGACCGGCCGGATCGCCGGGACCATCGGTCCGGCCAGCGCTGATGAACCGAGCCATCTGGTGCTGGGTCGCCAGTTCATGGCAGCAGCCGGGCAGGGCGGCAATTTCTTCATGCCGGCCGGTGGCATCAATTTCTGCGTGGCCCGGGTGGATGCGGTGAGCCGGTTGATCTACCTCGATCTCGGCAATGCCCTCCAGACCGGTGCCGGCGATGCCCTGATCGATATCGGCGATATCACCCTGGCTGTCGCGACCGGGTCGAACTCGACCGGACCCGGTGGCAGCACCCCGATCGGAGTGCTTCCGGCCACCGGCGCGGATGGCTACACCGGCGCCGAGTGGTATGCCCGTACCGCTGGGGTGGTGGTGCTGCCGGTGTCGGATTCGCTGCTGGCGACGGTCCAGGACTCGCCCCTGGTGCTGTACAGCGGCAACGGGTCGAGCATCCGCGAGTCGAGTACCGGCCTGTTCGTGCGCGCCGACCGTTTCGTGTTCCGTGCCAGTCCGGGCGATACCCTGAGCATCGTCTGCCATGCCACCCGATTCGGCGCACCGGTTCCGGACGGCACGGTCATCGCGTTTGGCGCCGACAGTTCCCAGCTTCAGCCGAGCAACATGATCAACCCCATGGATGTGCCACCGGTGGCGACCCCGTTGTCGGCGATCGGCTACGCCACGGCCAGCAGTCTGCTGACCGCCAGCACCGACGCGGCCGGCCGGGTCGTGCTGAGCCTGCCGGTGAGCGATCCGGGTCAGCCGCGTTGGTTCAAGGGCGGTCTGGATTTCGGCATCGATGGCCAGGTCTACGGCATCCGTCCGGCGTTCCAGGACGTTGCCGACAACGGGCTGATCAATCCGTGGAATTTCGTCAGCATCCTGCTCTGGAGTGCTCACCAGAGCCAGACCGAGCCGCCGACCTGGTATGGCGACCTGCAACCGATCTTCCAGCAGTACGCCAATCTCTATCCGGTGATGAACCGATTCCTGAATCTGGCCGACTACGACGCGGTGGTCGCCAATCGGCGGCTGTTGCTGCTGGCATTCGGCTTGAATCCAGCCGACCCGAACAGCATGCCGGTCACCCGCGATCTGTCGCCGGCCAAGCGCTCGGCCATCCTCACCTGGTTGCAGCAGCCGGTGCCGCCACTCGGAGAACCACCGGCCGCGATATCAGGCAGAACAGCGGCGGCGCCGGTTGCCGTTACCGCCAGTTCCGATGTCTCGCTTCCCGATCGCCGTGGCCCGCAGGGTGGCAAGGCATCGGCGATGACCCGCCGTCTGGCGGCTCGCAGCCATTGAATCCGAGGAGAACGGTCCATGATTCGTCTCAAGCAAGCCACGATCGCTGGCCTCGACCAGCCCGGTGTCGCCGCCATCCAACTCGCCCTGCAACAGGCGGTCGAACTGGAGCATTCGACCATCCCGGTTTACCTGTACGCGCTGTACTCGCTCGATGCCGGCAAGAACCCGGCGATCGCCTCGATCCTGCAATCGGTGGTGGTCGAGGAGATGCTGCACATGACCCTGGCGGCCAATGTTCTCAATGCCATCGGCGGATCACCGGTGATCGATGCGCCGGGCTTCATCCCGAGCTACCCCGGGCCGCTGCCGGGCGGGGTCGAAGCCGATCTGGTCGTCCACCTGACACCGTTCACGCCCGATCAACTGATGACCTTCCTGCAGATCGAGCAGCCGGAGGATCCGATCGCGATCAAGCGCGACCCCAGCGCTCAGGACGATGGCATCACCATCGGTGAGTTCTACCAGGCGATCATCAAGGCGCTGTCCGCCCTGCCGGCCACTGCCTTTTACAATCCGCCGCGCAATCAGGTCGGTCCAGACCTGATGGACGGTGCGATCGTGGTCAGTGATCTGGCCAGTGCCACCGCCGCGCTGAACACCATCATCGAGCAGGGTGAGGGCACCGCGAGTTCGCCCGAGGAATCGGCCAACAGCGATCAGCCGGCGCACTATTACCGGTTCATGGAGATCTATCGGGCCGCCCGGTTGCAGCCGGCGCCACACCGCGATCCGCCCTGGGCGTTCAATGGCGCGCCGGTGTTGTTCGATGCCGCTGGGGTCTACCCGGTGCCCAGCGATCCCAAGGCCAGCGACTATCCGGTCGGCTCGGCGCAGGCGTTCGCCAACGATACCTTCAACTACACCTACACCAGCTTGCTCGGAGCCCTGCACAGCCTGTTCAACGGCCAGGCCAATCAGGCGCAGATGAATCGCGCGATCGGCCTGATGATGTCGCTCAAGGGCCAGGCCAGGGCGATGATGGCGGGCATTCCGAATGCCTCGGCGCCTTACACCGGACCGAGCTTCGAGTATCAACCGGTCAACCCTGGGCCGTGAATCGGCAGGGCTCGGGTGGATGGTGCGAGCGTGTGGCTGGCTCGCGCCATCAGCCCGGCGGCGATCGCCTGGCCGGTGCCGATGGTCCAGCGTTTGGCCTGGTCGTGGGCGTGGCGGCCGAGCGGCGGCCGAGCGGCAGCCGCAGGGCCAGCAGTACGGCGGTGATCCCGATGTAGATCAGCGGCTCGCGGGGGTCGGCCTTGACCAGCCACACGAAGTGCAGCCCGGCGGCGATCACCGCCGGGTAGATCAGTCGATGCAGGCGTCGCCACTGCCGGCCGAGCCGGCGGATGGCGGCGCGGGTCGAGGTCAGCGCCAGCGGCAGCAGCAGGAGCCAGGCGCTGGCACCGGCCATGATGTAGGGGCGCTGGCTCAGATCGTCCAGAATCTGTCGCCAGTAGCCGCCCAGGTCGAGCACCAGGTAGACCGCCAGATGCAGACTGGCGTAAGCGAAGGCCCACAGGCCGAGCATGCGCCGATAGCCGAGCCAGCCGGAATGGCCGGTGATCCGTCGCAGTGGGGTCATCGCCAGGCAGGCCAGCAGCAGGCGCAGTGCCCATTGCCCGGTTTCGTGGCTGAGTTCGGCGATCGGGTCGGCGCCGAGTTGATCGCGCACGGTCGCCCAGATCAGCCACAGTGCCGGGCTTGCAGCGGTCAGATGCGCCAGCCACCGGATCATGCGGATGCATTGATCCGGGTCGAGTCAGCGCATGCCGGTCGGCCTGACATCAGAACCACCGCCGCAGGTCCATGCCGGCATACAGCGATGCCACCTGATCGGCATAGCCGTTGAATGGCAGGGTCGGGATGCGACGCGCGAACAGGGTGCGGCCGGTGCCGGCGATCCGGCGTTCGCTGGCCTGACTCCAGCGTGGATGATCGACCTCGGGATTGACGTTGGAGTAGAAGCCGTATTCGCGCGGCTGCGACTGGTTCCAACTGGTAACCGGCATGGTCTCGACGAACCGGATGGCGATGATCGACTTGCTGCTCTTGAAGCCGTACTTCCAGGGCACCACCAGGCGCAGCGGGGCGCCATTCTGGTTGGGCAGCGGCCGACCATACATGCCGGTGGCGAGCAGGGTCAGCGGATGCATCGCCTCATCGATGCGCAGGCCCTCGCGATACGGCCAGTCGAGGACCGGTCGCCGGACTCCCGGCATCTGACGCGGATCGGCGAGGGTGGTGAAGGCGACGTACTTGGCCCTGGAGGTCGGCTTGCATCGACGCAGCACCGCCGACAGCGGGATGCCGAGCCACGGGATGACCATCGACCAGCCCTCGACACAGCGCAGCCGGTAGATGCGTTCCTCGGGCGCCAATCCGGCCAGCAGATCCTCCAGCGCGAACACGCCGGTGTGCTCGGCCTCGCCGGCGATCGCCACGCTCCACGGTGATACGCTCATCCGATGGGCGTGCTTGGCCGGATCGCGCTTGTCGGTGCCGAATTCGTAGAAATTGTTGTAGCCGGTGGCGTCGGCGTACTCGGTCAGGACTTCTTCGTCCGATCCTCCCCCGGATGCCGGTTCGGCCGATTCGGCGGCATGCACGCCCTCCGGATTGCCGCAGCCGATCAGACCAAGGCCGGTGCCGGCCAGCGCCGCTGCCATCAGGCTTCGGCGCATCCGGTAGACCGGTTCCGGAGTGATCTCGCTGGCCCGGAGTCGATGATCCTGCCAGGTCGGTTTGATCGGTTTCGGCATGGCGGTCTCCAAGCCATTCGGGGGTGGGGCGGATTGCTCGGGCGTGGCCGGCAGTTTCCGACCGATCGAGCATACCGTGTCCGATGCAGGCCGCCGTGAAGCGTTCGTTCGCTCCGATGCCGATGGCCTGGCCGTTTCACCTGACGCACGTTCAGCCCAAGCTGCCGGACCGCCTCGCACGGTATCAACGGGCGTGCAGGCACTGCCTGATCCTCGGCCGATCCAACTCACGGTGACGCATCGTGAGGTTCTCCCCTCGTCACACCTGCTCCAACCGAACCGGGACACTTCAGCCTTGGACACAGGGGACAGTGTGGCGTTGGGCGAAACCGCACGTTACCGCACGTTTGCAGGGGTCGCGAATGGCTCGGGGCATGCTATGCTCGCCCGGCAAGGTTCAGGACTCCCATGCTTGTGAAGCCCCGTCTCCTGACCCGCGGCATTCGTTCTCGCCTGCCGTCCGGTCCCGTTTCATCGCCGCGTCCCGCACTGGGGCCGGCCACGACCGTGCGCTTCCCGGCCCGCGCCCTGACCCTTTGCGTCCGTTCGCCGCTCGTTCGGCGTCCTCCCTGCTTTTCGCTTCCCTATCGCAAATGGAGTCTCGAATGCGTGTATTGGCCTGTGACGGCATTCATGCCGATGGTTTGAACATGTTCCGCTCGGCCGGCTGGACGGTCGAAGTGTCCGGTCCGATCGGCTCGCCGCAGGCATTGGCGAAGGCGCTCGACGGCGTCGATGCCCTGCTGGTCCGGTCGGCGACCAAGGTGCCGGCCGAGGCCTTGGTCGGTGCCGGGCGCTTGAAGGTGATCGGTCGCGCCGGTGCCGGCGTCGATACCATCGATGTCGAGGCAGCCACCACCCGCGGCATCGCGGTGATGAATGCCCCGGACGGCAATACCCTGGCGGCCGCCGAGCATGCGCTGTCGCTGCTGTTCGCCCTGGCTCGCCGGGTGGCGCCAGCCGATGCCGGCATGAAGGCCGGCCAGTGGCCGAAGACCGGCCTGGTCGGATTCGAGTTGGAGGGCAAGAAGCTCGGCATCATCGGACTGGGTCGGATCGGTTCGACCGTGGCCCGCAAGGCGCGTGGCATCGGCATGGAGGTGGCCGCCTATGATCCGTTCCTGCCGGTGTCGGCGGCCGGCAAGGGCAGTGTGCCGCTGATGACGCTGGAGGATCTGCTGGCCTGGGCCGATGTCATCACCCTGCACGTGCCGCGCACCAAGGAAACCACCAACCTGCTCAGTGAGGCCAATCTGCGCCGGATGAAGCCGGGCGGTTACCTGATCAATGCCGCGCGCGGTGGACTGGTCGATGAGGAGGCACTGCTGCGGGTGCTGGATGACGAACACCTGGCCGGGGCCGCGCTGGACACCTTCAGCACCGAGCCGCTGCCGGCCGATTCGCCGTTGCGGGTACATCCGAAACTGTTGCTCACGCCGCACCTGGGTGCGTCCACCGGTGAGGCACAGCAGGCGGTCAGCACCATCCTGGCCCGCCAGATCATCGATTTCATCGAAACCGGGGCGGTTGCCGGCTGCGTCAACCTGCCGCCGCTCAGTGCCGAGGCGGCACGCGAGATCGGGCCGTGGATCCCGCTGATGGGCGCGCTCGGACGACTGGCGACTCGGCTGGCGCCGGCACCGACCCGACTCGAACTGGCCTATCGTGGCCGCACTGAATCGCTGGATGCCAAGCCCTTGACCCGGTTGCTGGTCGCCAGCCTGCTCGGTGCCCATTCTGGCCGGGTCACGCCGGTGAATGCGCTGGCCGAGGCGGCCGCGCGTGGCCTCGATGTGACCGAATCGGTCGGTGGTGACGGCGATGGCTTCGATCGCCTGCTGCGGTTGCGGATCGGCAGCAACGGCCAGACCCGGGAGGTCGAGGCGACCCTGCATCGCGGCCCACGGGTGGTTCGTCTGGATGGCGTCGAGGTCGAATTCGATCCCAGTGCCCATGTCCTGCTGATGCGCAACGAGGACCGTCCAGGCGTGATCGGCACGATCGGCACCCAACTCGGCAAGGCCGGCACCAACATCATCAATTTCTCGCTCGGCGCCACCGGTGATGGTCAGGCGGTCGCTGCGATCACGGTCGATCGTGAAGTGCCCGACAGCACCCTGGCCGAACTGCGGCGCATCCCCGGCATCGTCTCCTTGGAGGCGATCTGATGCGCATCGTACTGGTACGACACGGAGAGACGCCCTGGAATGCCGAAGGCCGTTATCAGGGCCGACGCGACATCCCGCTGTCGCCGATCGGCGAGGCCCAAGCCCGTGCCCTCGGTCGTCGGCTGGCCGATGCTGCGATCGACCGGGCGGTGGCCTCACCGCTGATCCGAGCGCGCCACACGGCTGAACTTGCGCTTGGGCCGGACCGGTCCGGGTCGCTGGAACTGGATCCGGGGTTTGCCGAGATCGGTCATGGCGACTGGGAGGGTCTGTTGGCCAGCGAGATCCACCAGCGTGATCCCGCGCGTCTGGCGGCCTGGCGTTCCGATCCGGTCTCGGTTCAGATGCCGGGGCCGGGGGGAGAATCGTTGGCCGGGGTCATGGCCCGTGCCTGGCCGGCCTTCGAGCGTGCCTGTGCCGGACTGACGGCGAGCCAGACCTTGCTGGTGGTCGCCCACGATGCGGTCAATCGCCTGCTGCTGTGTCGAGTGCTTGGTCTGTCCCTGGCCCGGCTGTGGAGTTTTCGGCAGGCGCCGACCACCCTCAACCTGCTCGAAGGGCCGAGCGTCGATGCCCTGGAGGTGGTCCGTCTGAACGATTGTGGCCACCACACCGCGTTGTTCGGCGAGGCGGTGCATCGGGCACTGTAGCCACCGGCGAGCCTGCTGGCGGACCCTGCCGGCAGGGTTTCGGGATCGGTCGGGGCCGGGCAGTGACAGGATCGCTGCCCGGCCGCCTGCTACAGTGAGGACGAGTGAGGTCGGGATCGGAGCAATTCATGCGCATCACCAGCTACGGCGCCGCTGGCGAAGTCACCGGTTCATGTCATCTGGTCGAGATCGACGGCTATCGACTGTTGCTCGATTGCGGCATGATCCAGGGCAGCAACGAACAGGAACGGCGCAACCGCGAGCCGTTCCCGTTCGATCCGGACAGCATCGACATGGTCGTGCTCAGTCATGCCCACATCGACCATTCCGGGCGATTACCCTTGCTGGTCAAGCGCGGTTATCGCGGCCGGATCTGGACCACCCGTGCGACTGCCGATCTGCTCGACATCATGCTGCACGACTCGGCATCGCTGGCCGCCGCCGATGCCGAGTACGAGAACCGTCACCGCCGACGTGATCAGGGCCAGGTGCTGCCCCTGTACAGTCGGCACGATGTCGATGACACCTTGCGCCGACTGGAGCGGGTCGGCTATGGCCAGCGGGTTCGTCTGCCCGGCGAGTTGGAACTGTATTTTCATGATGCTGGCCACATCCTCGGGTCGGCCATCGTCGAACTGCGCCACACGACCGCTCAGGGGCGCCGCACCCTGGTGTTCTCGGGCGACCTCGGCCTGCGCGGCAAGCCGATCCTGCGCGATCCGAGCTATCTGACGGAAGCCGACCGGGTTCTGCTGGAGTCCACCTACGGCGACCGCGCGCATCGTCGTAGTGACGACACCATCGAAGAACTGGGCGAGATCTTCCAGGCCGCAGCACGCGATGGCGGCAATGTCCTGATTCCAGCCTTCGCGGTCGGTCGCAGTCAGGAATTGCTGTACTGGTTCGCACGCCACTGGGACCATTGGCAACTCGATCGCTGGCGGATCTTCCTCGACAGTCCGATGGCGATCCGGGTGCTGGATGTCTACGATCGCCACACCGACTTGTTCGATGCCCAGGCGCTGAAGACCTGGAACGGCCGTCGCCACCCATTCCGTCTGCCGAATCTGAAGCTGACCGCCGAGGTGGCCGAATCCCAGCAGATCAATACCATCCGCAGCGGAGCGATCATCATCGCCGGCTCAGGCATGTGCAATGGCGGACGTATCCGCCACCATCTCCGGCAGAACCTCGGGCGTAGCGCGAACCATGTGGTGATCGTCGGCTATCAGGCGAACGGTACGCTCGGACGCCGCCTGGTCGATGGAGCCCGGCGGGTGCGCATCTTGGGAGAGGACATCCAGGTCAATGCCCACATCCACACGGTCGGCGGACTGTCGGCACATGCCGATCAGCCGATGCTGCTCGACTGGTATGGCCACTTCCAGGGTCGCCCGCCGGTCCGCCTGGTCCATGGTGAGGATCGTGCTCGCGAAGCACTCGCGCAGGCATTGCGCGAGCGCTTCGGGGCCGAGGTCGAACTGGCCGAGCCGGGGGTGACGGTCGAGGTCTGACCGGCCACCCCCGAGTGGATCACCAGATCACGATCTGTCGATCGCCCTCGCGAACCATCGCCTGTCCGGCCTCGCAGCCGAAGGCATCGGCGAATGCGGTCATGTTGGACGGTGCGCCGATCGCCCGGAACCGAGCCGGTGCATGCGAGTCGGTGGTCAGGCGGACCTTCAGTTCCTGCTCGGTGAAATTGCGCCGCCAGATCGTCGCCCAGTTCATGAAGAACCGTTGGCTCTGGCTGTAGCCGTCGATCATCGGATCGACGAAATCGGCGCCCTGGGCCTGCTTGAGGGCATCGTAGGCGACCGTCAGCCCGCCGAGGTCGGCGATGTTCTCGCCGAGGGTGAGCGTGCCGTTGACGTGCAGGTCGGGCAGGGCCTCGTACTCGCCGAACTGGGCGACCAGGGCTTCGGTACGGCGCTCGAAACTGCTGCGGTCGTCATCGGTCCACCAGTTGCTGAAGGTGCCATCGGCGGCGAACTTGCTGCCCTGATCGTCGTAACCGTGGATCATTTCATGGCCGATCACGGCCACGATGCCGCCGTAGTTCAGGGCGTCGTCGGCATTCGGATCGAAGAACGGCGGTTGCAGGATGCCGGCCGGGAAGACGATCTCGTTGCGCTGCGGGTTGTAGTAGGCGTTGACCGTCTGCGGGGTCATGAACCATTCGTCGCGATCGACCGGCTTGCCGATCTTGGACAGCATGAAGCGGTAATTGAAGCCGCGCGCCGCCATGACATTGCCGGCATAGCTGTCGCGCGACACGATCAGGCCATCCCACGCGCGCCACTTGTCCGGGTAGCCGATCTTGGGCGTGAAGGTGGCCCACTTTTCCAGCGCCTTGGCCTTGGTTTCATCGCTCATCCATGCCAAGCCTTCCAGGCGGGTCTTGAGCGCCTGGGCGAGGGTGTCCACCAGGGTCTGCATCTTGGCTTTCGACGCAGGCGGGAAGGCGACCTCGACGTAGACCTGGCCGAGTGCTTCACCGATGCTCTGGTTGACCGCATTGAGCACACGCTTCCAGCGCTCCTGCTGGGTCTGCTGGCCGCGCAGGGTGGTGCCGTAAAACGCGAAGTTCTGGGCGTCGAACGCCTCCGACAGGTACGGCGCCATGGTGTCGATGGTGTGGAAGCGCAGATAAGCGCGCCAGGTTTCGACCGGGGTATCGGCGAGCATGGCGTCCATTTCCTTGAAGAAATCGGTCATTGCCAGCGAGAACATCTCAGGCCGGGCGACCCCGATGCTGTCGAAGAAGGCGGTCCAGGAGAAGTTCGGGGTCAGGGCGTCGGCCTGGGCCAGATCGACCGGGTTGTAGCGCTTGGCCGGGTCACGCAGTTCGACCCGCGCCAGCGAGGCGCGTGCCAGGCGGGTCTCGAAATCCATCACCTGCTGCGCCTGCTGGC
>DIHI01000005.1:20341-34669 GCA_002420085.1 Lysobacterales bacterium UBA5700 | reverse complement strand
CGGGGTCGGTCCCGGCCAATTCGAGCGTGCGTGCGATGTGCTCGACGTAGGCGGTGCGGATTCGCACGTAGTCTTCGCGATCCTCGGTGTAGTACGCCTTCTCCGGCAGCCCGAGGCCGCCCTGTGAAGCATAGGCGATGACCTGGTTGGAGTCCTTGAAGTCGGCATTGCCGAAGAAGCCGAACAGGAAGCCCTGGCCATCGGCATAGCTCTCACGCAGGAAGGCGGCGACAGACGCACCGGTGTCGAGCGCGTCGATCGCATCGAGTTGCGCCTTGATCGGGCTCAGACCCGCCGCTTCCACCGCCGCCGTGTCGAGGCCGGTGGCATAGAAATCGCCGACCAGGCGAGCGATCGCCGAGCTTTCCGTGCCGGCTGCTGCGGCCGCTTCGGCGATCGCCTTCTGCACTTCCAGCGAGCGTTCGGCCAGCAACTCGAAACTGCCCCACGTGGTGCGGTCGGACGGCACCGGGTTGGCGCTCAGCCAGCGGCTGTTGACGAAGCCGTTGAGGTCGGTGCAGGCATCGATCGTCGGGTCGACATCACTGGCGGTGAACTGGATGATCGGGGTCTTGAGTTCGCCCAGCGCGATCGAGAAGGCCGGCTGTGCGGTGGCGGCAGTCGGCTCGGTCGAGGGCTGGCTCGCTTCCGGAGCACAGGCAGCGAGAACGAGGGTGCTGGCGATGGCCAGGGCGAGCGGACGAGGTGCGAAATTCATGATCAGTGGACTCGGATCGGGCCGGGTTGCGGCGCGGAAGGCACCGTGTCGGCAGATGGGCGGCGGGTTGGCTGACGGGATGCGGTCGGGCAGTCGGCAACGATGCCGCGTCCGCGCGCGCAGCGGCACTTTAGAGCCCGACGGGTCCGGGCGACCGTGTCGAAGGTCATGGCTCTCGGGGCGGCAGGTCGCCTGCCAGGCGGAACCGATGGCATCGACAGCAAGACCGTGGGTGTGGCGGGGGCCGGGATGTCGAAAATGTGTGATGAAGTCCGCGAATTCACATCGCGAATAGCAAAAAAGTGAGACCTCTCACCGGCTTGCGTGAAATTTTGCTGGTGAAATCACGTCCCGTTCACATCTGTCCCGACTTACCCGAGGGTCGATGTGGCGAAACCGCCCCCAGCTTCAGACCGAACCCGCAGATCAGGGAGGATTGACGATGATTCCGGTTGCCAATGCGTTGCAGTGGAAGGCCCTTGCCGGGCTGGCAGTTCTGGCCGTGGTTACGGTCGGCAGCCACCTTCTCAACCACAGTCTCTATCGGGCCAGCGTCCACAGCCAGTCGGTGTTGAGCGAACTGCGCAGACTGGAGACGGTCGGCGAGTCCTTGCTCGCCCGCAGCAGCCATTACGTGGACAACGCCGCCCGCGACTATGAGACCTATGCCCGCGACGTGGCCTTGTTCAAGCGCGAACTGGTGGTCGATATCGAGCGTTTCGATGGTTCGCTGAAGCAACTGGTCGAGGTCGTTACCGGTGCTGGCGATGCGCCCGAGCGCGTCCAGTCGGTGGTGGCACTGGGATCGGCGTGGCGCGACTACCGCGCCGGCTTTGCTGAGCGACTCGGACCGGACCCGGATGAGCCGAGGCTGGAGTGGGGGGCGCGCTTCATCGCCCGCGCCCAGCCGGGGATCAATGCCAGCCTGCACGCCCTGGTCGAGGATTTTCGTGGCGACAGCGAAGCCGATGCCCGCAACGCCAGCATCGGCGGGGTCGCCGCCGCCCTGGTCTCGCTGGCAATCGCCCTGGCCGCCCTGGCCTGGTTCTACCATGGAGTTTCCCGTCGGATCGTGCTGACCGTAGAAGGCTGTCGGCGGGTCGCCTCCGGCGATTTCGGCTATCAGATGCCGGTCGGCACCCGCGATGAACTGGGGCAACTCGCGGAAGCCTTCAACAGCCTGTCGTCGCGGGCGCGCATGGTGCTGTCCCTGCTCGATCACTTGCAGCGTCGGTCCGATTACGCCGAGAGCTTCAAGGTGCTGGGCAGCGAGTCGGCCGATTACATTCCGGCCGATTGGTTGGCACTGATCGAGGTTTCAGATTCGGAAATCGATGGCTACGTGCGCTTTGCGCGCGGTCACGACGATACCCCGATCCTGCTCGGTCAGCGGATCAGTCTGCTCGGCATGTTCGATTCGCCGCGCGTGTCCAGTGCCAGTGCTGCCACGATCGCCGATCTGCGTGCCCACGTCGTCGAGCATGGCGAATCCCGGCTGGCCCGCGAGTTGGTGCGTGCGGGTTACCGGTCGGCCTTGCTGGTGCCGCTCAATGCCGGTCAGGGCTGGCGTGCTCTGCTGATCTTCGCCAGCGACAGCCCGGATGCCTACAGCGGCGATCAGGTCCGACTGATGGCCAGCATGGCGCCGACTCTGGCGGCCGGGCTGGCCCGTAATGCCGGCCATGCGGTGGCCGGTCCGTTCAGCGCGGCGGTCGACGCAGTCGTGCCGGCCTCGCTGCCCGCCGAGCAGTCGGCACCGGTCTGAGCCCCGGCACTGCCCGGCAATCGCGGCGGCATGCCTGCCGGGTCGATCGTTCGATCGAGCCGATCCTGCGGCCGGCTTGCCAGCGGACAGACTGCCAAGCACCGGTCGCGCCGGTCCGGTTGACCGGCTCAGGTGGGCCGAGCGATCCGCTTCACGGTGTGGTCGCCAGCACCTGCACTCGGCCGGGGTTGGTGATGCCACCGGCCTGGATCGAGCCCAGCAGGAGATACAGACGCTCCCCCAGAAACGCCCCGCCGGCTCCGTGGACCGGGATCGGCAGGGGCGCCAGCTCGCGCCAGCCGTCAGCTTCGGCACGCATGGCCTCGACCGACGAGATCATGCGTGCCGGCAGCGATTCGCCACCGGCGACGATCAGGGTCTCGCCATCGCTGGCGGCCGTGAATCCACTGCGCCCGGTCGCCATAGCCGGGCCGGGCCGGTCGAGTCCGGTGTCGGGGTTGAAGATCGCCACCGCCGGATGGGCATCGCTGCCGGGGTCGCGTCCGCCGAGAAGCCAGATTTCACCTCGGTGCGCGACCACCGACGCATGGTCGCGCGGCCACGGGTCGGTGATCGGGAAGCGGGTCCACTGATTGCTGGCCGGGGTATAGCGGACCACACTGGCGCGATCGCCACCGGCGACGTAGATGTGTTCGCCCAGGCTGGCCGCACCGCCGGCCGAGCGGGTCTCCGGCATGGCTGCCAGCACGGTCCAGATGCCGGTTTCGGGGTCGTAGCGCCAGGCGGTATTGCTGGCGTTGCGCAGCGGCAGCAGGTTGCCGCCGAAGAAGTACAGCCTGCCGTCATGGGCGGCCATCATGGCGTGATCGCGTGGGCCGGGCAGGTCGGGCAGGCGCTGCCACTCGTCCGATGCCGGACGATAACGCCAGAACGCGCGCGAATTGCTGCTCAGACTGGTGAGGCCGCCGCCGACGTAGATCCATTCACCGACCTGCGCTGCCGGCAGTTCCGACAGACCCGGCCCGATCGCGGCTGCAACCGACCAGTCGGCCTGCTCGAAGTCGGTGGTCGGTGCATCGGGTCCGGTGCAGGGCAGTTGTTCGAGAGAACTGAGTCGGGTCAGTGAGATTTCGCCTTCTCCGAACTCGGGCAGCAGCGAGCGATAGTGGGCGCGACCGGTGCGACAGCCGAGGTGCAGGCGCAATTCACCCCAGACGAATCGTTCCACCTGATCGGGGTCGAAATCGCGTCCGAAGCGGGCGCCGCGGGTGGCCAGCAACTCCGGAAACACCAGTTGCGAGCCGACCTGCTCGCCGATGCCGATCATCCATTGTTGGCGACCGCTCAGATCATAGGTATACCAGGTCACTACGGCGCGACCGTCGGCCATGACCTGGAGCGAGAAGCCTTCCCCGGAACGGGCCGGATCGAACCATGAGCCGCTGCGGCCGGCACGACCGTCGGCGAAGTCCAGGCTCTGGCGCGGGCAGTCGAGGGTCAGGGTGGTGGTCAACCGGGCGAGCGGCAGGGTCAGGGTCTGGCCAAAGGCGCTGACCTCCTGGCTGCCGTTGGTGCAGTCGGAAAACTGCATGGCC
Source organism: Lysobacterales bacterium UBA5700 (assembly GCA_002420085.1). Lineage (GTDB taxonomy): Bacteria > Pseudomonadota > Gammaproteobacteria > Xanthomonadales > Xanthomonadaceae > UBA11164. Next base: position 30,630 of record DIHI01000005.1, on the reverse strand, counting down.
ACCGTTCCGACTTCGGTGCGGACCACGTGATCGGGATCGAATGCCGGACCGAAGCGGCCGCCGGACGTTACCAGCAGGTTCGGAAATTCGATCCGGTCGCCCTCGATCCGACCCACCCCGACCAGCCAGCGCTGCTCGCCGGTTTCGTCGTAGGTGAACCAGTAACCGAGGGCGGTATCCGGAGCGATGATTTCCAGCGACCAGCCCTCACCGGAGCGGGCCGGGTCGAACCAGTTGGCGCTGTGGACGGCGTCCACGGCGGCCGAACTGCTGACGGGGATTGCCGTGAGTGCCAGCAGGGTGGCGGCGAACAGGTTGGCGGGTCGGTTCCGGGGCGTCGATCCCGGCCGGAGTGCCGGGGGATGGGGGGCGATCATCGGACACTCCTTTCAGGTGATTGACGATGATCTTCGTAGATTAGCCGGATCGCAGCACGATGTCATCCCGGCCAGCGACTACAGCCAGCGCGCCCGTTTCAGCACGACGTACAGGCCGACCACGACCAGGGCGGTGATCGTGGCGGTGATGGCGTAGCCATGGCGGCCGGTGAGCTCGGGCATGCTGGTGAAGTTCATGCCGTACCAGCTTGCGATCAGAGTCGGGGCAGCGACCAGGGCGGCCCAACCGGCCAACCGCTTGACCACCTCGCCCTGGGCGACGGTCACCAGGGACAGATTCACCGACAGAGCGGCGCCGACCATTTCGCGCAGGGTGTCGATGCTTTCATTGATCCGGATGGCATGGTCGAAGACATCGCGGAAATACAGGCGCATGCGCTCGTCGATCAATTCCGGATGCAGGCGCACCAACTGATTGAGGATGTCCTGCATCGGCGAGACGGCAAGTCGCATCTTGGTCAGTTCGCCCTTCAGTCGATACAGCCGGATCAGGGTCGTGCGTTCGAGCGTCTCGGCGAAGATCAGTCGTTCCAGGCTGTCGAGTTCTTCCTGGTAGGCGTGGACGATCGGTTGATAGTTATCGACGATGTAATCGAGGATGGCATACAGGGCGTAACTCGGACCGATCGCCAGCAGGCCCGGATGCTGCTGGCAGCGGCTTCGGACCGGGGCGTAGCTCAGTGAGGCGCCATGGCGGACGCTGACCAGGTAATGCCGTCCAAGGAACAGATGGGTTTCACCGAAGCGGATCGCGCCATCGATCCGCTGGGCGGTATGCAGGACGATGAACAACGAGTCGCCATACGCTTCGATCTTGGGGCGCTGGTGGGCGTGGTGGGCGTCCTCGATGGCCAGTGGATGCAGGGAGAATTCCGAGCGTGCCTTGGCCAGCAGGGGTTCGTCGGGCTCGTACAGGCCGAGCCAGATGAAGCCGTTGTCGCTGGCGGCCAGGGTGACGTCGATGTCCTCGATATCCAATTCGGCAGGCTGGCCATCGGCGCCGTAGTAGGCACAGTTGATCAGGCCAGGCCCGGAGGCGAGGGAGACTGCGACGGGGGCATCGGGGCGGTCGAGCGGATCCATGTCGCCATCTTCGCGGTCCGTGCGCGGCGTGGCAAGAACGACGCGCGTTTTGCGCTATCGTGGGCCGATCGCGATGGCATGTGCCTGGGTGGCAGCAAGGAGTCGGACGTGGCCGAATCGGGGCATCGGGTCGAGCACGACAGTCTGGGCGAGGTGCGGGTGCCGAGCACCGCCCTGTGGGGGGCGCAGACGCAACGGGCGATCGAGAATTTTCCGCTGTCCGGGCGGCCGATGCCGCGCGCGTTCATTCGTGCCCTGGCCCTGATCAAGGCCGCTGCCGCCCAGGCCAACCATGCCCTGGGCGGCTTGCCCAGCGATCTCGCCGAGGCCATCTCCGAGGCGGCCCTGGCGGTAGCGGCGGGAGACTGGGACGATCAATTTCCGATTGACGTCTTCCAGACCGGCTCCGGCACGTCGAGCAACATGAATGCCAACGAGGTGATCGCCAGCCTGGCCAGCCGGACCCTCGGCCGTCCGGTCCATGCCAACGATCACGTCAACATGAGCCAGAGTTCCAATGACGTGATTCCAAGCGCCCTCCAGGTCGCCGCCTGCCTGAGTGTGCGCGGGGCATTGCTGCCTGATCTGCGCCACTTGCAGGCGACCATCGATCGACGTTCACGTGCCCTGGCGACGGTGGTCAAGACCGGTCGCACCCATCTGATGGATGCCATGCCGCTGACATTCGGGCAGGAATTGTCGGGCTGGTCGGCTCAGATCGGTTCGTGTCGGGCGCGCATCGAGGACAGTCTGGTCCGACTGGCCCGTCTGCCGCTCGGCGGGACGGCGGTCGGCACCGGGGTCAATGCCGATCCACGGTTCGGCCGGCGGGCGGTCGCCCGACTGTCGGTGCTGGCCGGACGGCGCTTCGCGGTGGCCGACAACCGCTTCGAGTCGATTGCCAGCCAGGATCATGCGGTCGAACTGTCCGGGCAATTGAACGTGCTGGCCTGCGCCTTGATGAAGATCGGCAACGATCTGCGCTGGATGAACTCCGGTCCGCTGGCCGGTCTCGGCGAGATCAGCCTGCCGGTCCTGCAACCGGGTTCGTCGATCATGCCCGGCAAGGTCAATCCGGTCGTGCCGGAGGCGGTGTGCATGGTCGCGGCCCAGATCATCGGTCAGCACAGCACGATCACCATCGCTGGCCAGAGCGGCAATTTCCAACTCAACACCATGTTGCCGGTGATTGCCGACAATCTGCTGTCGGCCGTGTCGCTGGCGGCCAATGCCAGTCGGTTGCTGGCCGATCGGGCGATCGCCGGCTTCACGGTCGATCGCCGGCGGGTGCAGGCGGTGTTGGCCCGCAATCCGATCCTGGTGACCGCACTCAACCAGCGGATCGGCTACGAGCGCGGCGCGGCGATCGCCAAGCGGGCCTACACCGAGGGTCGCCCGATCCTGGAGGTGGCGAGCGAGGAAACCGGCATCGATGCCGGCGAGCTGGCCCGCCTGCTCGATCCGGCTCGCCTGACGACCGGTCAGAGCGAGTGACTGTCCGGGCTTGGCGTCCGGGCTTGGCGACCGACCTGAACCACCGGCGGGTCGGTTACCGGCGATCGTTCTCGATCAGCACCTCGCCATCGACATCGGCGGTATCGACATCACCGCTGCCCTTGCTGGCGACACGGACATCGCCACGGACATCGCGCACGTCGATGTCGCCAGAACCCAGTCGATCGACCGAAATGCTGCCCCCCACGCGGGCGATGGTCAGATCGCCCGAGCCGATCGAGCCGATCTGTACCGAGCCGTTGATCGCGCGCAGAGCGACGTCGCCGGAGTTGAGCGCGTCGAGTCGGACACTGCCGGCGATGTCGCTGGCTTCGAGGTCGCCCGAGCCGACCTCACCGATGTTCAGATCACCGCCGATGCCTTTGGCCAGTAGATCGCCCGAACCGAGCGAGGGGACGCTCAGGCCGCCGACCGAGGTCAGCACGACGTCACCCGAGCCGATCCGGACCGACACCGGACCCGAAATCGTTCGGGCCGTCAGATCACCGGAGCCGATTTCGGCATCGAGCGCGGCAACCGCAGCGACCTGGGCATCACCCGAGCCGATCGACAAGGTCACCGCGATGTTGCGCGGGATGCGCAGCGCGAGTTGCTGGTAAGCATAATCGGAGCCCCCGAACAGGCCGAAGACATTGCTGCCGCCGTCATCGCGGGCCTGCAGGTGCAAGCGTGTGTCATCGCGCTGCTGGACCAGACTCAGGGCATCCAGCCGTGCCTGGGAGCTGGCGCAGGCGCGAATCTGGACGATCCCGTCGCCATCGGATGCAGCGTCGAGGTGCAGGCTGTGCCGACCGAGTTCGATCGCCAGAGTCCTAACACCCGCCAGATCGAGGCCGAGCTCCTGGCTCTGCTCGAAGCGACAGGCCGACTGTGCGAGTGCGAGTCCTGGGGTCAGCAGCAGCAGACCCAGCAGGCGGAAGCGGGTGGCAATGGACATCATCGATCCTCCAAAGAAAAAAGAACCGCCGGCCCGGCGTGCGCACCGGGTCGGCGGCAATTGCGTCAAACATGCCTCACACACATTGCATCACACAGCGTCGAGCATCAACCCTCGTCGCGCCAGCGGCGCAGCCGGATCGACAGAACGATCATCGCCACCCCGGCCGCAGCCCAGATCCAGGCCGACGGCTCGGCCAGCACGCTGTAGAAATTGCCGAGCGATGCCCAATCCATGAAATCCTCCGGACCTCGGAAGTCGATCCGCTCCAGGGTCGAGAAGTCGATCCAACTGGCCGGAACGATGCTGCCAAGCAGGCGGGCTACGATCTGGGTCCAGAACCAGGTGTCGGGCAGGGACAACTCGCGCATCACATCGAACCAGCTCGACAGCACGCCGGCGCCGATCGGCAGGGCCACCGCCCACAGGAACGGCTTCGAACGTGCCCAGGCCGAGCACAGCAGCAGCCAGCCGACGGTCGGCAATGCCCACACGATGTTGAGTGGGATCGTCGCCAGCAGATAGCCGAACACCTTGAACGGATTGGCGGCCGCCAGCAGCAGGTCGAACACGTTGACGCCATGGAATGCCAGGTAGACCGCCAGCAACAGATGCACGCCGAGGGCGGTGGTAATCCCGATCAGGATGCCGATCGTCGGCGCCACCACCAGGGCGGTCAGCACCTTCGACAGCACGGTATCGCGGTCGGAGATCGGCAGCGATTTCCAGAACAGCACACTGCGGTCGCGGCGTTCGTCGTAGAGCGCACCGAGGCAATAGAAAAACACCACGATCGACACCACGATGCCGATCTGGCCGGCAGTGGTGAGGGTACTGATGTCGATCGCCGCGCCGACTTCCGCCCGCTGGTTCTCGGTGAGGTTCTGGGTGATCTGGTTGAGGTTGAGGGCACCCATCTGCACCTTGGATTTGCCGAGTCCGATCTGGGCGACCGACAGCGCCATCATGGTCATGATCAACAGCAGTGAGCCGGCGACCACAGGCGCCCAGAGCAGGCCGCCCTTGTGTTCCCAGAATTCGCGGCGCAGCAGGCTCAGAAAGGTGCGCGGCGCGCCGTGGTTGGCGAACAGCGATTTCATGCGTAGGTCCCCTTCATGGTGGCGACGAAAAGATCGGCAATGCCCGGCGTCCGGACTTCGCCCAGAGTGGCCAGTTGCGAGCGCGGCACGCCGTCGAACAGGAACACCGATTTGCCGAACACCTGACGCTCGTCGATCGGCTTGAGGGTACGGGCGGTGTCGGCGCGATCGGCCGGAACCATCACTTCGACGAAGCGTTCTCCGACCTCGTCCATGCTCGCCGACAGCGCGATACGGCCCTGCTTGATGAACATCAGATCGGTCAGGATGTGTTCGATCTCCTCGACCTGGTGGGTGGTGATGATGATCGTCTTGTCCTCATCGAAGTAGTCTTCCAGCAGGTTCTGGTAGAACTGCTTGCGATAGAGGATGTCCAGACCAAGTGTGGGTTCGTCGAGCACCAGCAGCTTGGCGTCGATCGCCATCACCAGGGCCAGGTGCAACTGCACGATCATGCCCTTCGACAGTTCCTTGACCCTGGCATTGGGCTTGAGGTTGGTATGGGCGAGCAGGCGTTGGCAACGGTCGCGATCGAAGCGTGGATGTACGCCCTCGACCAGATCGATCGCCTGGCGGACCCGGAGCCAGCGCGGCAGCACCGCGACATCGGCGATGAAGCAGACCTCGCGCATCAGTTCATCGCGCTGGCTTCGTGGATCCTTGCCCAGCACGTTCAGTTCACCCTCGAACGGGATCAGACCGAGAATGGCCTTGAGGGCGGTGGTCTTGCCGGCGCCATTCGGACCGATCAGGCCGAGGATGCGGCCGGTTTCAATCTGGAAACTGGTGTTGTCGAGCGCGACCGTATCCTTGTAGCGCTTGCGCAGGCCGTGTGCGGTGATGATCGCGGTCATTGCCGACTCTCCCGCTGCGAGGAGCGCACCAGTGTTTCCAGGTCCAGACCGAGGCGTTCGATCCGCTCCAGCACCTTCGGCCACTCTTCGCGCAGAAACCGCTCGCGTTCGCTGGCCAGCAATTTCTCGTGCGCCCCTTCGTTGACGTACATACCGAGTCCTCGTCGTTTTTCAACCAGTTCTTCATCGACCAGCGCCTGATAGGCGCGCGATACCGTGATCGGATTGAGCTGAAAGTCGGCGGCGACCTGACGCACCGAGGGCAGTGCGTCGCCGGCCTTGAGCACGCCGTCCAGCATCATGGCCACGACCTTCTCCTTGAGTTGCAGGTAGATCGGGGTGTTGTCGTTCCAGGTCATGCTCATGGCTCAGCGTGCTCCTGCCAGTGGCCGCATCGACGCGAACGAGAAGTAGGGCATGGTCAGGGCCGACGCCGTCGCCGAACGGTGTGGTCGGGTCGGCTCGCTGGTCACGGTCTCGGCGGACTGGCTGATGGTGCCTGTCTGGTCTGCCGATGCCGGCAGCGGCCGTGCCGTCGCCAGGGCAAGCATCAGGGTCACGGCGACGATGGTGAGCGCGGTCAGGGAGATTTCCAGTTTGCGGAACATGTCAGGTCTCCGGTGGACGAACCGGCGTGTGCGCCGGTGTTGTATGCAACTATAACACCAAAACAGCAAACGTCAAGCCGATCGATCCACTTTTCTGACCCAACTGATGGCAGGGGAGGGCTGGCAGGTCGAGAAGGCGGTCACGTAGTTGACGCAAGCAATTGTTTCAATTGTGAAAAACACGGACTGATCGAATGCGTCCGAGCGTTCCTGCCGGTCGCGCAGCGGCGCTCGTCGTGCTCCGACACTTGAACCGGCGTTGAAGTCGAGCAGGTCTCGGTGATCGCTGCGCGTTGCCGGCCGCAGCACAAGCCGCCACAATGCGCCTTCTGCCGATCCTGACGGCACGTACCGCTCCACGCATCCGCAGCAACCCGTTCCGCAACACCCTACGCAGCACCCCACAGGCAGCATCAAGGAGAGTTCCCAGATGAATCGTATTACGCGCAATATGGCCGCGATCCTGGCCGTGTCCGCCGCAGCCATGGCTGCGCCGGTCCTGGCCCAGTCCAAGCTGGAGTCGGACAAGGACAAGGTGAGCTACATGATCGGCATGGATGTCGCCCGCTCGCTCACCCCGTACCGGGATGAGGTCAATCCGACGATCGTCGCCGAGGCACTTTCCGACATCCTCAGTGGCCGCACGCCGCGGATGACCGACGAAGAGGCCGAAGGCATCCGGCAGGCGTTCATCGCCCGCATCCAGAGCAAGCAGCAGGCCGAAGCCGCCGAGGCATCGAGCAAGAACCTGGCCGAAGGTCAGGCTTTCCTGCGTGATAACCGCAGCAAGCCCGGCGTGGTCACCACGGCCACCGGCTTGCAGTACAAGGTCATCAAGGAAGGCAGCGGCGCCCGTCCGACTGCCGAGAACACGGTCAAGGTCCATTACCACGGCACCCTGCTCAATGGCACCGTGTTCGACAGTTCGGTCCAGCGCGGTCAGCCGGCTGAGTTCCCGCTCAACCGGGTGATCAAGGGCTGGACCGAGGGCGTGCAGTTGATGACGGTCGGCAGCAAGTACACCTTCTGGGTGCCGTCGGAACTTGCTTACGGTGAGCAGGGCACCCCGCCCCCGGGTCCGATCGGTCCTAACACGACCCTGGTGTTCGAGGTCGAACTGCTGGACATCGTCCGCTGATGGTGGGATCCATCCTCGGAGCGATCCGCTCCGGGGATGACCGCCGTGTTTGAACACGGGTCGTCGGACCGGCGACATCGGACTGGCGGCCGCCCGGCCATGACCGGGCGGCTGTCGGAAGGCTGTCATCCCGGCATGGCAGGCTGTCGGTTTTTGCCTGGATTCGCACGATGAAAGCAACCCTGTTCGGAACCGGATACGTCGGCCTGGTCACGGGCGCCTGTCTGGCCGAGGTCGGCCATCAGGTGCTGTGCATCGATGTCGATGCCGACAAGGTCGAAGCCTTGCGGCAAGGTCGGATCCCGATCTACGAACCCGGCCTGGAACCACTGGTGCGCAGCAATACAGCGGCTGGACGGCTGCGTTTCGACACCGATCCGGCGGCTGGCGTCAGGCATGCCGAGGTCATCTTCATCGCAGTCGGCACGCCACCGCGCGAGGACGGCAGTGCCGATCTCCATCATGTTCTGGCCGTGGCGCGCACCATCGGCGCGCATCTGCAACATCCGGCGCTGGTGGTCTGCAAATCGACCGTTCCGGTTGGCACCACGCAACGAGTCAAGGACGCGATCGCCAAAGAGTTGGCCGCCCGCAGCCTCGATATCCGCTTCGAGGTGGCCTCCAATCCCGAGTTTCTGAAGGAAGGCGATGCGGTCAAGGACTGCATGCGCCCGGATCGGATCATCATCGGCGCCGACAGCCATGAGGCGGTGGCGACCCTGGCGCGTCTGTATGCGCCGTTCAATCACAACCGGCAGCGGATCGTCAGCATGGATACCCGTTCGGCCGAACTGACCAAGTACGCCGCCAATGCCATGCTGGCGACCAAGATCAGTTTCATGAACGAGATGGCCAACATCGCCGAGCGGGTCGGTGCCGACATCGAGCATGTTCGACGGGGCATCGGCTCCGATCCACGGATCGGCAGTCATTTCATCTATCCAGGGGTCGGGTACGGGGGCTCCTGTTTTCCCAAGGATGTGCGCGCTCTGGCCCGAACCGCTGACCAGCAGGGCTACCAGGCGCGCATCCTGGCGGCCGTGGAGGCGGTCAATCGCGACCAGAAGGAGAAGCTGTTCGAGTTGATCAGCCGACATTTCGATGGTCGTCTCGAAGGTCGGACCATCGCCCTGTGGGGCCTGGCCTTCAAACCGAACACCGACGATGTCCGGCAGGCGCCCAGCCTGGTTCTGATCGAACGTCTTCGGGCCGCCGGGGCGCGGATTCGGGCCTACGACCCGCAGGCCATGGACGAAGCGGCCCGGCAGTTGCCGGCCAGCAGCGATCTGCATTACGTGGACTCGCAGATGGCGGCGCTGGACGGGGCCGATGCCCTGGCCCTGGTGACCGAATGGAAGGCATTCTGGAGCCCTGATCTGGACGAGTTGCGACAACGCCTGACGGCGGCGGTGTTGTTCGACGGCCGTAATGTGTACGATCCTGTCGAGGTCGAGCGCGCCGGCATCGCCTATTACGGCATCGGCCGGGGACGTTCGGTGTCTGGGTATTGAGATCCGCCGAGTCGGGTCCGGAGCTTGCAACGTGGAAGAGGTTGAACGACGATGGGTCGAGATGGAAACGCGGATGGCGTTCCAGGAGCAGGCCCTGACCGAACTCAATGAGGCGCTGGTGATGCTGCGCGCCGATCACGAGCGACAGGCTCGTCTGCTCGATCGCGCCATTGCCGATCTGAGCCAGCTTCGCGGGCTGCTGTATGCCGATCCGACGGCCGAGCCACCACCACCGCATTACTGACTGACCTGGGTCGTCGCTGCGACCGAACCGGAATCGATGGGATGAGCAACTCTCTGCGGGACAAACTGTTGCAACTGGGCTTCAAGGCGCCGGACCAGCCGCAGCCGGAACAAGGCCGGGCTGACAAGCGAGCCACAAGCCGGACGGAAAGCCGGACCACCGCTCCCCGTGCGCCATCCAAACCGGGCCGCGCCGGTCGCGAACAGCCGCAGGTGCGCACGGGTGGGCGGTCGGACACGGCCGGACCTCCGCGTTCGCGCTCGGCCGGCAAGCAGAGCCAGGCCGAAATCGATCTGGCCAAGGCGTATGCCCTGCGTGCCCAGGTCGAGAAGCGCGAGCGTGAAGCCGCCGAGCGAGCGCGCCAGGAACAGGCGCGTCTGAAGCGCGAGGCGCGTGCCAAGGTTGCCGAACGCCTGTCGACAGCGGTGCTCAACGACCCTCAGGCCGACATCGCCCGGCACTTCCCGTATGGCGGCAAGATTCGCAGGATCCACGTCACCGAGGCGCAGTTGAAGGCACTCAACGACGGGCAACTCGGTGTGGTCCAGCAGCAGGGACGTTACCTGCTGGTCGATGCCGCGACCCTGGCCGATGTCGAGCGCATCCTGCCGGAGGCGGTGGCGCTCAAGGTCGATCCCGATGTCGCGATGGAAGACGACCCCTACGCTGATCCGCGTTTTCGGGTGCCGGACGATCTGGTCTGGTAGCGCCGTTTGGCGCACGCAGCGCGATTGCCCCGCTGATCGCTGGACGGTCGATGTTGAACGTCGGAGGCCGGAGCGTGCGTCGCAGGCCAGGACCGGGGTGATCCGGACTCGTGGGTCGGGCTCAGAGGAACCGCGCCCGGTGGTGTCTGAACCCGGATCGATGATCGGGGCGGACGGTCAGACAGGGTCCGAGC
>DIHI01000005.1:559-20216 GCA_002420085.1 Lysobacterales bacterium UBA5700 | reverse complement strand
GGGGTCATTTCGACCTTGACCTTGTCGCCGGTGAGGATGCGAATGTAGTGCTTGCGCATGCGCCCGGAGATATGGGCGGTGATCACGTGACCGTTCTCCAGCTTCACCCGGAACACGGTATTGGGGAGGGTTTCGATGACCGTCCCTTCGAATTCGATTGCGTCGTCTTTCGACATGCTGTCGCCTGATTGGCTGATCGTTGGGCGGCATGGGGCTGCCGCATGCAAGCCCGGCATTGTGCCACGTTCATCGATCGAGGGCAAAGCGCGTTTGTGGCAAGTGCGTTCTTGGCAAGCACGTTCCTGCTGGATGCCGGGCGGTCCTGCTCAGGCCAGCAGGTCGGCGAGGGTCGGTTCACCAACCCGTTCGCGCCAGGTGCATGGCGGTTCCGGCAGTTGGCAGAGGCTGGTCAGTTCGGCCAGAAACGACTCGCGCGGCAGGGTCTCGGCGCCCAGCCGGAGCAGGTGGTCGTTCTCGACCTGGGCGTCGATCAGCGGCCATTGCCATTCGGCGAGCAGCCGCGCCAGCCCGGCCAGGGCCGCTTTGGAACCGCCCGAGCGGAGGCTGAACATGCTCTCGGCGAAGAACATCCGGCCGATCGCCAGGCCGTACAGACCTCCAACCAGACCATCGTCGTCATGGACTTCGATCGAATGGGCATGGCCGATCCGGTGCAGGGCCATGAACGCCGAGCGGACCGCCGGGGTGATCCAGGTGCCGTGTTGTCCGGGCCGGGGGATCCGGGCGCAGGTGTCGATCACCTCCCGGAAGTCGGCGTCGGCCCGCAACCGCCATCCGCTTGCCCGCAGGCTGCGCCGGTCGCGTCGGGACAGCCGGAAGCGGTCGGTCGAAAACACCGTGCGCGGGTCCGGGCTCCACCACAGGATCGGCTGGCCGGCGCTGTACCAGGGAAAGATGCCCTGGCGATAGGCATTCAATACCCGATGCGGGTGCAGGTCGCCGCCGACCGCCAGCAGACCGTTGGGTTCGTCCAGCGCCATGGCTGCCGGTGGGAAGGGCGCTGAGGGATCACTCCCGAGTCGGATCAGTTCGAGCGCTTTCATCGCGGGTGTCAGGGCTTGGATTCCCGGAATGGGGAATGTAGCAGGGCGGCGCGATGATAGTGGTCGACCGCGTCGCGATCCTGGCGACACCAGGTGTCGATCGCGTGGTGGAAGATCGGATGGGCAAGCCAGTGTCGGCTGTGGGTGCAGGTCGGCAGGAAGCCGCGAGCCAATTTGTGCTCGCCCTGGGCGCCCGGCTCGAAATGATGCAGGCCATGCTCCAGACAGTATTCGATGCCCTGGTAGTAGCAGGTCTCGAAATGCAGGCCCGGCAGTTCGATTCGACTGCCCCAGTAGCGGCCGTACAGACGATCGCGGCCACGCAGGCAGAGCGCACCGGCAATGATTCGACCGTTCAGGCGCGCCAGGATCAGAACCAGGGCATCGGCCATGGTCTCGGCCAGGTGTTGAAAGAACGCCAGGGTCAGGGCCGGTGAGTTGCCTTTCTCGAAGAAGCCCTGGCAGTACAGATCATGCATCTCGGCCAATTCGGCGGCGCCGATCCGATCGCCGTCCAGCCGCTCGAAGCTGACGCCGGCGCGGGCTACTTGAGCGCGTTCGGCCCGGATGTTCTTGCGCTTCTTGTGGGTCAGGCTGGCCAGGAAATCCTCGAAGCAGGTCCAGGCGGGGTCGGTTTCGCTGACCGGATTCCGCCAATGAAACTGGATGTCCCGCCGGGCCAGCCATTCGGATGGACACGCCACCGTCTCAGCTTCGGGCAGGAAGTTGATGTGCAGTGATGACCAGCCCTGATCCTGACAGTGCTGTTGAAGACTCCGACAGATGGCGGCGCGGGCGCGATCATCGCGCGCCAGCAGGCGCGGTCCGGGCACCGGGCTGTACGGGATTGCGATCAGCCACTTCGGGTAGTAGTCGAGCCCGTTGCGGGCATAGGCATCGGCCCAGGCGTGATCGAATACGAACTCGCCGTGTGAATTGTGCTTGAGATAGGCCGGTGCTGCCGCGACCAGTTGGTCGTCGCGGTACAGGGCCGCGTGTTGCGGCCGCCAGCCCCAGTGTTCGCGCAGGCAGCCGGTATGTTCCAGCCCGGACAGGAAGCGATGCGCGAGGAACGGATTGCCGCCATCGTGCAAGCGGTTCCATTCAGCTTCCGGGATGGCGTCGAGTCGGTCGAGGATGTGCAGTCGGTCCATCGGCAAAGCTTAGCCGGCGATCGCGCGCCGATGTGTCGGTTGCAACGGTCCGGGCGAGGTCGCCGACGGGTCTGGTTAAAATGGTGGTTTCGATCCGTAGTCCTGCCCATGTCTTGTCGAACCCGTTTTGCCCCAAGCCCGACCGGATACCTGCACATCGGTGGTGCGCGAACCGCGCTGTACTGCTGGCTTGAGGCACGTCATCGCGGTGGCCGTTTCATCCTCCGGGTCGAGGATACCGACCGCGAGCGCAGCACCCCGGAAGCCTTGCAGGCAATCCTCGACGGCATGGCCTGGCTGGGGCTCGGCCACGACGAAGGACCGTTCTACCAGACGCTCAGACTCGACCGCTATCGCCAGGTGGCCGAGGATCTGGTCAAGGCCGGCAAGGCGTACTACGCCTACGAAACCCGCGAGGAGATCGACGCGATGCGTGCTGCGGCGATGGCTGCCGGGCGCAAGCCGCGCTACAACGGTGCCTACCGCGATCGCAACGCACCGTTCCGGGAGGATCCGAACCGGGTGATCCGGTTCAAGAATCCGCTGTCCGGCGAGGTGGTGTTCAACGATCGGGTCAAGGGTCGGATCGCTTGGAGCAACGAGGAACTCGATGACCTGGTGCTGATCCGTTCCGACGGCTATCCGACCTACAACTTCGCCGTGGTGATCGACGATCTCGACATGCGTATCGACGAGGTGATCCGGGGTGATGACCATGTCAACAACACCCCGCGTCAGGTCAACATCTACCATGCGCTCGGTGCCAGCCTGCCGGCCTTTTCCCACCTGCCGATGATCCTCGGCCCGGATGGCAGCAAGATGAGCAAGCGGCATGGTGCGGTCAGCGTGATGCAGTATCGTGAGGATGGCTATCTGCCGCAGGCACTGCTGAACTACCTGGTGCGTCTGGGCTGGTCGCATGGCGATCAGGAGATCTTCAGCCGTGAGGAAATGATCGACTTGTTCTCGATCGCTGATGTCAACCAGTCGGCATCACGATTCGATTTCGACAAGCTCGGCTGGGTCAACCAGCAGTATTTCCGGCATGGCGACCCCGATGACATCGTGCCGGAACTGGAATGGCATCTGCGTCGGATCGGGCTGGATCCCGAGCGCGGTCCGAAACCGACCGAGGTGCTGATCGCGCTGGCCGACCGGGTCAAGACCCTGGCCGAGATGGCACAACGGGCACGGGTCTGGTATCAACCCTTGCAGGAGTACGACGAGGCAGCGGTCGCCAAGCACCTGACAGAGGCCGCCCGCCTGCCGCTGGAAACGGTGCGCGCGCGGCTTGCGCTGTTGGCCACCTGGTCGCCCGAGGCGGTTCATGACGCACTCGAAGCGACCGCCGCCAGTCTGGAACTGGGGCTCGGCAAGGTGGCCCAGCCCTTGCGGGTCGCGATCACCGGAACCCAGGTGAGTCCGTCGATCGATCGGACGGTCTTCCTCGCTGGTCAGCGCGAGGCCCTGGCCCGGATCGATGCCGCGATCGGGCGCATTGCGGCCGCGAAGCCGCTACCATGAGGCCATGAGCCAGAGCCCATCCGGCAATGTATGCACCCATCCGGAGCATCACGTCCACGATGCCGAGGCATTCGTGCGCGAGGTCGAAGCGCTCTGCGGCGAGCGCGGCCTGCGGCTGACCGCCGTGCGCAGTCAGGTGCTGCGGCTGATCGCGGCGGCCGGACAGCCGATCAAGGCCTACGATCTGCTCGATCGGATGACCGATGCCCGTGGTCCGGTCGCGCCGCCGACCGTCTATCGGGCGCTGGATTTCCTGCTCCAGCATGGCTTCATTCATCGGCTGTCCTCGATCAATGCCTTCATCGCCTGCCATCACCCCCGGGTGACGCTGCACTCGGCGCCCTTCCTGATCTGTGATCGCTGCCTGCATGCAGTCGAACTGGAGGACGAGGAGACCGCCAGCCGGCTTGCCGATCAGGCGCGCGCGCTGGGCTTCGAGGCGCAGGGCCAGACCCTGGAAGTCCACGGACTGTGCGCCGGCTGCGCACGTGCCGGTTCACCCTGACGGCGGGCCGCGTGGGTCGGTTGCGGATTGCATTGGCCGTGCTGGCAGGGTTGGCCGGGTGCGTCACCCCCGGCGGAGTCCGGCCGCAGGATTTTCCCGCGCCGGTGCCGGTTCCCATTTCCCCACCGGACACGCCGGCACTGGTGATCGATCGTACCCGGGTCGGTCCGTTGGCCCTGCTCGACCAGCACGTCCTGCCGGGCAGTCGCGCACGGCTGCTCTGGCGCACCGGCCAGAATTACTTCGGCGCCGATCTGGAGAGCCCGGTGCTGATCGTCCATGGCGCACGTCCCGGGCCGGTGCTGTGTCTGGTGGCCGGGGTACATGGCGATGAAATCAATGGCGTCGAAACGGTTCGCCGGGTATTGAGCGAAGCCCGGCCCGAAGCGCTCGCCGGCACCCTGATCGGAGTGCCGGTGGTGAACCTGTTCGGCTACCAACGCGGTTCGCGCTATCTGCCGGATCGCCGTGATCTCAATCGCTTCTTCCCTGGCAGCCGCAGCGGCAGCATCGCATCACGGATCGCGCACAGCTTCTTCAATGCCGTGGTGCGCCAGTGCGATGCCTTGGTCGATTTCCACACCGGTTCGTTCGATCGCGCCAACCTGCCGCAGGTGCGCGCCGACCTGAGCCGTGCGGCCGTGCGCGAACTGGCGCGTGGTTTCGGTCCCACCGTGGTGCTGCACAGTCCGGGCAGTCGCGGCATGTTGCGCAATTCGGCGGTCGAGGTCGGCATCCCGGCGGTGACCTTCGAGGCCGGAGCACCGACCCGACTCCAGGAAGACGAAATCGGCACGGTTGCAGCCGCGATCGAGCGGCTGATGGCGCATCTCGGCATGACTGCACCGATCTCACCCGGACTGACTCGACCCGACTGGGGCAGTGACCAGCCGGCCCTGTTCTACGCCTCCCGCTGGCTGCGGGCCGAGCATGGTGGCCTGCTGATCAGCGAAGTCGCACTCGGTGAACAGGTCGAGGTCGGCCAGCGGCTCGGGCGGATCATCGATCCGCTCAGTGATCGCATCCATGAGGTTCGTTCCAATCTGGCCGGACGCATGCTCGGCATGGCCGAGAACCAGCAGGTGCTGCCCGGCTTCGCCCTGTACCACATCGGCCTCGACAGCGACCTCCGCAGCAGCCCGGACGAGTCCGAGCCCGAAACCGATGCCCCGGAGGAGAACGGCTCCGACGCGCGCGAACGTGAGGTCTCGATCGATCCCGAGCCAGAGGACGGCTGAGCGATTCTGATCGCTCCAGCCGACTGCACACCACACTGCGGTGATGCACTTCATTCGGCGCAGGCCAGGCGCTATGTTCGACGCAGTGTCCTGCATCGCGGAGCTCTCGTGGTCATGCAGTGTTACCGGGCCAAAGGCAACATCGTCCGCATCATCTCTGCGCGCACGGCGACGCGGGAAGGGCAGCGACATTACCCTTGAGGTGGGCCATGCGCAAGCAATACGATTTCAGCCAGTCGCGGAAGAATCCTTACGCCGCGCAACTCAAGAAGCCGGTAACCATCCGGCTGGACGAAGACTCGATCTTCTACTTCAAGTCTATGGCTGACGAGACGGGCATCCCGTACCAGAGCTTGATCAACCTTTGCCTGAAGGACTGTGCTTCGTCAGGCAAGAAACTCAATCTTGCGTGGAAGTAGGGATGCGACGGCGAGCGCGGTCAACGAATGAGGTTGGATCGAGGGCAGCCACGATCTGAACCGTTTGCTGGACGGGCCGGGCTTCGGCGCGAGCGGTGTGCTCTGCAAACAAATTCTCGGGGATTCGGGGCGATGCGGCGGCCGGGCGAGGCGTGGTCTACCGGCTGTGGCGGGATGGTCGGCGTGCGCGATGTGCTCGGTGCCCCTCGGTGACGATAGTCTTGCGCGCGATCCTGCCGACCCTGCCTGGGAGTGCAGGGTCGGCAGCGCTGAGCCACCACTGATTCGCTTCGGTCGTGGTGGTCAGAAGTAGCTGCGGATTCCGAATGCCAGCGAGCGACCCGGCAGCGGTGCGATGTCGCGCAGGAACGAGGTGTGGGCGCGGGCAGTGCGATCGGCCAGATTGTTGCCGTCCAGGAACACTTCCCAGCCGGTCTGGCCGTGGTCCCAGTGGTAGGACAGATGGGCGTTGAGCAGGGTGTAGCCCTCGCTCGGCGTCTCGAACATGGCGACCCGGTCCTGATCGGCGTAGCGAATCGCGCCGAAACGGGCACGCCAGCCATCCAGCCGCCAGTCCAGTTCGGCGCCGATGCGCCGGCTCGGAATGCGTGGCAGGTCTTCGCCGGCATCGAGTCGGCCGCGCACCCCATCGGCGAAGGTCTTCAGCCGCCACTCGCCGGTAGCGTTGTCGGCCAGCACGGCGGCGAGTTCGATCTCGTAACCGGTGAATCGGGCATCGGCCTGGGTCCACAGGCGCACCGGCAGGCCGTCCTCGATGTCATCGGTCTCGGCAAGGAAGATGAAGTCGTCGAAGGCGCTGTGGTAGACCGCCAGTTTGCCTTCCAGCGGGCCACGGTGCAGGTGCAGGCCCAACTCGGCGCGATTGGCGGTTTCCGTGCCGAGGTCGGGATCGCCGATCTCGAAGCTCTGGGTGGCGACGTGCGGGCCATCGGAGAGCAACTCTTCAGGTGAGGGCGCCCGTTCGGCCCGATCGAGGCCGAGGCTCAGATGCCAGTCGCTGTCGAGTTCGTAGCGAAACGCCAGCGAGGCGCTGAACAGGTCGAAATCCAGATCGGCGCCGGCCTCCGGTTCCACCTCGACGCGATCGAAACGGGCGCCGAGTTCGACGCCCAGCGGGCCGAACGCTTTGCGTTCGAGCAGGAACACGCCCCAATCCTGGCTGTCGTTGCCGGGTACGAAGGCCTCCTCGCCGACCGCGAGGAATTCGCGTTGGCTGAACTGGACGCCGTAGGCGCCGGTCCAGCCGGCGATCGCCTGGTGGACCAGTTCCAGTCGGGCCTCCCAGGCATCATTGTCGAACCGGGTGCCGATTTCATCCCCTTCCAGTTCGATGTGTCGGTAGTTGTTGATGCCGACCTTGACCTGGGCCGATTCGTGGCCGGCGAATGGATCGAACAGGCCAGCCTTGAAGTCCCAGCGGGTCTGGCCGAGGTCGATCCGCACCGGACCTTCCTCTTCCTCTTCCTCACCGTCCCCACCGTCTGCCTCTTGTTCGCCGTGCGCGCCTTCGGGAATGCCATAGAGCGTCTCGAACCGGCTGATCGAGGCGCCGACGAAACCGCGCTCGCCGACCCAGGACAGGCCGAACGCGCCGGTTTCGGTCTCCACGGCGCTGTTCTCCAGGGTGCCGCGCGCGCCCGGTTGGTCGGCGTCGCGCAGTTGCGGCGCCAGGGCAAAGCCAGGAATCTCGAAGTCGTCGGTGTCACGGTTGAGGTAATCGATGTGCCAGGCAAACCGGCCGATCGCGCCATCCAGTCGGGCCATGCCGGTGAACTCGTCGGAGACGCTGTTGCCGCGCAGTTCGACCCGGCCGGCGAACGGTTGCTCCGGTAGTGTCTGATGGATGCGGCCATCGACCACATTGACCGCGCCACCGATCGCGCCGCTGCCGAACAGCAGGCTGGCCGGTCCCTTCAGCACTTCGATCTGGTCGGCGAGGAACGGTTCGATACTGACCGCATGGTCGCCGCTGACGGTGGATACGTCGAGCGCGGCGGTGCCGCCATTGAGTACCTGCACGCGAGCACCGTCCAGGCCACGGATGACCGGTCGTGAGGCGCCGGGCGCGAAGGCCGAGGAATGCACGCCGGGGACACGGGCGAGGGTGTCGCCGAGGCCGGCCGACTTGACGGCATCCAGGCGTTCGCCGGCCAGCACTTCGACCGGTGCGATCACGTCATCGACCATCTGGCCGAGTGGTCGGGCGGTGACCACCAATGCATCGAGTCGTTTGGCGGCATCGTGGTCGTGCTGGCCAGGATGCTGGGCGGATGCGCTGCCGGCCAGGGCGAAGCCCAGCGCCAGAGCCAGCGGCCGACGGGCGAGGGTGGGGCGGGTCTGCGGGATGCGACGTGTGTTCATGGGGTTTGATTCGGGTCTGGTGGGCAGGGTCGTCAGGTGGGTCGGTCGTGGTGGGGCAGGAGCTTGAGCGCGACCGGCTGAAATGTTATACTGTTTCAATCTAAATGCAACAATGTAACGAAATGGCCTCGCCACGCCGCCGCAAGCACCCGTCCAGCACCGTCTCCCGTCGTTTCTCGGCCGGCTTCGTGGATCGTGTCGGTGCGCTCGGCTCGCTGCTGTGCGCGGTTCATTGCGCCTTGCTGCCGCTGGCGATCGCACTGGCGCCTGGTCTCGGCCTCGGGCTGCTGGCCTCGGCCGGATTCGAGACCGCCTTCCTTGCCTTCGCCACCGTGCTCGCCCTGGTCAGCCTGATTCAGGGCTATCGCCGCCATCGTGCCTATCGCGCCATGATGTTCCTGGCTCCGGGCCTGTTGATCATGTGGTCCAGCCAGTGGCTGCCGGGGCTCGGTCATGAGGGCATCGCCCATGCTGTGCTGATGACCGTCGGTGGAACTTTGATCGGTGTCGCCCACATCCTCAATCTGCGACTGTCGCATGGGCACATGCATGATGCCTGCTGCGGTCACTGAGCGGCTCGTCCGCTGATCTGCCGCCGGGGTCGTCAGGGTCCGCAGCGGGCGGGCCGCTCTGTCGGCCATCTGGTCTCAGCCGAGAGGTGCTTGGTAGCGCCCGCCGCCGGTGCTACGCTACGCGCCCGTACAACTGCACGACAGAGGAGTTCACGATGGGCAAGGGCGACATGAAGACGGCCAAGGGCAAGCGATTCGCCGGAAGTTACGGTAATTCCCGTCCCCATGGGGTCAGTGGCAAGGCCGCCGCCGCCGGCAGCAGTGCCGTCAGCACCCCAGCCAAGACGGCTGCCAAGCGGGCGCCGGCTGCCAAGAAGACTCCGGCCAGGAAATCGGCCTGAGCCAGGATCGGTCGCAGCGCTGGGCGTTCCTGCCCAGCGCCGACCCAGACTCGGCCGAGCGTCCGGACGAACGGGCTTTCGGCTTCATTCTCGGTGGCGCGCGTAGGCGTGCCGACCACCGATCCACAGTCCTTCGAGTGGCGAGCCACCCAGCCAGTAGCTCAGTTCGGAGGGTTCGGACAGCCGCCACAAGGCGAGGTCGGCACGCAGTCCGGGCGCCAGTCGGCCCCGGTCGTTCAGGCCGAGCGCATGCGCGGCATTGACCGTCGCCCCCCGTAGGGCCTCGCTCGGGGTCAGGCCGAATTGGACGCAGGCGAGCGCCATCGCCAGGCGCAGTGACAGCAGGGGCGAACTGCCAGGGTTGCAGTCGCTGGCCACGGCCATGGCCACGCCCTGGCTCCGCATGGCTGCGATCGGTGGCTTGCGGGTCTCGGCCAGGCAGACGTAGGCGCCGGGCAGCAGCACGGCAATCGTACCGCTCTGCGCCATCGCGGCGACCCCGGCCGGGTCGGTGTATTCCAGATGATCGGCACTGAGTCCGTCGAAACGGGCGGCAAGCGCCGCGCCACCGAGGTCGGACAATTGATCGGCATGCAGTTTGACCGGCAGGCCGAGTTGCCGGGCACGGGCAAACAGTCGGGCAACCTGATCCGGTGTGAAGCCGATGCCCTCGCAGAAGGCATCGACGGCGTCGGCCAGGCCGGATTCGGCGATCGCCGGCAGCACGATCCGACACAGGTGTTCGATGTAGTCGTCGTGGCGCCCGGCGAATTCGGTGGGCAGGGCGTGGGCACCGAGAAAGCTGGTTCTCACCTCGATTCCCAGTTCGCTGGCGATCCGACGCGCCACTCGCAGCATCTTCAGTTCGCTGTCGAGATCGAGGCCGTAGCCGGACTTGATCTCGATGGTGGCGACTCCGTCGTGCAGCAGCGCGGCTGCGCGCGGCAGCGACTCGGCCAGTAGCTGTTCCTCGCTGGCGGCGCGTACCGAGGCGACCGTGCCCAGGATGCCACCGCCGGCAGCGGCGATCTCGGCATAGCTGCGCCCGGCCAGGCGGAGTTCGAATTCGTGGCTGCGCCGACCGGCGAAGACCAGATGGGTGTGGCAGTCGATCAGGGCCGGAGTCAGCAGGCCGGCGCCGGCATCGATGCGGATTCTGGCCGTCGTCGTGTTCGGGTCGAGTTCGCCGCTGGCCGGTCCGAGTGCCGCGATCATGCCGTCACGCAGGGCGATGGCGCCGTTGTCGATCAGGCCGTAGCCGCTGTCTCCGACCAGGGTACACAGGCGGGCATTGTGGATCAGGCAGTCGTGGTCGGACATCGGGGCAGGCGTGGGGTCGGGTCGAGTAATGTTCGGGGCAGGGCGGAGCAGGCCGGTGCCGGCACGCTCATCGATCACTGATCGGACTGCAACAGTACCTGCATTTTTCGACAAACTGCTAGCATTGACCGATGCGCGTGCTCCTGGTTGAAGATGATGCCCTCTTGGGCGATGGCATCCGGATCGCCCTGCGACGGGCGGGGATGACGGTGGACTGGCTGCGGGACGGCGAGTCGGCGCGAACTGCCCTCAAGCAGGACAGCTTCGACCTGGCCGTGCTCGATCTGGGCCTGCCCAAGGTCGATGGCATGGATGTGTTGCGGGCCTGTCGCAAGGCCGGCAATCCGGTGCCGGTGTTGATCCTGACCGCACGCGATCAACTCAAGGATCGACTGGCGGCCCTCGACGAGGGCGCCGACGATTACCTGACCAAGCCGTTCGACGTGCCGGAATTGATCGCCCGTCTGCGGGCACTGTACCGACGCAGTCGCGGTCGCGCCGAATCACGCCTGACAGTCGGCGACATGAGCGTCGATGTCGCGGCGCGACAACTGTTCTGGCGTGGCCAGCCGATCGACCTGCCACGGCGCGAGTTCAGCCTGCTGCTGGCCCTGCTGGAGAACGCCGGCTCGGTGGTTTCCCGCGAAGTTCTGGAGCAGCGGGTCTACGGCTGGGATGAGGATGTCGACAGCAATGCCCTGGAAGTCCACGTCCACCATCTGCGCCGCAAACTGCCGCCGGCCATGATCCGCACGGTGCGTGGCGTCGGCTATGCCCTCGACCCCAATGCCGGGGGCGAGCGACCGTGACCTCGCTGCGGCGCATGCTGACGCTCGGCCTGGCCGGCGGCATCTTCGCCACCACCGTGATCAGTGGCTGGTTCAGTTATCGGGAAGGGCTGGCCGAAGCCAACGAACTGTTCGATGCCAAGCTGGCGCATTCGGCTCGGGTGTTGCAGGCATTGCTCGATCGCCGGCTGGTCGAGGACATGCCGGACGGGATCGGCGAGCCGCTGGTCGTCGAGGTCTGGAAGGCCGGCCCGGAGCATCTCGCCGAACCGGATGCCGACGAAGGGCTGGCCTTCGTCCAGGGGCATGTGTACGAAACCGAACTGGCCTTCCAGGTCTGGGACAGCCAGGGCCACCTGCGCGCCCATTCCGAGGACGGCCTGTTGCAGCCGCTGGCGCCCCTGCAGCCGGGGTTTTCCCGGCAGACCCATCACGGTGAGCGTTGGCGGGTGTTCGCCGTGTATTCCGACAGCGGGCTGTGGTATCTGGTCGGGGAGGACAATCGGATCCGCAAGTCGCTCGCCAAGCAGGTCGCCTGGGGCATCGTCATTCCGCCATTGCTGACCTTGCCGGCGATGATCGCCCTGGTCTGGCTGTTGCTCGCCTGGGGCATGCGTGATGTCCGGGGTCTGGTCAAGCAGATCAATGCCCGTGCCGGCGGCCGACTCGATCCGATCGTGGTCGGTCGGACGCCGCGTGAGGTCGCGGTGATCATCGGCTCGGTCAATGCCCTGCTCGGGCGACTGCGCTCGGCCCTGGAGCGTGAGCGCCGGTTCACCGGGGATGCCGCCCATGAACTGCGCACGCCGATCACGGCACTGCGCATCCATCTGGACAATCTCCGTTTTGCCGAGGATGCCGCAGACCGGCAACATGCGATCGAGAGTCTCGAACAGGCATTGCAGCGGCTGTCGCGCCTGATCGAGCAACTGCTGGCCTTGAGTCGACTGGAGCCGGGCGAGACCCTGCCCAATCGCGCCGTGCTGCCGGTCGCGCCCTGCGTCGCGCGGGTGCTGGATGAGCCGGCGATCGTCGAACTGGCGCTGCCGGTGGATTTGCAGGCGCGCCTGGGGAGCGATGAATTGTTCGTCCTGGCGGATGTCACCAGCCTGGAACTGCTGGTCCGCAATCTGCTCGACAATGCCCTGCGCTACACCCCGAGCGGGGGTCGGGTCCGATTGACGGTCAATCGCGATGACGACCAGATGCTGCTGGAAATCGAGGACTCCGGCCCCGGTATTCCGGTTGAAGCCCGCGAGAAGGTGTTCGAGC
Organism: Lysobacterales bacterium UBA5700; assembly: GCA_002420085.1. GTDB lineage: Bacteria > Pseudomonadota > Gammaproteobacteria > Xanthomonadales > Xanthomonadaceae > UBA11164. The sequence goes on along the minus strand of DIHI01000005.1, from coordinate 7,637 downwards.
GCTTCCATCGCGAGCTCGGCACCGAGCGCGATGGCAGTGGTCTCGGCCTGTCGATCGTGCGTCGGCTGGTCCGGATACTGGATGCCCGGATCCAACTCGACGACAGCCCGGAACTGGGTGGGCTGCGGGTTCGGGTCTGGCTGCCCCTGGTGGCAGCCGATACAGCGACTGATTCAGCGGCCGATTCAACCGACGATCGCGCCGTCGGCACGTAGGCGATCAGGGTCGAAACCGAACGCGCGAGCGATCGCCGCGCTGTGTTCGCCCAGTCGGGGTGGCGGCAGCCGATAGGCCACTGGGGTTTCCGATAGCCGCAGCGGACTGGCCACCATGGGCAGACCGGCCAGTTCGATCTTCAGTCCGCGTGAGATCGCCACCGGGCTGTCCAGCGCCTGTTTGACGGTGTTGATCGCCGCTGCCGGAATCCCGGCCGCGCTCAATCGCTGCAACCAGTGTTCGACCGGTGCGCTGGCGAACAGCGCCTGCATCTCGCCGATCAAAGCATCGCGATGACCGACCCGTTCGGCATTGTCGCGGTAGCGTGGGTCGTCGAGCCAGTCCGGCCGGTCGAGTGCCTGGCACAGGCTGCGCCAGAGTTTTTCACTGGCCACGGTCAGCACGAACTCGCCGTCAGCGGCGCGGAAGCTCTGGTAGGGCACGATGCTGGCGTGGGCATTGCCGTAGCGGCCGGCCTCTTCGCCCGAGAACAGGCAGGCGCTGGCGACATTGGCGAGTCCGCTCAACTGGCTGTCGAACAGGCTGACTGCGACCCGCTGGCCGACGCCATCGCGCGCGCGGGCCAGCAAGGCCGCGAGGATCGCGATCGCGGCATTCTGACCGGTCGCGATATCGGCCACGGCCACACCGACCTTGCTGGGTGGGCCATCGGCCGGCCCGGTGATCGCCATCAATCCCGATTCGGCCTGGATCGCGAAGTCGTAGCCCGGTCGCTCGGCACCCACGCCGACCCGGCCGTAACCCGAGATCGAACAGTAGATCAGCCGGGGATTGAGATCGTGCAGGCGCTGGTAACCGACGCCGAGCTTTTCCGCCGTGCCGGTTCGATAGTTCTCGATCAGCACGTCGGCGTCGCGGACCAGGGCATCGATCAGCGGTCGGGCAGCCGGGTTGAGCAGGTCGATCGCCAGCGACCGCTTGTTGCGATTGCAGCAGGCGAAGTAGGCCGAGATGTCGTCCTTGAACGGTGGCCCGAGTCCTCGGGTGTCATCACCATCCAGCGGTTCGATCTTGATGACGTCGGCACCGAGGTCGGCGAGCAGCATGCTGCACCATGGCCCGGCCAGGACACGGGACAGTTCCAGAACCTTGATGCCGGAGAGCGCAGTCATGGCAGTCATCGCTGAGGCAGGGGAGGGTACGATCGGGGGCCGCGTCCGCCGATTGCCGCATCGATCGTGAGGTCGGAGATCACGAGGACGGAGATCACGAGGTCGGTCGGGCCACGATTCTGGCACAGCCGACCCGGATCCGGACACCATCGTCGTGGCGAGCGGCAGGTGTGTGCGGGGACGTGCGCGGGTCGCCAAGCGGATCGTGATGATCGACAATCGCAGCATGTCCGACCCTTGCCCGCCCGATCATCCACCCTCCCGCCCATCGACCGCAGTCGAGCCGGGCGCGACCGTATTCCGCCCCGAGCATGCCTGGACGGCCAACGGCTGGTTGCATCGGCCCGCGCTTGGCGTCGGCCCGGATGGTCTCTGGCGGGCGCCGACCCCGCTGCCGGAGGCGGCAACGGCGAGGGCGGTTGGCTCGGTCGCCGAACTGCAATTGCCGGGCTGGACCCTGCCTGGATTGTGCAACGGCCATTCGCATGCCTTCCAGCGGGCCATGGCCGGATTGGCCGAACGACGCGGCAGTCGCACCGACAGCTTCTGGACCTGGCGCGAAACCATGTATCGGATCGCCGCCCGCTTCGATCCCGACCTGTTGCATGCGGTCGCTGCCTGGCTTTATGCCGAGATGCTGGAGGCCGGCTACACCCGGGTCTGCGAATTCCACTACCTGCACCATGGCGCCGATGGCCGGCCCTATGCCGACTCGGCCGCCATGTCGCTTGCCCTGATCGAAGCCGCGCGCGAGACCGGCATTGGCCTGACCCTGCTGCCGGTCCTGTATCAGCGCGGGGGCTTCGATGACCGGCCACTGAGCGAACGGCAGCGCCGCTTCGGCCACGATCTCGACGGCTATCTCGGCTTGCTCGACAGCTTGTCCGGATCAGTGTCTGAATCTGCGACCCACGCGCCAGGGCTCCGGCTCGGCGTGGCCTTCCACAGCCTGCGCGCAGTTCCCGAATCGGCGATCGAAGCGGTGCTCTCGGCATGTGCCGAGCGCGACTGGCCGATCCACATCCACATCGCCGAACAGCCAGCGGAAGTCGCCGAGTGCCTCGCCAGCACGGGTGCTCGACCGATTCAGCGGTTGCACGATCGGTTCGCCCTGGATGGCCGCTGGACCCTGGTCCACGCCACCCACTGCGATGCCAGCGAACGCAATGCACTGGCCGCCTCTGGCGTCACCGTCGCCCTGTGCCCGACCACCGAAGCCAACCTCGGCGACGGCCTGTTTCCCTTGCCCGAGTTCACGGCTGCCAGTGGTCGCTGGTGCATCGGTTCCGACAGCCATGTCTCGGTCTCTCCGGTCGAAGAATTGCGCTGGCTGGAATATGGTCAGCGCTTGCGCACCGGCCAGCGCAACCTGGTCACCGGCCCGCACTCGGACTCGGTCGGCGAGAGCCTGCTGGCAGCCGCGCTGACCGGCGGAGCGGCTGCGGCCGGCATCGCAGTCAGCGGCCTGCGTCCCGGTGACCGTGCCGATTTCGTGGTTCTCGACCCCGACAGTCCGGGCCTGATCGCCGCCAGTCCCGAGGATCTGATCGACCGCTGGCTGTTTTCCGGCAACCGCCCGGCGGTCCGCGAAACCTGGGTCGCTGCCCGCCGCCGGGTCGCCGAGGGCCGGCATGTCGAGCGCGACCGGTTGTTCGCTGCCTTTCGCCGCGCCATGCGCTGCCTGCTCAGCACTGGCTGATATCGAGCGCGGATCAGCTTGATCGCCTGTAGGTAGCGGGCGTCAAGGCATGTACACGGCGATCGCGCCAGACATCCAACGTCCCGTCCTCTATGCCCCGATGCAGCGACCCGGCATCGAACCCTCGATCGGCAGCGTTGGCGACTCCTACGACACCGCCCTGGCCGAGACCATCACCGGCGGATACACGGTCGAGGTGATCCATCGGCACGCATGGCGGAATCTGGAAGCCGTCCAACTGGCCACGCTGAATTGGATCGACTGGTTCAACCACGCGCGCCTGCTCGGCCCGATCAGGAAGGCCCGATCAGGAACACCCCCTCGGCGGAACCAGCAGCCGTTTATCGTCAGCAACAGCGTGATCTCGCCCGGGCGGCGTGACTCACACCATCGAGCCTCCGGGATTGCCGGGGCGGTTCAGTCCGGCAGCTCCGTCCCCCGATTCATGATTTCCACGTAGTCTTGGTAGCTGAACAGCCGGTTGCGCTTCTGCGCCGTGAGTTCGCGCACGATGCCGAGTTGCTGAAGGTTGACCAATGATTTGTTGACGGTTGCCGGCGTAAGGCCGGTTTTCTCGACCAGCCAGTTCGAGGTGGCGATCGGATATTCCATCAGCACCCGGTGGATCTGTAGTGCAGAAGGCGCCGCCCGGCCCAGAGTGCCGATCCTGTCGCGGTCCTGGTTGGAGAGTGCGAGCAGTTGTTGTGCCGTCTCCACGGCTTGAGTAGCGGTGACGATCACGGCCTCGGCAAAGAAACCGAGCCAGGCTTCCCAGTCGCCCGTTTCGCGGACGTTGTTGAGCAGTTCGTAGTAATAGCGGCGGTGGGTCTTGAAGTAGAGGCTCAGGTAGAGCATCGGCTCGCGCAGTGCCCGCTGTTCACACAGCAGCAGGGTGATCAGCAGACGCCCCACGCGGCCATTGCCGTCCAGGAAGGGGTGGATGGTTTCGAATTGCACATGGGCCAGCGCCGCCTTGAGCAGCACCGGTGTCGGCTCCGGGAGATCGTTCAGAAAGCGTTCGAGCCGGCTCATGCACTCCAGCACTTCCCCGGCTGGCGGCGGCACGAAGGCCGCGTTGCCGGGGCGGGTGCCACCGATCCAGTTCTGGCTGTATCGAAACTCTCCTGGCGTCAGCTTGCTGCCGCGACCCTTGGCCAGCAGCACGCCGTGTACCTCACGGATCAGCCGCAGTGACAGCGGCAGCCCTTCCTTCAGCAGATGCAGGCCGTGGTCGAGGGCGGCCACGTAATTGCTGACCTCGCGCACGTCATCCAACGGTACACCGGGCGCCTCGTCCAGTTCGAACAGCAGCAGATCCGAGAGCGAAGACTGGGTGCCTTCGATCATCGACGACAGCACCGCCTCCTTGCGCACATACATGTAGAGGAATAGCGAGGTGTCGGGCAGCAGCATCGACACGCTGTCGAGCCGACCCAGTGCCAGCAGCGCCTGATCGAACGCGCAGCGCAGCTCGGGCGTCCAGTCAATGGGTGGGTTCGGTGGTAACGGCGCAGGCACGAAGGCCCGCGCCTCTTCCCCCGCCGTCGAAATGGTCACGTAGCGCCCTTGTAGATCCCGCTTCATGCGCGTAGTACCAACCTAAAACAAGGCTCAAATATATTTTACTGTAAACAGTGATGTTAAAATAACACGCGCCACGGCGTAAGGAAAATCTGCCTGCCCCAAACTCGCCCCCTGTGTCGAGAAGATGTTCTGCTTGGCGATCCTGGTGCATCCGCCTGCCGATGCCGCTATCCAACCGCTTGAACGGTCAGCATGTAACGTATTGATATTCAAAGGTGCCATGGGCTGGCTTCGCAGACTTCGGCCCCTGGTGGGGGCGCGAGGCCGGAGAGAAAAACGGCGCGTTCAATCAGTATCGAGGCATCGCTCACGAGTACCCGCACGATGGATCACCCAGCGGGCCCCGACATGATCCGGCTCACCTCGCCCGTGCTCTTGCGCAGCAGCTCTGCGGCTTTGGGAAGCGAGATGATGTCCTCTGCCAGGGCGCGGAGCGCCAGGCGACGGAAGCGTCTGGGTTCCTCGTTCTCCGGGAGTGGCTCGGGCTCGGCCTTGCGCCAAGTCCGACCGATGCCGCGAAACACCGTTTGCAGCGTGCCCTCGGTGATGACGCCGAGGTCGCGCAGACGGACGATGAGAGCGGCGGCACTGACACCGTACTTGCGCTTGATTTCGATGATCTCGGCATAGCCGATGGCATGGCGGTACTGGCCGACCTCGGACCGCAGGTTCTCCTTCGGCATCAGCAGGGCGCTGGCGAAGCGCTGGCACGCCCTCTCCTCGTCCAGGTTGCCTTCGATCGCCATGACCATATGGCCGAGTTCGTGGGCCAGGGTGAAGCGGCGGCGTTCTACCGATTTCGCCACCGAGCCGACGACGACCGGCACTTTCTCCTGATCCGGCCGTGCCACCCGGCAAGTCAGCCCATCGACCGAGAGCGGAAAGTCGAGCTTGAGCACCTTGATGCCGTGCTCTTCGAGCAGGTCGGTCATGTTGGGAATCGCGTCGCCACCCAAGTTCCAGGCTTTGCGGACGCTCTCGGCAGCGGTCTCCGCATCATCGAGTTCGGCGACCTTGAAGGGAGCGCCTTTAGGTTTGCCCCACACGTGGCTGCCAATCTCCAGCAATGCCTCGACGAGCAGGTAGCGGTCGAGGCTGTCCAGGACGGCCGCTTCCACCATGGCGCGCTCCTGAGCCCTGGTCGCGGCGGTCTTGCGAAACTCCACTCCCTCCAGGCGGATCTCCGAGGGGCTGAACAGGTAGCTCAGGGGAACGCCGAGCGCCTTGGCCAGCTTCAGCGCGGTGGCCGATCCTGGCAGCATCTCGTCGCGCTCATAACGACCGATCGCCTGGGCGGTGACCGCATGGTCGATGGCATCGGCGAGCCCCCGAAGAGACAGGCCGGAACGCTTGCGGGCCAGTTTCAATCTCTCGCCGAACATGGGGTATCCTCTATTGTTTACAGATTACATATATTTTCCGGATCTGTAAACAATGGCGATCGCAGTGACCTGACGGAACCCGATCCCGTACCCCCCTTGGTGCCAGCCCCATCGGTCCGCACTGGCCCGAAACTCCCTGATGGCCTCGGTAGCGGCCTGACCGGACAATCTCGTCATCAAGCGAGCTGGATGCTGCGGACGCCGTCCCTGGCGTCCGCCCTTCGGGCCAGCCCGCAACGGTCCACATTCGCTGCCCTTCTTCGGCGTGAAGGCGCCGATGCCGATCCAACTCGCGCTCGCCTGCGGCCCATCGTCGGCTGGCGATGGTGGGGGCTGGCGAGGCGCGCACGCTGTCCGAGGTGGCCGAACCGAGGGGATGGATCGGGTATATGTGAGCCGGATGGCGAACCTCACCACGCTGGCGCCGGACATCGTCGCCGTCATCCTCGACGAGACCCTACCGCCGGAGGTGACCCTGTTCGACCTGGCGTCGGGGACGCCGTTGTTGTGGGAGGAGCAGCGGAAATTGCTTGAAACGGGCAGATGACTCGTTTCGACTCACAGCGGTCGCTCATGACTGTCTCCGGTCGAGCACATTGCCTACCTCTGTGGCACCTGATGGCCAACTCGATGCGCCGCCAGGATAGGCGGCGACCAGGGACTGCCCCTTTGCGTTCAGGAGAAAAGTCAGGACTCCTCGGGCGGCCAAGATTGGCCGGATGCGAGATCGGGGTGACGCGGTTCACCCGTCGGTCTGCCATGCTCCAAGCGCCATTCCTCGATTTGACCGAGAAGCATGAAGGCAGACTTCCGTCGTTTCTCGTCCCCAATCGCCATTCTGAACAGCCGGACGCGCAGTTCATTTGACGCCCGTGCGTGTTGCGTGAAGGTGTTGGGACTTTGCCCGTAGGGTCGTCGCTCGACGAAAGCGCTTTTGAGTTGGTCCCAGATGCCTTGCGGAACCGGCGAGGGCCTGGCGTCATCGATCAGGTTCAGATTTGCGGCGAGGGCATCGGGCGTTCCGAGCCAGCCCATGACTTTCGAGAGCACGTGCCGATTGAGTT
>DIHI01000005.1:0-464 GCA_002420085.1 Lysobacterales bacterium UBA5700 | reverse complement strand
GCGTTCGCACAAATTCCGCAGCCGCGCGGCCACCTCGGGCCTGCGCTGGGCCAGTTCCACGAGCCGCGCAACCAGCACGTCCTCTCGGTGAGGATGGCGCGTCAGCGCGATGCCGCGAATATCCGGATCGACAAAACCCAGCAGCAGTTCACNNGCGGCGTGTCGAGTGCAGCCAAAGCATTGATGAAGTTGTGCTCGCATTGCTCGAACGTCGTCGCATCGGACGCAAGCTCGTACAGGGGATCGATGGCGGCATCCGAGCGGCTCTCGCCGAGAGCGGTGACGATCTCCCGCAGTTCGTATGCCCAAAGCCGCCGCTTGCCGAGCACGTCGCGCATCTTGGCGATCCCGGCCGAGGGGTCGTCGACGAACGGGCAGAGCGCAAGGATGCGGCACAGAAGGTACCTGCCTGAATCCTGCATCCATTTCTCCGTCCGCTCGACGATGGAATCGACCAGAGCGAG
>DIHI01000117.1:4421-25717 GCA_002420085.1 Lysobacterales bacterium UBA5700 | reverse complement strand
AGCCGGTCGCCGGCGACCGGCTGCTACTCATAGCTCAATGCATCGACCGGATCCTGACTCGCGGCGCGCAGCGCGGGATAAAGCGCGCCGAGCAGGCCGCTGACGATGCCGGCGAGCGCGGAAGAGAGAATGGCGTCGGCTTCGAGTTCGATCTTCCAGCCGAGGCCGTGGACCAGCGCGAAGCGCGCGAGCACGGCGACGAGCAGGCCGCCGGCGACGCCGAGCAGGCTGATGGCGAGAGCCTCCTTCTCGAAGACCCAGGCGATCCACCACTTCGAGGCGCCGAGCGATTTGAGAATGCCGATCTCGCGGGTCCGCTCGGTCACCGAGACCAGCATGATGTTCATGATGCCGATGCCGCCGACCAGGAGCGAGATTCCCACCACCCCGCCCGCGACCGCCGTGATGGTATCGACGATGGCATTGAAGGACTCGGTCAGTTGCTGCGGCGTCTGGATCTTGAAATCGTCCGGATCACCCGGCTTCAGATCGCGCGCTTGCCGCAACACCCGGCGAATCCGCGATGACACCTCGTCGAGCTGGGCCATGTCGGTGATGGTGAGCTGGATCTGAAGATCGTGCTGGCGCGATGTGCCGATGATCCGACGCATGGTCTCGTAGGGCAGCAGAACGAAGTCGTCCTGCGAAAACCCGAACAATTCGCCACGCGCCTCCATCACCCCGATCACCCGACACCAGTCATCGCCGATCCGGATGAACTGTCCGACCGGATCCTCCGGCAATTCGATCGCACGGGCCGCCTCCTGGCCGACCAGGCAGACCAGCCGTCGTCGCTGCTCGTCATCGCGGGAAAAGAACCGGCCCCGCTCGGGGAACACCCCAACCACATCCATGTAGGACGATCCGACTCCGGAGACCTGGACGAAATGGTTCTTGGCACGGTAGCCGATCTGGCCGGTCTTGCCGGCCGGGTCAAACAGGATCGGGGTGACATCGGTGATGCCATCGACCCGATGCTGGACCGCCCGGAGATCGGCCTCGGTCAAGCGCGCGAACCGACCACTGAGTTGCAGATCGACCGGCGTGTAGGACCGGATGGTGATCGAGTCCGCGCCCAGGCCCTGGAACTGGGCATTGACGGTGTACGACAGCCCCTGGACGATCGACACCACGGCGATCACCGCTGCCACACCGATGATGATGCCGAGCGCGGTCAGGAAGGAGCGCAGGCCATTGGCTCGGATCGCGGCGAACGCCGAGCGCAGGCTTTCGACCAGGATGAAATTCACGGGGCTCGCTCCGTCGGTCGGTCGGAAGCGATCCGGCCGTCGGCGAGCCGCACCACGCGCAGGCAGCGCTCGGCGATCTCCGGCTCGTGGGTGACGATGATGATGGTCTGGCCGTCGTCATGCAGGCGATCGAACAAGGCCATGATCTCGACGGTGGTGGCGGAATCGAGATTGCCGGTCGGCTCATCGGCCAGCAGGATCGATGGTCGGCCGACCAGGGCACGGGCGATCGCCACACGCTGGCGCTGGCCGCCGGAAAGCTGATTCGGCAAATGCATCATGCGCTCGGCGAGACCCACCCTGGACAGTGCCTCGCTGGCCAGGCGACGACGCTCGACCAGGCCGATCCGGCGGTAGACCAATGGCTGCATGACGTTGGCCAGGGCGGTCGATCGGCTCAGCAGGTTGAAGCTCTGGAAGATGAAGCCGATGTCGCGATTGCGCGCGCGTGCCAGATCGTCCTCGGCCATCCCGGCCACGGCACGGCCATTGAGTCGGTACTCGCCGGCACTCGGGCGGTCGAGGCAGCCGAGAATGTTCATCAGCGTCGATTTTCCCGAACCCGAGGCGCCGACGATCGCCACGTACTCGTTGCGTGCGATCTCCAGATCGACGCCATCGAGGGCGCGAACAGTCTGTTCACCCATCCGATAGTGGCGAGCGATGCCGGACAGACGGATGACCGGCTCACGGGCGGCCGTCCCGGTATCCAATCAGGAACCTCGGGCTGGCAGTTTCGAGTCGGAGGCGGTGAGCGGTGCCGCCTTGACGGCATCGCCGACCCGCAGGCTGCGCAGGGCGCGGATCGGTCCGACCACCACCGTCTCGTGCTCGGTGAGCCCCTCCAGAATCTCGATGTGGCTGTCCGACGCCAGACCGACCCGAACCGGTCGCTTCTCTGCCTTGCCATCGTTGGCAACGAACACATAGGGCTGCTCGGTCTGAGCCACCACGTCCTCATCGTACAGAACGGCCTGCACCGGCACCGCCAGGGCATCCTCGCTGCTCTGGGTGTAGATCTCCGCACGGCAACTCATGCCTGGACGGACGCGGGTGAGGTCGGGGTCGGTCAGCCGCAGCTTGACCTCGAAACTGAGATTCTGCTGTCCTTCGGCGCGGGTCGCCGATGTCGCGATCGACTCGACCACAGCGGACAGGGCATGATCGGGGAAGGCCGCCGCGAACACCGCAGCCTCCTGACCGACCGCGACCTGGGCGATATCGGCCTCATCGACCCGCAGTTCGGTACGCACCGATGACACATCGGCCACCACCGCCAGGGTCGAGCCCGGGATATTGGTGGTGGCCGCGACCACCGACTCACCCGGCTTGACATCGAGTTGGATGATCACGCCATCGATCGGCGATCGAATCTCGGTCTTCGCCAGCGTGTCCTCGGCCTGGGCCAGGCTGGCGCGGGCCTGAGCCAGACTTTCCTCGCGCGAGCGCAGGTCGATCCGACCGAGGTCCAGTTCGTTTTCCAGCGCCTCATGGGTATTGGCATCGACCAGTTCGCGCTGGAACAACTCGCGCGAACGCTCGAACCGCCGCTCCAGGTTGTCCAGCATCAGGCGCTGACGGGCGATGGCGATCTCCTGAAGCCTGACGTTGGCGCGCTGCTGTTCGACCAACGTCCGGAACTGCTCCGGGTCGAGCGTCAGTATCCGATCGCCGGCCCGAACCGTATCGCCCTCGGCGACCGCGACCGAGACCACCCGACCGATCACCTCAGCGCGAAGCTGGACCTGCTCGCGATACGCCAGTTGTCCGGATGCCAGCACCGAACTGCTGACCCGGAAGCGGGTCGCCTCGGCCAGTTCGACCTCCTTGGCCGCTTCACCCCGACCGAGCCTGGCCAGCACAGGCACCAACAGGACCGCCGCGACCAGCGCCGCCAACACCCATGCCCTGCGATCCATGTCAGGCGATGACCGCAGCCCAGCCGCCGAAGATCAACACCCAGGGCGCCGCCACGAAGACCAGCGATTTGCCCAGCGAGACCCCGGTCCAGCGCATGAAGCCGAGGGTCAGCAGACCGATCAACCACAGATTCAGCACGGTCAGGGCATTGCCCCAGCCGTACCAGGCCGTCGCCGGTTCGGCATGGATGATCAGCGACTGGAGACTGAGCGGATTGAGGGCATCCTGCGGCAACTGATTGCTCTCGGCGGTGGCGATCACCAGGGCCGACGACAACGCCGAGAACAGGCCCGGCGGCAGGGCCGCCCACACCGAGAGCACGAACCATTGTCCGAAGCCACCGGCCGGGTCGCCGACCACCTTGTTGACCAGATGCAGGTAGACCGCCAGCAGCAGGTGGATCACCCCGGTTCCGAGCACCAACCCGACCAGGCCCGAGGCGATCATCATGGTCGGATTCATGAACTTGCGCACCGATTCGGCGATCGCCGGATCACCGCCGGGCGGCACCGCCATGCGCACGGTCTGGTCGATCAGCCACTCGAAATCGACCCACACCATGTAACCGGCGACGATCGCCGCCGACGCCAGCAACACGACCAGCAATGGCCACCAGAACCATGCCAGATGGCTACGGATGCCATCGATGGCCTTGCCGGGCGCCGCGAACATGTCGATGAAGGCGCTCGCCACTGTGTAATTTCCGCTCATTCTCCCCTCCCCTGGTTGCGGTCGGTCCAGTATCCGTGCTGCCGAACAAGCGCGCAAGACACGCCCGGCCGATCATGGCCGTGTCGCAGCCACCGGCAATGGTCGCCCCTGGTCGGCACTCGGCATCGGCCGACCACCTGCCACGGCTCAGCCGCAGTTGGGGCGCGGAACGATCCGCTCGACCGACACCGTGAAGGCCGCGCCGAACTCGGGCAGGCTCGGAACCACCCGAAGTTGGGCGTGGTTGCAGTCGCTGGCATCCAGGGTCAACTCGACCCGTCCCCAGGTCCGTCGCACCACCCTGGCAGGATCGAAGCGAGCCCCGAAATCGGCGCCGTCGGTCTGCACCAGGTCGAACACCAGGGTACGCGACTCACCCTCGGGCGCGGGACGCGCGGCGCCGATCATCCAGACCTGGCGACCAGCAAGGTAGGTGTAATAACTGAGCACGAAGGTGCTGCCATCGCCCTCGACGCTGACCTGCACCCCTTCACCATCGCGTATCGGATTGAACCAGTTGCCGTTGAAATCCTCGGCCACGATCGCGGGTGCGGCAACCAGACAGAACGCCTGGGCAATCTGGCTCTGCATCTGGTCGATCGAGCACTGCGAGAAGCGATCGGTGCTACCCACGGTTGGCGCCATCAGGCCGGGCGCGGCAGCCTGGCAGGCACTGTCCGACGCGCCATCGTGCGGTGCGCCGAAGTTGTGCCCCAATTCGTGGGCGAACACCAGGGCGCTCACGGTCGGTGAGGACAGCAGGCGATTCACGCCCTGTCCGAACCGACGATTGCACAGGGCGCCGACCCAGGCGATGCCGGCACTCGTGAAACTGCGCCCGGTGAACAGGTGTACATTGCCGCTGACCGGGATGCCGGCTCCGACGCCCTCGACCATGAAGGTGCCGAAGCTGCGCAGCAGGTCGGACATGTCGACATCGATCAGGTTGGCATCGTCGCTCAGCAACTCGATGTGCTGGAGTTGCAGGCCGATCCCGACCTGATTGTCGAAAATCCCGTCCACCACATTGAACATGTTCAGCAGGGCAGCCTGAGCATTGCCGCCCAGGGTGGTCTGGAACGCCCGATCGGCGACCAGGGTGATCGGCAGCCGGGCGCTGGCGGCAGCGATGGTCGCCGGCAGGTGATCGATCAGCGCCGAGCCGTCACGCTGCACCGCGCCGCTTGCCGGCACGGCCAATCCGCCATGGTCGATCAACAGGTCGGGCAGCAGCAGATCCTCGACCCGATACAGATCGGTCGCGCCGGGCTTGGACCGGCTCGCAGCGCCGGCATCGACCGCCGCATCACGCGGGCTCGGCTCGACCAGCCACAACGTCGTGCCATCGAACAGCACGCCGTGCCAGCCGCCCGCGAAATGGCTCAGCCGCGCCCAGGTGCCCGGATCACGATCGGCACCGACCAGCACCCGGACGCCAGCCGGCACCCGACCGCGCAGATCCGGATGATCGTCCAACTCGAAGCGGAACGCGCGGCCGCCGACCGACAGCCGCAATTCGACCTCACCGGTACGGGCCGGGCTCGGCAGGGACAGCGACTCGCGCCGCAGCACCTGCACCGAGGGCGTCTGGGCGGTCGCCGGCAGCGACAGGCAGGCAGCGATCAGCGGCGCGCCAAGGATCAATCCGAACACGAAGGATTTCATGGTGATGTGCTCGCGGGGGACGGAGACGACACGACTTTAGCGCAGGCCGGGGCATTCCTGCACCCGTCACGACCGACGCTCCCCGACCGATCCGGCTAGCCGGGTGCCTGCAACTTCAGGGCCAGGGTGAAGCGCGGTTCTACACAGATCCGACTGGGTGGCCGGCCAGCATGGGTCAGATTGCCGTTGAAGATCGCCAGCCGGCCGGGGCGCGGACTGACCACGGCACGGGCATCGTTGCGGCTGTCGAAGAACAGGGTCTCGCCGCCCCATTCGTGATCCCAGGCGGTGCAGACGTACCACAGGGCGGTGAGCTCGTCGCTCCCCGGCAGGCAATCGGTGTGGGTGAACAGCATGTCACCGTAGAAATTGGCGTTGACGTAGCTGCGATAGGGCCGGTAGTCGCGGCCCGGTGCGAAGCGCGCCAGTGCCCGTCGGGTCGGCTCCCATACCGGCAGTTGCGCCAGTGCGTCACCGGGAATCTCACAGGCCCAGTGCCGGAACGCGGCGACATCGGGCCGGGCGACTTCGTTGCGGGTGAAGCCGGACTTGTACATGGCCGCCGTCAGCCGCTCCAGGGCAGCGCTCGGCAACAGGTCGTCGAACACGGCCAGTCGCTTGCCGTCGATTTCGGCACCGTAGGTCGGTTGCGGCAGGTCGGCGGGCATGTTCGACTCCGGGGCTCAGGGGCGGGCGAGGACGCTCTGGGTGCGTTCGGCGATCCGTTCGGCAGTGAGACCGAAATGCTCGAACAGGACGTTGGCGGGTGCCGAAGCACCGAACCGATCCAGGCCGATCACCGCACCGTCGAGACCGACGTACCGATACCAGGCGGCGGTCACTCCGGCCTCGATCGCCACCCGCGCCCGGCACCAGGACGGCAGCACCGCCTCGCGCCACTCGATCGGTTGCCGCTCGAAGACGTCCAGGCAGGGCATCGAGACCACCCGGACGGCAATGCCCCGCTGGGCCAGGATCGCGGCCGCCGCCTGGGCCAGGGCGACTTCCGAGCCGGTGGCGATCAGGATGGCATCGAAGCGGGCCTCCGGCGGGTCACTGAGCACATAGCCGCCGCGCGCGATCGCCGCCCGCTGCTCCGGACTGCGCGTCTGGTGTGGCAGGTTCTGACGACTGAACACCAGACAGCTCGGACCATCCCGGCGCTGGAGCGCCTGCTGCCAGGCGACCGCCGATTCGACCGCGTCGCACGGCCGCCAGACCGCATTGTTGGGGATCAGGCGCAGCGAGGCCAGATGCTCGACCGGCTGGTGGGTCGGGCCGTCCTCGCCCAGCCCGATCGAATCATGGGTGTAGACATGGATCACCGGCGCCGGAATCAGCGCACTCATCCGCACCGCGTTGCGGGCGTAGTCGGAGAACACCAGGAAGGTGGCGTCGTAGACGCGGAACCCGCCATGCAGGGCAAGGCCATTGGCGATCGCGCCCATGCCGAACTCGCGCACACCGAAGTGGATGTAGTTGCCGTGATCGCTGTCATCCGTGATCGATCGGCTGCCCTGCCATTCGGTCAGATTGGACGGCGCCAGATCGGCCGAGCCACCGATCAGTTCTGGCAGGGCCGGGCCGAAGGCGTCGAGCGCCATCTGCGATGCCTTGCGTGAGGCCACCGTCGGTCCTTCGGCCTGCACGCGCTCGATGAAGGCACGCGCGAGCGCATCGAAGCCATCGGGCAGATCACCCTGGATGCGCCGCTGGAGTTCGCTCGCCAGCTCGGGGTAGTGGCGGGCATAGCCGTCGAACAGCCGCTGCCACTGCGCCTCGCGCACCAGTCCCGTTTGACCGGCGCGCCAACCCGCGCGAATCGATTCCGGCACCTCGAACGGAGCATGCGGCCAACCCAGGTGCTCGCGGGCAGCGGCGACCTCGGCGGCACCGAGCGGTGCGCCGTGGGTGGCTTCGGTGCCCTGCTTGTTGGGAGCACCGAAGCCGATCATCGTCTTGCAGCAGATCAGGCTGGGCTTGCCGGTCTCGGCCAGAGCCGATTCGATCGCCTGCTTGATGGCTGCCGGGTCATGGCCATCGACCGCCCGCAGCACCTGCCAGCCGTAAGCCTCGAACCGAGCCGCAGTATCGTCGGTGAACCAGCCCTCGACCTCGCCATCGATCGAGATGCCGTTGTCATCCCAGAACGCGATCAGCTTGCCGAGCCCCCAGGTGCCGGCCAGTGAAGCGGCCTCGTGGGAAATGCCCTCCATCATGCAGCCGTCACCCATGAACACCCAGGTGGTGTGGTCGATGATCGGGTACTCCGGTCGATTGAAGCGACGGGCCAGCAACTTTTCCGCCAGGGCCATGCCGATGGCATTGGCAAAGCCCTGCCCGAGCGGCCCGGTGGTGGTCTCGACTCCCGGGGTCTCGGCGGCCTCGGGGTGACCGGCCGTGCGCGAGTGCAGTTGTCGGAAATTGCGCAGTTCCTCGATCGGCAGGTCGTAGCCACTCAGGTGCAGCAGCGAGTACAGCAGCATCGAACCGTGACCGTTCGACAGCACGAACCGATCGCGATCGAACCACGCGGGATTGTTGGGGTTGTGCCGGAGGTAATCGTTCCACAGCACCTCGGCGATATCGGCCATGCCCATCGGCATGCCGGGATGACCCGACTTGGCGGCTTCGACCGCATCGGCAGACAGGAAACGGATGGCGTTGGCGAGTTCGCGACGGCTGGGCGTGGACATCGAGACGGGCACGGCTGACGGAGGGGACGGCTATTGTCCCACTCATCGCCGGGGCTGTCGCGCCTCATGGCTGCCTCGACCTGCGCGCCGCCGGTCGATCGAAAGCCACCGCTCGTCGCAGCAAGCCATTCGCTACCCGTCCGCGCGGCCAATTTCCCCCGACAGCGTGACCTCTGCCGGAGTAGCTTCGCGTGTTACCGGGTACAGCAATCGAAACAGCCCCCACTGTTCGAGGAACACGTGTGACTGCACTACCCTGCGGCGCAGCTTTGGCGAAATCGACGTTCGCAAACCAGGCATTCTCCCCCTGCCCGGCCGGCATCCGATGAAGTCAGGCAGCCGGGAATCACGTTCGACGTCCTCCGCCACCGAGCCGCCGACGCTGATCGGCGAGAGCATGGTGATGCGGACGCTGCGCAAGACCATCGAGAAGGTGGCCGCGACCACCGCACCGGTGCTGATCACCGGCGAAACCGGCACCGGCAAGGAACTCGTCGCTCGCCTGCTGCATCAGCATTCCGGACGCGCGAACCGACCATTCGTGGCAGTCAATTGTGCAGCGTTGCCGGCAGCGCTGTTTCAGGCGGAAGTGTTCGGTTACGAGAAGGGCGCATTCACCGGCGCCTACCGACGCAACGCCGGGCGTATCGAGGCAGCCGAAGGCGGCACCTTGTTTCTCGACGAGATCGGCGACTTGGCGATCGACATGCAGGTCATCCTGCTGCGCTTCCTGGAGGAAGGCACCTTCGAGCGTCTGGGCAGCGTGGATACCATCCACGCCGACGTCCGGATCGTCGCAGCAACCCACATCGACCTGCAGAAAGCCTGCCGCACCGGCCAGTTCCGTGAGGATCTGTTCTACCGGCTCAACGCCCTGCATGTGCAAACGCCGCCGCTGCGCGATCGGGGCGAGGATATCGATCGTCTGGCAGAGCACTTTCTGGCCGAACTGGGCGCAGAAATGGGCCTGCGTTCACATCGCCTGACGCCGGAAGCCTTGGCCCGGATGCGTCAGCACCCCTGGCCCGGCAACATCCGGGAGTTGCGCAACCGAGTGCGGCAAGCGCTGGTGATGTGCGACAACGACGTGCTCTCGGTGGCCGACCTCGACCTGGAGGCGGCCTTTGCCAAAGACCTGCCAGACACCGCACCGGCCACCCTGCGTCAGGCCCGTCTGCTGGCCGAAAAACAGGCCATCGAGCAGGCATTGCTGGCCTGCGGCGGAAAGATTCCCGCCACTGCCCGGTGTCTGGGGGTATCTCGTGCTCAGTTGTACCGACTGCTGGAACGGCACCGGATGGGCTACGAATACCCGGTGCTGGATCGGCGCAGATCGCTGGTGCCCAACCGCGATCGGCGCAGTCGCTGAGCCGCGCGACCCGCAACCTGCGGCCAGGCCAGTCAATCGTCCGTCGTGTCCGGCCCATGCGGCCAGACACCGCATGGGCGCCCAAGGGCGCCCATGCATTCTGTTGTACCTGACCGGATCAGGCGGGGCGACTCGGCGCCCCGCCCATTTGGCCTGTCTTACGGCAGCACGGTGATGCTGTTGCGATTTGCTGCATTGCAGGCATTCGAACTGCCGGCTGGACCAGGCAATGGCGAGACGCCGTCGAACAGATCAGACTCGCCGAGGTCGCGCTCATGGCAGTCGCTGTTGACACCATTGTTGAAGGCGTCCACAGGCGCGATGTAGTCGCCCAGATTTGCCACACCATTGGTGCAGGCATCGTTGGCCGCCTGGAACAGCGACTCGACCGAAGTGCCGGAGCAGTCAGCCCCACCACCGCTCACCACGCAGTTCAGCGCCATGGCGGTCAACTGGCGAGCCAGTTGCAGACGCTGATCGCCCTCCGGCGAAACGCACATCGCCTCTACTGCCGAAAATGCGTTGCCGACGTTGGTGTTGTCGATCGTGGTGCCGCAGATCGACAGCGAACCGCCAGCGGCATCGATGACCATCTGGGTCAGATCGGTCGATCGGTTCTTCTCGGTACCCGCGTGGGTGCCCCAGAAGCCCGGCGTGCGGCAGATTTCCATGACCTGCACTTCGCACAGCAGGAGCGCCGGGTCGCTGTCGCTGACCGTTTCACCGGTCTCGACCGAGTCACCCTGGGTGCTGGCGGTGTTCGGGAACTGGCCCGCCGTGGTGCAGCGGTCTTCCACGAACAGGGCGGCAAAGCCCAGGCTGCCCGAATCGAGCACCACGCTCTCACCAATCGCCAGATTGCCGACCGGAACATCCACCAGACCCAGCGTCGGGTCGGACACGGTGATGTTTTCCAGATCGGTGGTGCCGGTATTGGTCACGGTGAGCCGGTAGTACGCATCGCTCGGTGCATCGGCGGTCGGCGCGGAGCCGGCGTCATTGGCATCGAACCAGGTCGTGCCACCATCGATGCTGATTTCCTTCAGCAGATCGATATCGGGATCACCCACGCACAGCAGGATGGCCGGATCGCCCGCCGTCACCACTTCACCGGTCTCGGCCGACTGGCCACTGGTTTCCGCAGTGTTGAAGAACGTACCGGAGTTGGTGCAGCGATCGTCTGCGAACAGGGCCTCGAAGCCGGCATTGCCCGAGGTGATGACATAGGACTCGCCGGGGTTGAGGTCGGGAATGGCCGTGTCCGGGATGCCCAGATCGGCGTCGCTGACCGTGATGTTGACCAGCGGCGCGGTACCGGTATTGGTCACCGTCACCCGATAGCTGGCATCACTTGGCCACACGGCGGTCGGCGCGGAGCCGACATCATTGGCATCGAACCAGGTCGTCCCGCCGTCGATGCTGACTTCCTTCAGCAGATCGATCATCGGGTCGCCCACGCATACCAGGATGGCGATGTCACTGTCATCGACGGTGGCGATCGGCAGTTCGGAATCGCCGCTCACCGATGCCGTGTTGAAGAACTCACCGGAATTGGTACACCGATCCTCGACGAACAATGCGCCGATATCGCCCTGATCGAGCACCACCTGTTCACCTTGCAGCAGGCTGCCAATCAGAAAATCGACGATGCCCAGTGTGGGGTCGTTGACCGTGACATCGACCAGATCGGTGGTGCCGGTGTTGGTGACCGTGAGTCGATAGGATGCATCACTCGGGAACTCGGCCTCCGGCGCACTGCCGACATCATTGGCGTCGAACCAGGTGGTTCCGCCGTCGATGCTGATTTCCTTGAGGATTTCGATATCCGGGGTACCCACGCAGACCAGCACCGCCGGGTCGGTATCCATGACCACGCTGGCATCGTCGCCGGAGGTGCCGGTGGCCTTGGCGGTGTTGGTGAAGGCACCGGCATTGGCACACCGCTCCTCGACCGCCAGCGCCTCGAAGCCGGCATTGCCGGAGCCGATCACCACGAACTCGCCAGGGGCGAGGTTGGCGATGGCGGTCGGCGCGATACCCAGATCGGCATCTTCGACCGTGACATCGATCAAGGGTGCCGTGCCGGTATTGGTGACCGTGAACCGATACAGCGCGCCGCTCGGGAAGGTGACGACTGGGGCTGCTCCTTCGGTGTTGGCGTCGAACCAGGTGGTTCCGCCATCGACGCTGATCTCCTTGACGATCTCGATCTCGGGAACCGACTTGAGGAAGATCGCCACACTGCCGCGCGCCGCACCGTTCAGCCCGCCGGCACAGGTGCCGAAGGTGGACGCGGCCGCCGTCAGGGTCAGTGGACTGGCGTCAGTGCCCTTGTCATTGACCGTGACATCGAACTCGACCGTGCAGCCCGTTTCGTTCAGCGCTTGCGGCGTGAAGTTGAAGCGCACGGTACCGGCGTGACCGTCCGGGTCGATGTCGGTGCTGCCATCGGTGGCGCCGCAGGTGCCGCCGACGTTGCCGGCGAACGCGATGGGCGCGCCGCCACTGGCCGCACCATCGTTGCCGAAGGCGCACGGAACCAGGTCGTTGTTGTTGGCGCAGGCCAGGGCGTAGTCCACCTCGCTCACGGTCAGATCGAGCGTACCGGCGCCCTTGGCCGGCCGCAGGATGACGCGCACGGTCTCGCC
The DNA here is from genome assembly GCA_002420085.1 of Lysobacterales bacterium UBA5700. Taxonomy (GTDB): domain Bacteria; phylum Pseudomonadota; class Gammaproteobacteria; order Xanthomonadales; family Xanthomonadaceae; genus UBA11164. The sequence goes on along the minus strand of DIHI01000117.1, from coordinate 13,458 downwards.
CAGCGGTGCCCCGGTGAACAGGAGTTGATTGGGCGGTGTCGTGTTGGGATCGGTGGCGATCGAAATGGCACCGCCGCAACCCTGTTGCGCCTGGACGGCACCCGGGAATACCACCGCCAAGGCAGTCACCAGCAGGCCGGTCAACAGCGCTGTGGATCGTGTGCCTGGGGTGCTCAGCGAATCAGGTAAAGGGCGACATCCGCCGCCGCTGTTACCGACTGGAAGTTTGCTTTTCATGATGTTTCCCTTGTTCAGGAACAGGTGGCTGGTCGACAAACCTTTGAAGACCGCATGGCACCGCACTGCCCCCCATGCCAGCGCGATGACGGCCCAAAGATGCACACCGCGTCAGGGCGGCGTGGTACGCGCATCAAGCAAAGATCGCGCCAACCATGTAATCCATTGTTTATTAATCAATTATTGACGGATCGGCGATGGTTCTAGTGGCCGTGTGTCGCAGCGCTGCGACAGGCCAGCAATCCGATCGGCCCACTTGATCGGGCCGTGCAGGGCAAACGCTTGCACCTACGGAATTACCCGATTCATCACGAACGTGATGCCCGCGCTCGACCGAGAGACGGAAACGAGACAGCACGTCTCATTCATGCGAAACAGCCGGTCGGCAGGCACACATGGGCTGACCGTGCCGCGACATCGCAGGGGTTGGGCGTCGTCCGAATCGGCCACACCGACTGCACTCTGCGGCCCGCAGGCCGCAGAACGACACACTCAGGACGTGACACCGTCCGGGACGGGGCTCGCGATGGCCGGAGCCGGGCAATGGCCGGCCGGCCTCATCCGCAGCGGATCGACCGCTATGCCGCTTCTTGCAGTGACTCGGCGCGCCCTTCGCCACGGGCGATCACCACCGCGCCGACCAGGTCGCCGCCGACATTGACCGTGGTGCGGCACATGTCGAGCAGGCGATCGACGCCCAGAATCAGGCCAATGCCCTCGGGCGGAATTCCGAACATCGCCAGGATCATGGCGATCACCGGCAGCGAGCCACCGGGCACGCCGGCCGCGCCGATGCCGCCCAGCACACACATCATCAGCACCAGGCATTGCTGGATGAAGCTCAGTTCGACCCCGAAGAACTGCGCCAGAAACAGCACCGTGATGCCCTCGAACAGGGCGGTGCCGTTCATGTTGGCGGTGGCGCCCAGGGTGCAGACGAAGCGGCTGACCCGACGCGGCACGTTGAGGTTTTCCTCGGCGACCTTGAGTGTGGTCGGCAGGGTCGCACTCGACGAGGAGGTCGAGAAGGCGGTCAGGATCGCCGGCTCGGCGCCCTTGAAGAAGGCCAGCGGCGACATGCCGCCGAGCACCCGGAGCAGCACCGGAAACACCACGAAGAAATGGAAGGCGAGCGCCAGGATCACGGTGAACACGTAGCGCGCCAGTTGCTCCAGCACGCCCAGTCCCAGTCGCGCACAGATCGCGAACAGCAGGGCGGCGACCGCGAACGGCGCCAGTTCGATCACCCAGCCGATCAGCTTCAGGCTGATGTCGTAGACGCCCTGAACGGTACCCACGAAGCTGCGGGTGCCTTCGGTCTGGAGCACGGCGGCAGCGATGCCGAACATCAACGAGAAGAACATCACCGCGATCAGATCGCCATTGACCGCCGCCGCCAGCGGGTTGCGCGGAACGATGTTGAGCAACAGTTCGATCCCCGAGATCGCCTCCCGGCGTTCCGCGATGGCACCGGCTCGCTCGGCGCCCTCGGCAAGCAGGGCCTGGCCGAGTTCCGGCGGCAGGCCGAGTCCCGGTTGCAGCAGGTTGACTGCGATCAGACCGATGGCAGCGGCAACCGTGGTTACGATGAACACCCAGGCCAGGGTCTTGATGCCGATTCGCCCCAGCGACTTCGGATCGCCGATCTCGACCACGCCCAGCACCAACGCCGAGAACACCAGCGGGATGACCAGCATGAACAGCAGGCGCAAGAACACCTGACCGACCGGGTCGGCGACATAGGTGACGACCACGCTCAGCCAGAGCGACTCGGTCGCCCAGGCATTGCCGGCCAGTCCAGCCAGGGCGCCGACCACGAAACCGATCAGCATCCGGGTGTGCAGCGGCAGCCCCGCGCGGCGATCAGCGACAGTCACGTGCAGGCTCCCGAACTCAGTGTGCGCTGCCGGCGGCAGCAGCCTCGCGTTGGGCACGGGTCGGAATCTCACCCGCGCGCAACCGCAGCCAATAGGAATCGACCTCGCGCCGCAACGCCGGCATCAGCAGATAGACGCCGATCAGGTTCGGGATCGCCATGATGAACAGCAGGCCGTCTGCGATGCCGACGATACTGCCGAGCGGCATCGTGCAGCCCGCGATGACCATGCCGAGGTAGAAGACCTTGAAGCCATAGAGCACCGCCTTGGACTCGCCGGCCAGGAAGCTGGCCGCCTTGGCGCCGTAATAACCCCAGGTGATGGTGGTCGAGAACGCGAACATCAGCACGATCAAGGCCAGCACCGGCGGGAACCAGGGCATCACCGTAGCGAAGGCCGCCGAGCTGAGTTGCACGCCCACGGCATCTTGATCATTGAGGTAAACCCCGCTGATCACGATCACCAGGGCGGACATGGTACAAATCACCACCGTATCGACGAACGGCTCCCAGATCGCAACCATGCCGGCCGAAACCGGCTCGCGGGTCTTGATGGTCGAGTGGGCGATCGCCGAGGAGCCGAGTCCGGACTCGTTGGAGAACGAGGCGCGGCGGAAACCCTGGATCAGGGCGCCGATCACTCCGCCGGTCACGCCCTCGGCGGTGAACGCCCCGTCGATGATCGCCATGAAGGCGGTCGGGATCAGGTGGAAGTCGCCGATCAGCACGATCAGGCAGGCAACAATGTAAAGCGCACCCATCGCCGGCACCAGCTTGGCGGTGACGTTACCGATCCGGGTGATGCCACCGATCACCACAACACCGGCGATCAGCGCATAGACCAGACCGAACAGCCAGCCACGGTCGCCGAGAATGCCTTCGTCGCCACCGGTGACGCCCAACCACTGCGAGTAGGCCTGGTTGGCCTGGAACATCGCCCCGGCGCCGATCGCGCCGAGCATGGTGCAGACCGCAAAGATTGCTGCCAGCACCCAGCCGACGGTCTTCAGGCGCGGGTAGGTCTCGCCGATGCCACGGCTGAGGTAGTACATCGGCCCACCGGAAATGGTGCCGTCGGCCTTGACCAGGCGGTACTTGGTGCCGAGCGTACACTCGACGAATTTGGTCGACATGCCGAACAGGCCGGCCAGGATCATCCAGAAAGTCGCGCCCGGCCCACCCAGGGTGATGGCAACCGCCACACCGGCGATATTGCCGAGTCCGACCGTACCCGAGACTGCCGAGGTCAGGGCCTGGAAATAAGTGACTTCGCCGGGCGCCTTCGGGTCGTCATAATCGCCGCGCAGCAGCCGAAAGCCGTGGCCGAAGCCGCGCAAATTGATGAACTTGAAAGCGATGGTGCAGATCAACCCGGCCAGCACGAGCCAGCCGACGATCAACGGGAAGCCGACCCCGCCAATGGGCACTTCGTAGAAGATCGCGTCGGAAACAGCATCGGCGATCGGCCGGATCGCGGCATCGATCCGATCGTCCAGTCCTGCCTGGGTTGCGCTCGCTCCGTCGGCCGCCGGCGCGACCGCTGATACGGTCGGTGCCGACTCGACCGGTACCGGCTCGGGCTGCGCCGATCCGGTCTGAGCAAATGCGCCCAACGGCAGCATGAGGGCCGTGAGCAGGACGAGTACGTTTGCAAGCATGGTGTGGGCTCCGCCACGTTCAATGAGGTTCGGAGGATACACCACCGCGCCGAACTGCCCGACCTCCGGTGCTGGCCGATCCGCCGAAATCGGCACGCGACAGCGACTGCAACCGGCGCCCGGCGGCCAGCCGACCCTGGCCGTCCGATCACTGCCACCGGCCGATCACGGGTTCAGCGGCGGCAACTCGGGGACACCGTCATCGGCGTCGGATGCGCTGCGAAACCGGGGGGGACGAGCGAAGGCGGCGCGCAGCCGTTCACGGGTTGCGGCCGGATCACCGCGTCCCCACAGCACCCGATCGAGCGCCAGCACCGCCTGCGCCTGATCGTCATCGACCAGCCGCTCGGCCAGGGCCGGCAAGCCATTGGGCCGGGGCGCCGGGGCGCGGGCGATCAGCGCTTCGGCGATGGCCGACAGATCGCCGCCACCAAGCGCACGATCGAGCGTCGAGCGCCGGCCCGGACCGGCCTCGGCCGCACGGGTCCGGACCGGGCCAGCGGGCCGCCGGATTCGATACAGGCGCCAGGCGGTGGCCACCCACCCACCCGCCAGCAGCAGGCTGAGCCAGGGCCAGAAACCCGGTCGCACGGCGCTGCCCGGTGCATCCTGGGCATCGCCCAAGGCAATGCCACCGGCGCGCGTCGAGGCCGGTTCGACCGTGACCGACAACGGCTGCGACCCGGCCCGATCGGCCCGGTCGCTGGCGAGATTCCACCAGTCCAGATGCCAGGCCGGGATCTCCAGTGTTCCGGGTCGATCAGGAACGCCCGCCAGCGACCGCCGCCACTCCAGCACCGGGCCGTGCTCGCCCAGCGTTTCGGTGAATTCCGGGGCTTCCTCGAAGACCTGGGCACCGGGAATCTGCGGCACTGGCGGGGCGGCGAATTGCTCGGAGACCACGCCCTCGATGCGGGCAGTCTGGCGCAGGGTGAACGGCTCGCCGGCCCGGATCGGCCCGGCCGACGGAAGCTCCTGGGCAATCGTGATCGCCTGTGCCGGCAGCCAGGGATCGGCCGTCCCGGCGGGCCGAGGCCGCACCTGCACGTCCAGATCCGGTCCGATCGCGGCGACCACGCGGCCACCGAACATCGACAGCCGGCCGCTGTTGTCCAACGCCCGTCCGCGAAACCGGGCCGGGGCCAGGGCGACTGCGCCGCGCTGACCGGGGAGATAGGCAAAACGCCGTTCGACCACGGCGTATTCGCGACCGTCGATGCGAGCGGAGTAGTTGCGGTCGCGACCGATCTGACGCAGTTCGCCGACGCTCGCCTCCGGGGCATGCAGATCACCGTCGATCAATTGCACCGCGTAGTGCAGACGCACGGTGTAGACCACCAGTTGTCCGACGTAGGGCTCTCGACTGTCGATCTCGGCGTCGAGAAAGACCGGTTCACCGGCCGCTGCCACGCCACGCGGCGATTCGGCAACCCGCAGAACGATCGGCGCGCTGCGCTCGCCGGCCACCTCGAAGGCGGGAATGGTGAACTCGCCGATCCGCCCCGGCTCCAGCGCCAAGGTCCAGACCGTGCTGGTGGTGACCTGGCCGGCGATGACGCGGGTCTCCCGGCTGTTCGACTGGCCACGCACGGTCAGGCCGGCGGGCAGGTGTCCGAAGTCCGGATCACCGGAGATGCCTTCGACTTCGACCGTCAAGGTGACGGTTTCGCCGAGCCGGATCTGATCGCGATCGAGACTGGCGCGAATGGCGGCACTGGCCGAGGTACCCGCCAGCGTCAGCAGCAGCCAGAGCGCAATCTGGCGCCCCAGCCGGCAATCGTTTCGGGCATCGTTGCGGACCTCACTGCGGCCCGGCGGGTCGCGACGGATGGCGTCGCGCCGTGCTCGGCGTGCGCCAGTCAGGCCGACCCAGGTTCGATCGCCCCGGCTGTTCACAGCCGCTGTTCCGGTTCGCATCTCACCGCTCATGGTTCCTCGCCGTTGCGCTGCTGGTTCTGAAGTTCGATCGCGAATTTCCGCCTGAGCAGGCCACCCGGATCGTCGGGCAGGCGCCGCAGGGTCTGCTCCAGCGCACGACGCTGCTCGTCTTCCGGGCTTTCCTCATCCGCCGTGCCGAGCGCAGCGCCCTCGCGCTCACCGGGCTCGGCATCACCCTGACGCTCGGCCAGGGCGGCATCCATGGCTTCGCGCAGCGCCTGCTCGGCGGCTTCACGGGCCTGCGGGTCGCCACTGTCGGCCTCCGGCGCGGCATCGGAGGATGACTCGCCGGCCCCCTCCGAACGCCGATCGCGTCCGCTCTGATCACGGGCCGCGTCCGGACTCGGCGCAGCGCCCTGATCGCCTTGATCGCTGCCATCGGAGCCATCCGAGCCATCGGCATCCGAGCCCGGCTGCGATTCGCCGTCCTGCGATTCGCCATCCTGAGGTTCGCCCGGATCGGAATCGCCGCCGCCCGGCTGCTGGCGCTGCTGCTGGCGCGCCTGCTCGACCGCAGCGCGATTGGCCGCCGCCTCGGTCAGATCGGGATCGAGCGCCAGAGCACGGTCATAGGCGGCGATCGCCTCATCGAAACGCTGCAACTGCGCCAGGGCATTGCCCCGGTTGTAATGGCCGATGGCATCGTCGCGGCCGGACCAGGCCAGGGCGGCGACGGCGTAGTCGCCGGCCCGGTAGGCCGCCGCCGCGATCCGATCGGGATCGCGAGCGGTGTCTCGGGCCGTCTCGAACGCGCCGCGCGCCATGGCCGCATCGGCCTGCTGGTCCGGCCGCTGCCACAGATCGTCCCAGCCAAACGCGGCAGCCGGTCGCAGCGGCAGGAATGCCAATGCCAGCACCAGCAAGAATCCGGCACGCCTGGCCCCGACCAGGACCAGGGGCAGGACCAGCAACAGCAGCCACGGCCCCTCATCACGCCAGTGCCGCGCCGCACGATCATCGCCATCGCGATGCTCCACCGCCGACCCGACCTCGGCAAGTCCGAGGCTGCGCAGGTCGGCGTCATCGGCCGTCAATTCGGCATAGCCGCCACCCCCAGCCCGAGCCAGGGCGCGCAGACTGTCCGGCTGCAAGCGGGCCAACACCAGATCGCCACCCCGGATCCGGGCAAAATTGCCCTCGGCGTCGGCCACCGGGGCACCGGTCGTGGTGCCCAGGCCCAGCACCGAAACCCGATACCCGCGCGCGCTGACCTCGGCGGCGGCGGCTTCCGCCCGTGCGTCGGCGCGATCGCTCAGCAGCAGAATATCGCCGGTCGCGAAACCTGCCCCGTCGAGCAGGCGCGCTGCCCGGGCGATGGCGCGATCGGCACGCTGGCCGTCGGCCGGCATCAGGCTTGGATCGAGCGCATCGATCAATGCGGCGACCGTACCGACATCGTCGGTCAGCGGCGCCACCGTATGGGCGCTCTCGGCGTAGGCCAGCAGGCCGACCTGACCGTCGGTGCGCAGTCCCAGCAGTTGCCGCAGTTTGATCCGCATGCGGACGATCCGGCTCGGTGGCAGGTCGCCGGCCCGCTGGCGCGAGGACAGATCGACAGCGATCACCAGTGGCGCCTCGGCGACCTGCATCGGGGCATCGATCTCATGCCATGCCGGGCCAGCCAGAGCCAGCACCGCCAGACACCAGGCGAGCGCCAGCAGGGCCAGCGGCATCCGGCGGCGGCCCGGCCCGGCATCGACCAGAACCCGCGACCGCAAGGCCGGATCGACCGCCTCGCGCCACACCGCATCGCCGCCACCACGCCACAGCAACCACAGCCAGACGGGCAGCGCGGCCAACGCCCACAACCCGTGTGGGCGAAGCAGATGCAGGCTCGCCAGCCAATCGAAAGCAGCCGCCATCATGACGTCAGACCCCGCCATCGGATGACCAGGGCCGCCAGCAGCCAGCACAGCAGGGCCGCCGCCAGCGGCCAGAAGTACAGCTCATGGCGGGGACGGACTGGCTGTCCCTCGGCCTCGATCGGCTCGATCCGGTCGATCGTCTGATAGATGCCGGCCAGTTCACGAGTATCGGTGGCACGGAAATACTGCCCGCCCGTGCCCTCGGCCAAGGCACGCAGACTCTGCTCGTCGATGCCGTCGGCGACCGGCAGCAGACTGGCCAGCGGATCGGCCCGGGAATCGGATCCGAAACCGATGCTGTGGATGCGCACACCCTCGGCCTGCGCCAGTTCCAGCGCGCGCTCGGGACCGAGTACACCGGCCGTGTTGACGCCATCGGTGAGCAGAACCAGTACCCGCTGCGAACGCGGGCGTTCGCGCAGTCGCTTGACCGCCAGCGCGACGGCGTCGCCGATCGCCGTCTCGCGTCCGGCCATGCCGACCGTGAGATCGGCCAACTGGGCATCGACGCTGGCGACATCGAAGGTCAGCGGCACCAATGGATAGGCGTGTCGGCCGAACACGATCAGACCGACCCGGTCGCCACGCCGTCGTTCCAGGAAATCGCCGAGCACCGCCTTGGCGGCCGACAGCCGATCGATGCGCCGACCGGCCAGCCGCATGTCGTCCTCGGCCATCGAGCCGGACAGATCGATCGCCAGCATCAGGTCGCGGGCCGGCCGAGGCGGAGCCAGTGGCTCGCCCAGCCATTGTGGTCGGGCAGCGGCGAGACAGAGCAGCAGCCACAGCAGCCAGAACCCGAGCGATACCTTCGGCAGACGCCGGCCCTGGCCACCGGATGCCCGCCAGTCGGCCAGGGCCGGCATGCGCAGGGCGGCCCCACCCGGCTCGGCCGGGCGCAGCCACCAGACCACCAGCAGCGGTGCCGGCACCGCCAGAAGCATCCAGGGCCAGGCCAGTTCAGGCATCGTGGGCGACCTCGACCAGTAACTGGTGCAGGCGTCGCCGCAACAGATCGATCAGGACGGCACTCGTGTCAGCCGCCAGATCGGAGCGGTACGGGGCATCCAGCACCGCCCGTCCCACACCGGTACTGAACGGCCGATTCGGATCCTCACCATCGAGAAAGCGCAGCCACTCGGAGCCGCTGCTGGCTGCCAGGCGGGGCGCCGAACGCCGTACCAGCCGACGGATCAGGACCAGGGCAGCGGCCAGTCGCTCCGACTCGGACACCCCGGCCACGGCAACCCGATGCTCGAATTCTGCCAGCAGCCGCTGCCGCCAGCGACGGCGACGCCGCCGGCGCAGCCCAACGCGCAGCAGCCACCCGCCCAACCCCAGCACCGCCAGAGCCAACAGCCACCAGCCCGGCGCCGGCGGCCACCAGGGCGCAGCCGGCGGCATCACGATGTCATGCGGGAGTGGCACCGGCATCATGACCGGCCCCCGAATGCTCCACCCCT
>DIHI01000117.1:0-4393 GCA_002420085.1 Lysobacterales bacterium UBA5700 | reverse complement strand
CCCCGAATGCCCCACCCCCGCGCCCGGACAGCAGGCGGGCCAGATCCTCGGCCGACGCATCTCCGGCGACCGACCAGGCACCTGCCCCCAGCCGCTGCAAGCGCTGCTCGGTGGCCGCCAGCCGCTCCCCGAACCGGGCCTGCCACTGCCGTCGGATCGACTCGGCGCCCAGATCGAGGTTCATCGTCCGTGCCCCACCGAGAAAACGCAGGGCGGCTCTCGGCGGCTGCAACTCGAATCGGTCGTACAGCAGGACCACTCGCACCTGACAGTGACCGGCCAGCGCCGCAAGCAGCGCATCCTCGACCGGCTCGAAACTGCCAGGATCGGCGACCACCAGCAGACTGGCGCCCGGATGCAGCAGCCGCCGGGCCGCACGCAGGCCCTCGGCCAGGCCGAGATCTTCGCTCGGCGGCGCCTCGTACCAGCGCGCCAGTGCCGCCAGCACCGGCAGGGCACCCCGAACACCCCCACGTGGCCGACACGGCGGCTCGCTGTGGGTCGCCCGCAACGCCCCCGGACGATCGCCGGCCCGGACCGCAAACCAGGTCGCCAGAGCGGCAACCCGTGCCGCCTGCACCGACTTCAGACGAACCCGTGTCCCGAAGTACAGCGCCGGCGCGGTGTCAGCCAGGATCAGGCTGACCCGCTCGCGCTCGGCGTGGAAGGTCTTGCTGTGCAATCGGCCGGTGCGCGCGGTGACCCGCCAATCGACGTGCCGGACATCGTCACCCGGCGAATACGGCCGGGTTTCCGCGTAGTCCATGCCGCGCCCGCGCAGCACCGACTGTGCCATCGGCGACTGCGAGCCGGCCCCTCGCCGGGCGACAACGGACCGCTCAGCCAGGCGGCGGAGCGCGATCAGGCCCGGCAGGTCGGGTCGGACGGCAGCATCGGCCTCACGGCGACTGGCATCGACGCCAGCGCCGACCGCCGGGTGTGGCCTGCTCGGAGTGCGGATCGCCATCGACCGGACTCAGGGTGCGGCCACCCGTTCCAGCAACTCCGCCACCAGACGCCCGCCATCCCAGCCTTCGGCGGTCGCCTCGTAGCTGGGCAGGATGCGATGACGGAGGACATCGGGTGCCAGTTCCCGCACATCCTCCGGACTGACGTAGTCGCGGCCGTTCAACCAGGCCCGCGCGCGTGCGCAGCGCTCCAGCGCGATCGTGCCGCGCGGACTGGCACCCCAGGCGATCCGGCCGGCCAGCGCCGGGTCGTGACCGGATGCATCGCGACTGGCCAGCACCAGATCGATGATGTAGCGCTCCAGTGCCGGCGCCAGATGCAGATCGAGCGTGGCCCGCTGGGCCGCCCGGATGCGCACCTGATCGAGCCGTACCGGCGGCGCTGGCAGACTGCCCTCCTGCTCCGCCAGTGCCTGCTCGCGCGCAAGCGCCAGGATCCGGCTCTCGCTGTCGGAATCCGGATAACCGATCAACACATGCATCAGGAAGCGATCCAGTTGCGCCTCCGGCAGCGGAAAGGTGCCTTCCTGCTCGATCGGATTCTGGGTTGCCATCACCAGGAACAGTTCCGGCAACCGGTAGGTGGTCCGTCCGACCGTGATCTGCCGCTCGCCCATCGCCTCCAGCAGGGCCGATTGGACCTTGGCTGGCGCGCGGTTGATCTCATCGGCGAGCAGCAGATTGTGGAACAGCGGACCGGGCTGGAACTCGAAGCGCCCCTCCTGCGGCCGCCAGATCTCGGTGCCGGTCAGATCGGCCGGCAGCAGATCCGGCGTGAACTGGATGCGCTGGAAATCGCCCTCGACCCCGGCCGCCAGCGCCTTGATCGCGGTCGTCTTGGCCAGACCGGGCGCGCCCTCGACCAGCAGATGACCCCCGGCCAGCATGGCGATCAGCAGGCGATCGACCAGTCGCGTCTGACCGACGATCCGTTCGGACAGCCAGTGGCGAAGTGAGGTGACGTCGGCGAGCAGGGTATCGTGATTGGCGGATTCCGGACCCGCCGGAACGTGGGTGGTGTCGTCCATGGCGCAAGAGTACCGCACCGGCGGTGACCGTCGCTGTGCCGATCGTCGTGGCCGGAACCGACCCACCGGCCAGATTCCACCGGCACACCCCCACCCGCTCATCCCCTGCCGGATGACCACCCCGCGTGCATCAGGCCGGGCATTCGTAGCATCCCGACCCTCACCGACCCTCACCATGACCGCAGCGCGCACCACACCCGGCCCGCAGCGGCCAGCCACCCCACATCCACGGACACAGCCACCGGACACGACATCCCGCCCCCTGCCTTCCGGGCCATGCATCGAGCGGGTTCGCATGTCAGCGTGATCGCCACGATCCACCCACGGATATTCATCATGCGTCTGCGCAACGCGGTTCTCACCGGCACGATTCTGGCCATCGCGGCCACGGCATCGCTCTCGGTATCGGCATCGGTACCGGATTCGGCATCGGATTCGGTATCGGCATCGGTACCGGTTTCGGCATCGGTTTCGGACTCAGGCTCGGCATCGACGGCCTGTCCGCCGGCGGGCCACACTCGGACCACGCTGCTGGCCTTGCGCAGCCAGGGCTTCGTCGTGAGCGACGACCACGCCCGACAGCGGCTGGCCATCGACCTGCTCGACTGCTTGGCCGCCCCCGACCCGGAACTGCGTGACGGCGTCGCATTCGAGGCATTGGCCGCCTGGCTGCGCGACACGCGCCTGACGGCCGACACCCGCGCCGAACTGCTGACACGCCTGCTGGCCCTGCTGACCGCACCCGACCCAGCCGGCTTCAGCCAGCCATTCGCAGCCCTGGTTCTGAGCGAAGTGGTTCGGACCGACCGGATCGAGCCGTGGCTGACCGCCGCGATGCGCGAAACCGTGCTCACCGCCGCGACCCATTACCTCAGCACCATCACCGACTACCGCGGCTTCGACGACACCGAAGGCTGGCGCCATGGGATCGCCCATGGCGCCGATCTGCTGCTGCAACTCGCCCTCAATCCAGCCCTCGACAGTGACCAGATCGAACGCCTGCTGGCCGCTGTCGCCAGCCAGATCGCCCCGGCGAATGGCCACGCCTACATCTACGGCGAATCCGAACGACTGGCCCGCCCGGTGCTCTATGCCGCCCTGCGCGAAACCCGCAGTGACGAACACTGGCACACCTGGTTCACCACACTGGCCTCGCCGGGACCGAGCGGCGACTGGGCCGAGGCCATGAAGCAGCAAGCCGGACTCGCCCGCCGGCACAACCTGCGCGCCTTTCTCGCCATCATCTACAGCGCCGCCCGCGACAGCAGCGAAACCCGAATTGCCGCATTGGCACCCCACGCCCTGGCCGCACTGCGAACCATCCCCTGAATACCGCCTGCCCGGCATCGACCGTGCTCGGCGCCGCGAGCACGCGCCCCTGAGCACGGACAGCCATGGTCTTCGCTATCCTGTCCGGCCTGCCCGCCCGAATTCACCACCGTGGCCGTCGATCGCCAACGGCCCACCGACCTGCATCGACCATCCACCATCGACCAAGGCCATGCTCCACCCCAACCTCGACCCGCTGAAATGGCGCGATGCCCTGGCTCGCCAGCGACGCTTGCAGATTCGTCCGATCCTCCAGCCGCGCGCCGCCGAAGCCCTGCACCTGTGCCTGAGCCGCGACGTCCCCTGGACCCTTGCCTTTCGACGCAACGACCACTCCAGCACCCTCGATCGCGAGCACTACGCCGACCTCGATGACCCTGCACGCGATCGTCTGCTGCGCGAGATCGCCGCAGAAGCGCGCGGACGTTACGCATTCGCCTACGAAAGCTACATGATGATCCGCAACTACAACGAAGGCCGCGACCCCGACCTGCTGCTGCATCGAATCCTGGAATACCTCAACTCCGAGGAGTTCCTCTACTTCGCCCGCAGCCTGACCGGGTTCTCCGAAATCCGCCGAATCAGCGCCCAGGCGACCCGCTACCGTCCCGGCCATTTCCTCCGAATCCACAACGACGTCGACGCCGATGAAGGCCGACTCGCCGCCTACGTCATCAACCTGACCCGCCGCTGGTCACCCGACTGGGGCGGCCTGCTGCACTTCATGGACACCACCGGCGAGGTGGTCGATAGCTTCACCCCGCACTTCAACAGCCTGAGCGTATTCCTGGTGCCCTCCGACCACGCCGTCAGCCTGGTCGCACCCTTCGCCGAACAGGATCGACTGGCCATCACCGGCTGGTTTCAAACCTGAGCCCAGCCCCAACTCATCGGGCAGCTTCTGGAAGAGCCGGGAATGGGGAATGGGGAATGGGGAATCGTTGGAGCGTGGGAATGGGGTCACGCGGGAGTGGGGTCAGCGCGGAGTGGGGATGGGGTCAGGTCTTTCATCGTTGCACGGGAATGGGGTCAGGTCTTTCATCGTTGTGGGGATGGGGTCAGGTCTTT
>DIHI01000028.1:7799-15070 GCA_002420085.1 Lysobacterales bacterium UBA5700 | reverse complement strand
GGGCGGCACGACAGGCGGCTCGGTGGCCGTGACGGGGCCCGAATCAGACATCGGATCGGCAGTCGAAGGAGCGGTCATGGCATCAGGATAACGGCCAGCGGCGACCACCACACCGGCCACGGTGATCCTGACGGCCACCGTGTACACGCTCTGCGGGGGCCGGCTATCCTGTCGCGATGACCGGCAACAGCGACGCCATCACCCGCCGCCGACTGCGCGCCCGCGCACAACCGCCAGCAGCGGCCGCACATCTGACCCTGATCGATGACATGCTCGATCGGCTCTGGGCCGAATCCGGGCTGGCCCGGCACACCCTGGCCAGCTATCGCCGTGACCTGGAAGGACTGGCGCGTTGGCTGCGTCCCGATGAATCGCTCGAACGGCTGTCCAGCGAGCGGCTGTTCGCCTACTTCGCGGAACGCACCGACCAGGGTTACAGCGAGCGCAGCAATGCCCGTCTGCTGTCGGCTCTGCGGGCGTTCTACGGCCAGCAGGTGCGGCTCGGTCGGATCAGCGAAGACCCCTGCCGGGCGCTGGCATCGCCCAAGCCACGTCGTTCCCTGCCGAAGGCGCTGTCGGAATCCCAGGTCGAGGCCCTGCTGGCAGCACCGGACACCGAGACCGCTCTCGGCCTGCGCGACCGCGCCATGCTCGAATTGATGTACGCAGCCGGTCTGCGGGTCAGCGAACTGGTCAACCTGGCGACCACGGCAGTCAATCTCCGCCAGGGCGTGCTGCGGGTTCGGGGCAAGGGCGACAAGGAGCGCCTGGTGCCGATCGGCGACGTGGCCCTGGACTGGCTCCAGCGCTACCTGGATCAGGCTCGGCCGGCACTGGCACGCGGCAATCCCGAGCATCTGTTTCCCGGTCGCGACGGTGCCGGTCTCAGTCGCCAGCAGTTCTGGCAGATCGTCAAACGCCTGGCACGCCAGGCCGGAATCGACCCCGACCGAGTCAGCCCGCATGGTCTGCGTCACAGCTTCGCCACCCACCTGCTCAATCGCGGCGCGGATCTGCGCGCGCTGCAACTGATGCTTGGGCACACCAGCCTGTCGACCACCCAGATCTATACCCTGGTCGCCCAAGCCGGCCTCCAACGCCTGCACCGGGAGCACCATCCACGCGGTTGAGCCCGCCGCCACCGCCGATCCGACCGCCGGCACCGTTCGCGGCAGCGCGTTCAGCGAGCGGCGAGCGGCGCGGTGTAAAGTTGAACCCCAAGCGGCTCGGGCGGTCAGACCCGACACCACAGCATTCCACGTTCCGAGGTTTTCCTATGTTCAAGCATCTGTCAGCCGCCGTTCTGGCGGCATTCGCCCTCGCCTCGCCAGCCAAGGCCGACGAAGCTGTCGTGCGCGCCGCGCTCGATTCCCTGGTTCCCGGCACCCAACCGGAGCGGCTCGGCCCGGCGCCGATCCCCGGATACACCGAGGTCTCGCTGTCTGGTCAGATCCTGTATGTCTCCAACGACGGCAAGTACCTGATCGAAGGCAGCATCTACGATGTCGTCAAGCGCGACAACCTGACCGAATCAAGTCGTGCCAAGTCGCGCAAGACCCTGCTCGCCGGCGTCAGCAGTGAACAGACCATCCTGTTCAGCCCGGAAAACCCCGACTACACGGTCAAGGTATTCACCGATATCGACTGCGGCTACTGCCGCCGCCTGCACCAGCAGATCGCCGAGTACAACGCCAAGGGCATCGCCGTCCAGTACCTGTTCTTCCCGCGCGGCGGGCTGGGCTCGGAGTCCTACGACAAGGCGGTGAGCGTGTGGTGCAGCGCCGACAAGCACAACGCCCTGACCCGTGCCAAGGCCGGCGAGGAACTGCCCAAGACCGAATGCGACAACCCGATCGACGAG
Organism: Lysobacterales bacterium UBA5700; assembly: GCA_002420085.1. Classification (GTDB taxonomy): domain Bacteria; phylum Pseudomonadota; class Gammaproteobacteria; order Xanthomonadales; family Xanthomonadaceae; genus UBA11164. The sequence goes on along the minus strand of DIHI01000028.1, from coordinate 13,209 downwards.
GACTTTGAACTCGGTCGGCAGGTCGGCCTGGGCGGCACCCCGGCGATCTACACCAGCGAAGGCGTCCAGATCGGCGGCTACCTGCCGCCCGACCAGATGCGCCAGCGGCTCGACCAACTCGCCGGCAAGTCCGGTAGCTGATCCCGACCGGCCGGCTGCCGACCCACCGGTCGGCGGCCGCTCCGGTATCATTTGCGGCCCGTCCTGGCTTCGGACTGCGGTTCGATGATCGTACTTGAGGGCCAAATCGCCCTTTCTCCTTTCCGTCAGGAGCGCCTCGCTACGCGCCTGGCCGAGTGCGCGCCGTCCTGCCGCCTGCAGGCGGCTCGATTCGTCTACCTGATCGCGGTCGAACCCGAGGCTACCCTCGATCTTGACCGCCTGAGCCGGATTCTCGAAGCCCGACCGGGACTGAGCCCGGCGCCTCCCGATGCCAGCCGGATACTGGTCATCCCGCGCCCCGGCACCCGATCGCCGTGGTCGAGCAAGGCCACGGAAATCGTCCGGGGCATCGAACTGCCGATCCGCCGGCTCGAACAGGCACTGTGCTTCGATCTGTCCGGGCTCCCCGATGAGCCTGGCCCGCGCCGATCGGCCCTGGCCGTCCTGCACGATCCGATGACCCAGGTCGTGCTCGACCGGGTCGATGCCGCCGAGACGCTGTTCGTCGATCGTCCGGCCGGGCCGCTGGCCCGCATCCCGCTGGCAGACCTCGACCAGGCTAACCGGGCCATGGGCCTGGCGCTCTCGGACGCCGAGATCGCCTATCTCGACCAGCGCTTCCGTGAACTCGGCCGCGATCCGACCGATGTCGAACTGATGATGTTCGCCCAGGCCAACTCCGAGCACTGCCGGCACAAGATCTTCAACGCCGCCTTCAGCCTGGATGGCGAACCTTGTCCGCACTCACTGTTCCGGATGATCCGGCACAGCCACAGCCAATCACCGCAACTGACCCTCAGCGCCTACAGCGACAACGCCGCCGTGATCGAAGCCTGTCCGGCCGAGCGCTTCCGGGCCGGAGCGGATGGCGTCTATCGACATGCGCCGGCCGGCGATGCCGGTTTCGCGATCAAGGTCGAGAGCCACAATCACCCGACCGCGATCTCGCCCTTCCCCGGCGCCGCCACCGGTAGCGGCGGCGAGATTCGCGACGAGGGCGCGACTGGCCGAGGAGGCAAGCCCAAGGCCGGGCTGACCGGGTTCTCGGTCTCCCATCTGCGCATTCCGGAACTACCCCGTCCCTGGGAACAGCCACGCCCGAGCAACCCGCGTCTGGCCTCGGCATTGACGATCATGACCGAAGGCCCGCTGGGCGCAGCGGCCTTCAACAATGAGTTCGGCCGGCCAGCCCTGGCCGGCTACTTCCGCGCCTTCGAGATCGAGCAGGCGCCTGGCCTGGTGCGCGGCTACGACAAGCCGATCATGCTGGCCGGCGGCCTGGGTGCCATCGATCGAGGGCATGTCGAGAAACAACCACTGCGCCCAGGCGACCCGGTGATCGTGCTCGGCGGCCCGGCCATGCTGATCGGCCTCGGCGGTGGCGCCGCCAGTTCGATCGATGCCGGCAGCAGCCAGGAGCAACTCGACTTCGCCTCGGTCCAGCGCGACAACCCGGAAATGCAGCGCCGCTGCCAGGAGGTCATCGACCGCTGCACCGCGCTCGGCGCCGACAACCCGATCCGCAGCGTCCACGATGTCGGTGCCGGCGGCCTGTCGAATGCCATTCCGGAATTGCTGCACGACTCCGGACTGGGCGGCCGGATCGACCTCGCCGCCATCCCCAGCGACGACAGTTCGCTGTCGCCGATGCAACTCTGGTGCAACGAGGCCCAGGAGCGCTACGTGCTCGGCATCGACCACCAGCGGCTGGCCGAATTCGAGGCGATCTGCCGGCGCGAACGTTGCCCGTTCGCCGTGGTCGCCACTGCCACCGCCGAGACGCGGCTGGTGCTGGCGAATTTTTCCGCTTCGCCGAGTCCCGAATCCCACGTCCCGAACCCCGGCTCCACCGCCATCGACCTGCCGATGGACCTGTTGTTCGGCTCCAGCCCTCGCCTGCACCGGGACGCCCGACGTGGCCCGACCCCCGCCTGGCCGCGTCTGGACATCCGTGCCCTGACCGGTGAGAACGTCGGTGCCAGCCTGCGCGAAGCCGGGCTGCGGGTACTGGCCCACCCGACCGTCGCCGCCAAGCAGTTCCTGGTGACCATCGGCGATCGCAGCGTCGGCGGTCTGTGTGCCCGCGACCAGATGATCGGTCCCTGGCAACTGCCGGTCGCCGACTGTGCGATCACCCTCGACGATTTCAACGGCCACAGCGGCCAGGCGATGGCGATCGGCGAGCGTACCCCGTTGGCCCTGATCGACGCCGCTGCCAGCGCCCGCATGGCACTCGGCGAAGCGATCACCAACCTCGCCGCCGCCCCGGTGGCGTCTCTGGCCGAGATCAAGCTATCGGCCAACTGGATGGCCGCCGCCGGCTTCGAGGGCGAGGACGCCAACCTGTTCGAGGCCGTCCGTGCGCTGGCCATCGACCTGTGCCCGGCACTGGACATCTCGATTCCGGTCGGCAAGGACTCGCTGTCGATGCAATCGCGCTGGCAGGACGACGATGGCGAACAGCGCTCCACGGTCGCACCGCTGTCGCTGGTGATCAGCGCCTTCGCTCGGGTCGCCGATACCCGCAGTCACCTGACCCCGCAACTGATCCTGCCCGAGGGCGGCGAACCCGAAAGCGAACTCTGGCTGATCGGGCTGGGCGCCGGGCAACGCCGGATCGGCGGCTCGATCCTGGCCCAGGTCCACGGCGCCTTCGGCGGCGCGGCCCCGGATCTCGACGACCCCGAGCGCCTGCGCAGCCTGTTCGAGTTGATCCGCGACGCCCGTGAGGCCGGCCTGCTGCTGGCCTACCACGACCGCTCCGACGGCGGCGCTTTCGCCACCCTGTGCGAAATGGCCTTCGCCGCACACTGCGCGCTGGACATCGTGCTCGACGGCTGGGGTGACGACCCGTTCCGCACCCTGTTCAACGAAGAACTCGGTGCCATCGTGCAAGTTGCTGACGACGACCGCGCCGCCTTCGCCGACCTGATCGACCGGCATGGCCTGGTTCACTGTGCCCAGCGGATCGGCCGACCGCGCAGCGGCTCGCGCATCCGGGTGTTCGCCGAGCGCGAACTGCTCGCGGAATGGGGTTGGCAGGAGTTGTTCGACGCCTGGTGGTCGGTCAGCCATGCCATCCAGCGCCGCCGCGACAACCCCGCCTGCGCCGATGCCGAACGCGAGCAGGCGCGCAGCCTCGACGCCCCCGGCCTGTGCCCTCGACTCGGCTTCGACCCCAGCGAAGACATCGCCGCCCCGTTCATCGCCACCGGCGCCCGGCCGCGAATCGCCATCCTGCGCGAACAGGGCGTCAACGGCCAGGTCGAAATGGCCGCCGCCTTCGATCGCGCCGGCTTCGAGGCGGTCGATGTCCACATGACCGACCTGTTCAGCGGTCGCCATCGGCTGGCCGATTTTCACGGTCTGGCCGCCTGCGGCGGCTTCAGCTACGGTGACGTGCTCGGCGCCGGGCGCGGCTGGGCGGTCTCGATCCTCGACCACCCGCACTTGCGCGACCAGTTCGCCGACTACTTCGCCCGCAGCGACCGCTTCAGCCTCGGTGTGTGCAACGGCTGCCAGATGCTCAGTCGGCTCAAACCCCTGATCCCCGGCGCCGATCATTGGCCGCGCTTCGCGCGTAACCGCTCCGAACAATATGAAGCCCGCCTGGTCCAGGTCGAAGTGCTGCCTTCACCCTCGATCCTGTTCCGCGGCATGGAAGGCTCGATCCTGCCGGTGGTGGTCGCCCACGGCGAGGGCCGCGCCGAATTCGACAGTGTGCTCGACCGCAGCGCCGTCCGGGTGGCCCTGCGCTACACCGACGGGCGCGGTAACCATCAACACTTTCCCAGCAATCCGAATGGCTCACCGGACGGCATCACCGCCGTCACCAGTGACGACGGCCGCGCCACCCTGCTGATGCCCCACCCCGAGCGCGTCTTCCGCACCGCCCAACTGAGCTGGCACCCGCCCGAATGGGGCGAATCATCGCCCTGGCTACGGATGTTCCGTAATGCCCGTGTGTGGCTGGGGTGATGTGCGGGGAAGGCTGAGCCTGTCCGTCCGACCCGGTTCGATGTCGTGTCCGCGCGTGTCACAAGGCATCGGCCGATGAACGCCGATCGATCTTCGACCGAAGCGGCCCCTTCAAATCCTGACGGGCATCCGGCCGGGTTGGGCGTTGCCTGCTGCCGGCTGCATACGCGCGCGGCGCCGCCGGTTTATGCTTAGCTGTTACAGTCAACAGTCCTGCCGCTGCCCCGCTCGCCATGAACGCTGCGATCCAAGAATCCGCCCATGCCAGTGTCGTCGATGCCGACGATGCCGGCGCGCCCGACCTCCGCATCGCCGAGGCGCTGCTGGCCCGTGGCCGACTGAAGGAAGCCGATCTCGGCCGTGCCCGCAAGCTGCATGGCGAATCCGGCGGCTCGCTGGCCTCGTTGCTGGTGCGAATCGGCCTGGTGTCCGAGCGCGACATGGCCGAGGCGACCGCCGAGGTGATGGGTCTGCCGCTGGTGTCATCCAAGGACTGTCCGGACAGCCCGCCACCCGGCGTGCAGGTGTCGCTCAAGTTCCTCAAGCAGCACGCGATTTGCCCGATCGGCGAGGGTGATGAATTCGTCCAGGTGCTGGCCGCCGAGCCGCACGACCCCTATCCGACCCAGGCGATGGCGCTGGCCACCGGTCGCACGGTGCAGGTGAAGATCGGTCTGCGCTCGGAAATCGCCGACCTGATCGAGCGCTATTACGGCAGCGGCCGCTCGGCGATGGGCACGATCGTTGAGAGCGTTGGCGAAGAAGGCGCGCGTGACGAGGATGACGTCGAGCACCTGCGTGATCTGGCCTCGGAAGCGCCGGTGATCCGGCTGGTCAATCTGATCATCCAACGGGCGGTCGAGGCGCGCGCCTCCGACATTCACATCGAACCGTTCGAGAACCGGCTGAAGGTGCGCTACCGGATCGATGGCGTGCTGGAGGAGGCCGAAAGCCCGCCGGCCAATCTGACCGCCGCCGTGATCAGCCGCATCAAGATCATGGCCAAGCTCAACATTGCCGAGCGCCGCCTGCCGCAGGACGGTCGGATCATGGTGCGGGTGCAGGGCAAGGAACTCGATCTGCGCGTATCGACCGTGCCGACCGCACACGGCGAGAGTGTGGTGATGCGTCTGCTCGACCGCGAATCGATCGTGCTCGACTTCCATACCCTCGGCTTCACCGATGAATTCCTGCCGCAGTTCCTCAAGGTGCTGGAACTGCCGCACGGCATCATGCTGGTCACCGGCCCGACCGGATCGGGCAAGACCAC
>DIHI01000028.1:5687-7550 GCA_002420085.1 Lysobacterales bacterium UBA5700 | reverse complement strand
TGGTGCTGTCCACCCTGCACACCAATTCCGCTGCGGGCGGCATCTCGCGCCTGATGGACATGGGCGTCGAGGACTATCTGCTGACCTCGACCGTCAACGGCATCCTGGCCCAGCGGCTGGTGCGCCGGCTGGAACCGACCCACGCCGAGCGCTACGAAGCCCTGCCCGAGGTGATCGAACAATTCGGCCTGCGCCGGTTCCAACCGGAAGGCACGATCTACCTCCATCGCCCGAAACCCTCGGCGCTAACCCCGACCGGCTATCTCGGCCGTACCACCATCATGGAATTCCTGGTGATGAACGACCGCCTGCGCCGGCTGGTCATGCAGCACGCCGGCATGGGCGACCTCGAAGTGGCCGCCCGCGAATGCGGCATGCGCACCATGTACGAGGACGGCCTGATCAAGGCCATGGCCGGNGTCACCACCATCGAGGAGGTGCTGCGTGTTACTGAGGAGGCGTGATGTTCGGGACCCGGGACCCGGGACCCNNCCGCGCGCGCCGCCGGCATGCGCACCATGTATGAGGACGGTCTGGCCAAGGCGGTGCTGGGCGTGACCACCATCGAAGAGGTGTTGCGGGTGACGCAGGAGGGCTGAGGCTCGGAATGTCGTTGGACGCAGGCACTTCCCCCAAGCCACAAACCTCCAATCTCCAATCTCCGATCTCCAATCGCCAATCTCGACCCCCGAATCCGCCGCCAACCATGCCCCTCTTCCGCTACAAAGCACTCAGCAGCACCGGTGAAACGCTCGACGGCCAGATGGAAGCCGCCAGCGAGCGCGAAGTGGCGGCGCGCCTGCAGGACCAGGGCCATCTGCCGATCGAGGCACGCTCGGTCGATGCCGGCGGTGAGGGCGGCCTGCTGGCCGGGTTCCTGCGTCGGCGCGACCTCGGTCCAGCCCAGATTCAGCAATTCACCCAGCAACTGGCCACCCTGCTCGGCGCCGGGCAGCCGCTCGATCGTGCGCTCGGCATCCTGATGGACCTGCCCGAGTCAGAGGCCGCCCGGCGGGTGATCGCTCGGGTGCGGGAAACGGTTCGCGGCGGTGCGCCGCTGTCCAGCGCCCTGGAACAGCAGCACGGCCTGTTCTCGAAGCTCTACATCAATCTGGTCCGGGCCGGCGAGGCCGGTGGCGGCCTGCAAATCGCCCTGGCCCGGCTGGCCGACTACCTCGAACGCAGCCAGGCACTGCGCGCCAGTGTCATCAATGCCATGATCTACCCGGCCATCCTGATGTCGGTGGTGACGCTCACCCTGATCGTCATGCTGGCCTACGTGGTACCGCAGTTCGAGACCGTGTTCGACAATGCCGGCATCGAGTTGCCGCTGATCTCGCAGATCGTGCTCGGCCTGGGCATGATCGTCCGCGACTATTTCTGGCTGATCGTCGGCATCCTGGCCATGGTCGGGCTGTGGCTGAATCGCCGCTGGCAGGAGCCGGAATGGCGGCTGCGTCTCGACACCCGCCTGCTGGCCCAGCGCTGGGTCGGGCCGATGCTGGCCCGGATGGAAACCGCTCGGTTCGCACGCACACTCGGCACCCTGCTCGGCAACGGCGTACCGTTGCTGTCGGCGCTCAACATCGCCGGCAAGGTGGTCGGCAATCGGGTGTTGGCGGGAGCGATCGAGGAAGCCGCCGAGGCGGTCAAGACCGGCAATGGTCTGGCGGTCTCGCTCGGGCATCGCAAAGTGGTGCCGCGATTGGCCTTGCAGATGATCCAGGTCGGCGAAGAATCGGGCGCGCTCGACGCCATGCTGCTCAAGGTGGCCGACACCTTCGATCAGGAGACCCGGCATGCGCTCGACCGGATGCTGGCCGCCCTGGTGCCTGCCCTGACCGTGTTCATGGCGGTGGTGGT
>DIHI01000028.1:3468-5527 GCA_002420085.1 Lysobacterales bacterium UBA5700 | reverse complement strand
CCCCCCCGCCACTCGGGCCAGTACCGCTCGAACGCTCAATGTCCTTCATCGAACCCGCGAGATCACCCTCATGAACGCAATCGCTCTGCAACGCCCACTTCGTCAGGCCGGCTTCAGCCTGCTGGAAATCCTCATCGTGGTCGCCCTGATCGCCTTCATCGGCACGATGGTCGCCAACAGCGTGTTCGGCGGCAGCGATCGTGCTCGGGCCAGGCTGGCGGAAACCCAGTTGAACATGCTGTCTGGCAAGATCGAGCAATACGAACTGGACGTCGGCGCGCTGCCGCAGAACCTCGAAGATCTGGTCCGCCAGCCGAGTGGCAGCAGCAGTTGGCTCGGTCCCTATGCCAAGGCCGATGAGCTGAAGGATCCCTGGCAGCGGCCGATCGAGTATCGGGTGCCAGGCACCGAGACCCGCTTCGATCTGGTCAGCCTGGGTGCCGACGGGCGTCCGGGCGGCGACGGAGTCGATCGCGACATCAGTCCGGCTCAGTGACCGATCATGCGCGCGCAACACGGCTTCAGTCTGCTGGAAACGCTGGTGGTGGTGGCCCTGTTCGCCGTCGCCATGGGCGTGCTTTCGGTGACGCTGAGCGGTGGCCTGAAAGGCCGGCAGTTGCGCGCGGCGGCCCAGGAGATCGGCAGCGGGCTCAATTTCGCCCGCGCGCGCGCCCTGGTGACCGGCCAATCACAGGTGTTCACCCTCGACGTCGAAAGCCGTGAATGGGTTGCCGCCAACAACCGGCGCGGTGCCCTCGGCAAGGGCATCACGGCCGAAGTCATCACCGCCCGTCAGGAACTGACCACCCCGACCGTCGCCTCGATCCGGTTCTTTCCGGACGGTTCGGCGACCGGGGGTGGTGTCGAATTGCGCAGCGGCGATGCGGAAATGCGGATCGCAGTGGACTGGCTGACCGGCCGGGTGCGGATCGAACGGGGCGGGCGATCATGATCCCGGCCCGTGCCCGTCACCAGGCCGGTTTCACCCTGCTGGAGGTTCTGATTTCGTTCGCCCTGCTGGCAGCGGCGGTCGGCCTGCTGCTGTCGATCGTATCCGGCGGTCTGGCCCAGGTGCGCATGGCCGGCGAGCGGACCGAAGTCGCAGCGATCGCGCAATCGCTGATTGCCCCGCTGGGCGTGGTCGAACCCCTGACACCGGGTGAGTTCGGCGGCGAGTCGGAAGACGGTCGCTTCCGCTGGCACCTGCGGGTCGAGGAAGTGCCGACCGAGGCACTGGCCGATCCCTTCGCCGAACCGGACCCGACCGATCCCGAGGCCGGTCCCGAGGCCGACCTCGAAGCCGGCAGCGACTCGGATGGGCGCGCGGGTGGGCGCGCTGGCGGACCTGCCCTGGAAACCGTGGAAACGGCCGAGGAGGCACTCGGCGAATCACCACTGGAAGCGTTCGGCGCACCGATCCTGTATCGCATCGAACTGGAGGTGGCGCCGAGTCAGGGCGCCCATGTCCATCGCTTCGCAACACTGCGCCTGCGGGTGCCGCCACCGGATGCGGGGATGCCCTGATGGCTGTCCGGACACGCGGTTTCAGCCTGATCGAGGTGCTGCTGGCCGTGGCCCTGCTGGCACTCGGCGTCGCGATCGGCTTCGGTGCCCTGCGCGGGGCGATCGGCTCGGTCGAACGCGGCCAGACCCTGGCCGAACGCATCGACCGGGTCCGCGCGGCCCAGCATTTTCTGCGCCGAATGTGGCCTACCATCATCGCCCAACCCTGGCTGGCCGAGGGCAGTGAGGTCGAGGCCGACCGTCGGCAGTTGCAGGGCGAATCCAGCCTGCTGCGCTTCGTGGCACCGATGCCGGGCTATCTGTCGCACGGCGGGCCCTATCTGCTGACCCTGCGCCTGGTCGAGGACGGCGACCGTCGGAGCCTGGTGCTCGACCACGTCATGCTGGTTGGCGATCAACTGGTGATCGAGGACGAACGCCCACCGGCCGTGCTGCTGGAGGACATCGCCGAAGCGCGGTTCTACTATCGTGGTTTCGATGAACAGGGCGAGATCAGCGACTGGCAGGACGAGTGGACCTCGATGACCAGCCTGCC
>DIHI01000028.1:0-3345 GCA_002420085.1 Lysobacterales bacterium UBA5700 | reverse complement strand
CCGCTGCAAGTGGAATTGCCGCTCGCGGCTGCCAACGCCACACCGTTCCGGACGACTGCACCTCGCCCGATCGATCGGCCGGCACGACGCACGGACGACACCCGATGAAGACCCGTGGCCTGGCCCTGGTCCTGGTGCTCTGGCTGCTGGCCCTGATGGTCGGCGTGGTCGGTGCGTTCGCACTCACGTCACGGATCGAGGGTCTGCTCGGCCGCTCGGCACTGTCACTGGCGCAGGCGCGCCTGGCCGCCGAAGCCGGCACCGAACTGGCCGTGATGCGCATGCGTGAGGTCGATCCGCAGCGACGCATGGTGCCCGACGGACGCCCCTATCATCTCGACTTCGAGGGCATCCGGGTCACCCTGCGGGTACACGACGAAACCGGCCGGCTCGATCTCAACACCACCGACCCGGAAACCCTGGCCAGACTGTTCGAGTTCCACGGTGTCGAGGAGCCGCAGGCCCTGGCCCTGGCCGACGCCATCGCCGACTGGCGCGATCCGGACGATCTGGTCATGATGCACGGCGCCGAGGATCCCGACTATCAGGCCGCCGGCCTGCCCTACGGCGCAGCCGACATGCCGTTCGCCTCGGTCGCCGAGGTCCAGCGCGTACTGGGCATGAGCCCGGACCTGTTCGCCAGGATCGCGTCCTCACTGACCGTCCACAGCGGTCGTCCGGTCAATGCCGACTTCGCCGACGCCGCCGTGCTGCATGCCCTGGGCATGGCTGCGGACGACATCGCCGGGATCGTCGACGCCCGCAAGCCCACGCCCGGTGACCGCTCAGGCGACCGCTCCGACGCCCGCTCCGGCGACGTCGAGGAAGCGCCGAGCGACACGTCAGGAAGGCAAGGACCGCCGACCGTGCAGGCGCCGCCGACGGCCGCCGACGGCCGCGACTTATCGGCAAGTGGGAGCGGAACGTATAGTATTGACGCCCTCGCGGCTCTCGCGGACGGCACTCGGTTGCTGTTGACGCAAACCGTGAGAGTGGGGGCCGGCGATGCGGCCGGGCGGCCGTATGTGGTGCTGGGGACACGCGAGGGGGAAATTCGCTGAATGAGCCGAAGTGATGCTGTCGTAGCGCCGCTCCTGCGCGAGTGGCAACGGTTGCGCCTGCGATTTGCGCAGACGCCCATCCCTGCCTGGTTCGCCTGGTGGGTACAGGCGTTGGCATCGTGGCTGCCGCCGCACTGGCGGCGTCTGCTCAGTCGGCGTCGGGCGCCCCTGTGGCTGATCCTCGACAGCGACGGGCTGACCCTCCGCCTGGGTGACGACAGCACCGCACCGGTGCAGATCGGCCACGACCAGATCGAAGGACTGGAGCCACGCCTGGATCCGGATGCCGCGCAGCGGCCACGTCGGCTGGCCCTGCCCCTGTCACGTGCCCTGCGCTGCCAACTCGACCTGCCAGCGGCGGCGGCCGAGCGTCTGCGCGATGTCGCCGGCTTCGAGATCGACCGGCAGACCCCGTTCACCGCCGATCAGGTCGTCTATGACGCCCGAGTGGTCACCCATAGCCCCGATCGCGGCACCCTGCGCGCCGAACTCGTGGTCTTGCCGAAGGCACAGCTCGATGCCGCCCTGGCCGCGCTCGGTCCTCTGGCGACCACCCTCGAAGCGGTCGATCTGACTGGCCCGAACGGACCGCTCGGCCTCAATCTGCTGCCGCCGGAACGGCGACACCGGCGCTCCGACCCGGAACTCCGCAGCCACCTGCTGCTGATCGCGATCGCCCTGACCGCGCTCTGGCTCGCCCTCTGGCAATCGCTGGACAACCGTCGCCAGGCGGTCGCCGAACTGGAAGCCCGCATCGCTGCCCTGCGCGACGAGGCACGGCTGGTCTCGGCACAGCGGCAACGGCTGATGGACGCAGTCGAAGGCTCGGGCTTTCTTGCCGAACAGCGAGCCCTTCGACCGCCAGTGATCGCCCTGCTGGAGGACATCAGCCGTCGGCTGCCCGACGTGACCGCCCTGGAGCGGCTCAATCTCAACGGTACCGATCTGATCGTGATCGGCTACAGCAGTGAGGCACCGGCCACGGTGTCACGCCTCCAGGGGTCGCCCTATCTCAAGTCGCCGGCCCTGAGCGGGGCCGTGCAACCGGACCGGATCAGCGGCCGCGACCGTTTCACCCTCAATGCCCAGGTGGTCGTCCCGACCGAAGGAGCCGCCAATGCCACGCCCTGATCGTGATCGCTGGCTGGCACTGGGCATCCTCGGCCTGGTCCTGCTGCTCGTCTATGCCCTCACCATCCACTGGTGGTGGACCCAGCCGCAACTCGAACTGCGGCGGCAACTGATCGATCTGCGCGATCAGGAACTGCGCCTGCGGATGACCGTCGCCCAGCGCGACGACATCGTCAAGCGCATGGAAGACTTGCAGGCCGCCGAGGCGGACAATCCCGGCTTCCTGCCGGAAGCCAGCGCCGAATTGGCCACCGCCGCCCTGGTCGGGCGGCTGGAGGCGGTGGTCGAGAACGCCAGCCCGTCGAGCGACAGTTGCCAACTCACCCAGCGCACCCCGGCGCGCACCCGCACCAACGAGCGCTTCCGTCGGGTCCAGATCGAAGTCCGCCTGCGCTGCGGCACCCAGGAACTGGCGGCGATCCTGCACGCCCTTGAATCGGAACGACCGACCCTGTTCGTGGACAATCTGTCGATCCTCATGCGTCGGGGGCGCGGCGTCAACGCCGAGATGGCCGGCGCGCTCGACGTCAGCTTCGCGCTGTACGGCTACTTGCGTCATCGGGGAGACCAGGATGCTTGACCGCTGGCCACTGCAAACCCTGATTCTGGCGACCTTCACCGCCTGGGCACTGCTGCTGGCGGTGGCCGCCGGGCTCGGCCTGGGCGCGCGGGTCACACCGCACCCGGACGACGGCGCGCTGGCACCGCCCCTGCCGGCAGTTGGCAGCCGCCAGGCCGAGGTCGAACTCGATGCCTTCGCGAGTTTCACCGAAGTGGTCGATCGTCCGCTGTTCTCGCCGGATCGCCGACCGCAGGCCGTGCAACTCGCCGACAACGCACCCGAAGCGGCCTCGATCGGCAACCTGGAACTGACCAGCGTAGTCATCACCCCGGAGTTGCGGATGGCCTCGCTGCGCGACACCGACGCCAACACCACCCTCCGGGTCCGCGAGGGCGCGTCGATCGAAGGCCGCCCCGGCTGGCGCTTGCTGTCGCTGGAGCCGCGCACCGCTACGCTCGAAGGCCCGTCCGGCTCGCACAGCCTGGAACTACGGGTGTTCGACGGCAAGGGTGGCGAAAGCCCGACCCGCGTACTCGATGCCGCGCCGGCAGCGCCCGCAGTTCCGGCTGCTGCGGCCCAGTCGGAAACTGC